>CATZIC010000036.1 GCA_958419945.1 uncultured Clostridia bacterium | reverse complement strand
CCCTTGCGTTTTCAGCATTGGCGGAAAGGATAAGTTTTTCGTTTTTGCTGTTGGTTCTTACAAAAAAAACGACGGTGTCCTTGTCCGGTTGATTTATTCTGTCAATCCTCGCATTTTTAAGTTTTAAGTCGAGTTCTTTTGCGGTATGATAAATTGTAAAAGCGTCCTGAGGCATACTAACCCTACCGATAACGAGTATTTTTCTACATTTTATTATACTTAAAAATAACATATTTGCAAATATTTGAACTAAAAACTTTACAATAATTTTTTATTTTGCTAAAATAGTACGGAAATAAAATAAAAAACGATTTTTGAGGTAATTATGAACTACACTTTCGAAAACTTTGAAAAAAGTCAGGTAAAACTTTCGGTTACTTTAGACAAAACCGATTGGGAAAAAGCAATTAACGACGCTTACAATCAAAATAAGAACAAATATAGCGTTCAAGGCTTCAGAAAAGGACATGTTCCTTTTAACGTAATTTGCGGCGTTTACGGCAAAGAAGTATTTTACGAAGACGCAATCAATATTGCTATATCCAAATATTATCCGGAGATTCTCGAAAAGGAATCTGCCAATATTCATCCCGTAGGTGATCCTTCCTTCTCGCTTGACGACGTGTCCGAGGACGGCGTTTCCTTTACCGCACTTGTTCCCGTAATGCCGGAAGTAAAAATCGCTTCCTATAAGGGTATAAAAGTTGATAAGGTTGAGTATAATGTAAGCGACGACGATTTGGAAAACGATATTAAACGCCTTCTCGACAGAAATTCGAGAGAGGTTTCCGTTACCGACAGACCCTGCCAAAACGGCGATATCGTAGTAATCGATTATAGCGGTTCCGTTGACGGCGTTAAGTTTGACGGCGGTACGGCTTCCAAGCAGCGTTTGGAACTCGGTTCCGGTTCATTTATTCCCGGTTTCGAAGATCAGGTTGTAGGTATGCAGATAGGCGAAGATAAAGATATCAACGTAACCTTCCCCGAAGATTATACCGCACCTTTAAACGGTAAAGCCGCAGTATTTGCTATACATCTTCACGAAATTCTTTACAAAGAACTTCCCGAATTAAACGACGAATTCATTAAGGACGCTACCGGTGAAGAATCTTTGGAAGCTTATAAACAAAAAACTCGTGAACGCATGCAGCAGGATAACGATAAGCGTGCTCAGAACGAAAATGAGGACAACCTTTTAAACAAGATTGCCGAAGGTACCGAAGTGGTTATTCCCGACTGCATGATAGAGCAGGAAGTCAACACTATGGTTCAACAGCTTCAATACAGACTTATGTATCAGGGGCTTAAATACGAAGATTACCTTAAAGTTACCAACCAAACCGATCAAGCGATAAGGGATTCCTATAAAGAAATCGCAACTTCAAGGGTTAAAAAACAACTTATCGTAACCAAAATCGTAGAAGACGAAAAGATTGAAGCAACCCAAGAAGAGGTTGATGCGAAGATAGAAGAACAGGCTAAATCCGTTAAAAAGGAAGCCGAAGAGTACAAAAAGACTATGGATCCGAGACAAATCGACTACATCAAGAATTCCATAGTCATCGACAAACTTTTCAACTTCCTCGTTGAAAACAACGACATTTCCTAATAAAAATATAAATAAGGCAGGTTAAAAATGGCTCTTATTCCTTACGTAGTACAAGACACGGGCAAAGGCGAACGCTCATACGATATATATTCCAGGCTTTTAGAGGACAGAATTATCTTTTTGTCCGGTGAAATCGACGACGCAATGGCAAACACCATCGTTGCGCAACTAATATATCTTGAGTCCGATAACCCGACGAAGCCGATAAGTATGTACATCAACAGCCCGGGCGGAAGCGTATCCGCAGGACTTGCGATTTACGATACAATGAAGTATATCCGCTGCGACGTTTCCACTATTTGCATCGGTATGGCCGCAAGTATGGCTGCGGTTATACTTTCAAGCGGAACGAAAGGTAAACGCTATTGTCTTAAAAACAGCGAAGTCATGATTCACCAGCCGCTTGGCGGAATGCAAGGTCAGGCAAGCGATATTAAGATTCAGGCAGACCACATTCTTATGCTTAAAAACAAACTTAACGGGATTCTTGCGGAAAACACGGGGAACTCCCTTAAAACCATAGAAAACGACACCGACAGAGATAATTATTTCTCTGCGGAGGACGCTTTGGAATATGGCTTAATAGACAAAATTTATTCCACGAGAAACCTGTAAACGGAGGTATAATGAACAACAATATATTCAGCGAGAATTCCTGCTCTTTTTGCGGAAAACCAAAAGAAAAAGTTAAAACACTGGTCGCCGGTCCCAACGGACTTCACATTTGCGACGAATGTATAGCGATTTGCGAGGACATTTTGAAGGAAGACGAAATCAAAAACTCTTCCGAACAGGTTAAACTTTTAAAACCGCACGAAATCAAGAGTGAACTTGACAAGTATATTATTGGTCAGGATAAAGCTAAAAAGGTTCTCGCCGTAGCCGTTTACAATCATTATAAGCGTGTAAACATGGTTGCAAAAACCAAAAAAGGCGGAAAAGAGGATACCGAAATCGATAAAAGTAACGTTCTTTTGCTGGGGCAGACAGGTTGCGGTAAAACGCTGCTTGCAAGCACTCTTGCTAAGATACTGAAAGTTCCTTTTGCGGTTGCGGACGCCACCACCTTAACCGAAGCCGGTTACGTCGGTGAAGACGTTGAAAATATTTTGCTTAAACTTATCCAAAACGCCGATTACGACATTTCCCGTGCGGAAAAAGGCATAATCTACATCGACGAAATAGATAAAATCGCGCGTAAAGGCGAAAACGTTTCTATAACGAGAGACGTTTCCGGCGAAGGCGTTCAACAGGCACTTTTAAAAATAATCGAAAGCACGGTTGCAAGCGTTCCACCGCAAGGCGGACGAAAACACCCCCAACAGGAACTTATCAGAATCGACACCACGAATATTTTGTTTATTCTCGGCGGGGCTTTCGTAGGGCTTGACAAAATCGTTGCCAAAAGAAAGGAAAATTCCGGTATGGGATTCGGCGCGGAAGTTACCGACAAAAATCAGATTATCGACGATTATTTAAGCGAAGTTCAGCCGCAGGATCTAATAAAATTCGGCTTAATACCGGAATTTGTAGGAAGAATTCCTATTACGGTTGCTTTAAACGCTTTGGACGAAAATGCGCTTGTTAAGATTATGACCGAGCCTAAAAACGCCATAGTTAAGCAGTATAAAAAACTTTTGAGCGTAGATAAGGTTGACCTTGACGTAAAAGAGGACGCCCTTCAAGAAATAGCTAAAAAGGCAATTTCACTAAAAACGGGGGCTAGAGGAATAAGAACGATTTTCGAAAATCTTATGCTAGACGTTATGTACGACATTCCAACCGACACTTCCATTTCAAAGGTAATTATAGATAGAGACGTCGTAAACGGCCTGAAAAAACCGGATTTGGTTAAAAAGAAAATAGCATAAATCTAATAAAAGGTTCCGTGAAATTAATCGCGGGACTTTTTTTGTTTAAAATTGGAATAAAAATAGCTGTTTTTTCAACTAAATTCCGCTAAACAATTGTTTTTTACGTAAAATAATGTTATTATATAGTATATATCTTTAATAATAGGCGGAGTTTTACTTCGCATAGGTGCTTTATGGAAAAAAGAGTTACTATCAAAACTATTTACAGAAATCCCGAACAATTTTCCGATAAAAATATTACGGTTATGGGGTGGGCAAGAACCATACGTGATTTAAAGTCTTTCGGCTTTATTGAACTTAACGACGGCAGTTTTTTCAAAAATCTTCAAGTCGTTGTTGAAAGCGCAAGCGTAGATAATTACGATGAAGTCGTTAAACAAAACGTCGGCGCTTCCTTTATAATTAAAGGTCAGCTTGTTTTGACGCCGGACGCAAAACAGCCGTTTGAACTAAAAGCTACGGAATGTAAAATAGAAGGAACCTCAACCCCAGATTATCCTTTACAGAAAAAGCGCCACTCCGTCGAATATTTAAGAGAAATCGCTTATTTAAGGCCGAGAACTAATATGTTCAGTGCGGTTTTCAGAATAAGAAGCGAAGCAGCGTACGCTATTCATAAATTTTTCAATGAACAAGGATTCGTGTACGTTCACACGCCCATAATTACCGGCAGCGACTGCGAAGGTGCAGGGGAAATGTTCCAGGTTACCACCCTCGATCAAAGAAAACTCAAATTTAACGATCAAGGAAACGTGGATTACAAAGAAGACTTTTTCGGCGTGAAAGCGTCGCTTACCGTTTCAGGACAGTTAAATGCGGAAACATATGCGCTTGCCTTTGGTAACGTGTATACTTTCGGACCTACTTTCCGTGCGGAAAAATCCAACACAGCCCGCCATGCAGCGGAATTTTGGATGATTGAACCGGAAATGGCTTTCGCTGACCTTAACGACGATATGGATATGGCTGAAAGCATGGTAAAATACATTATAAACTACGTAATGAAGTCCTGCCCCGAAGAACTCGAATTTTTAAATAAATTCGTTGATAACGGACTAATTGACAGACTCAAAAACGTTGTCGAGAACGAATTTGTTCGTTTAAGTTATACCGAGGCTATAAAAATACTCGAAAAGCATAAAGACAAATTCGAATTCCCGGTGTATTGGGGCTGCGACCTTCAGAGCGAGCACGAACGTTATCTTACCGAGCAGGTTTATAAAAAACCGGTCTTTTTAACCGACTATCCCAAGGAAATCAAAGCCTTCTATATGAGATTAAACGACGACGGCAAAACGGTTGCGGCAAGCGACCTACTTGTTCCCGGAATCGGCGAACTTATCGGCGGAAGTCAGCGTGAAGAAAGGCTTGACGTTTTGAAAGCCAAAATGAAAGAATGCAATCTTAAAGAAGAAGATTATTGGTGGTATCTAAATCTCAGAAAATTCGGTGGCGTAACCCATTCAGGTTACGGCCTCGGATTTGAAAGAATGGTTATGTACCTTACCGGCATAGCAAATATCAGAGACGTTATACCTTTCCCGAGAACGGTGGACAACCTTAACTACTAAGATGAATTTTGACGTAAACGCTTGTGAAAAGTTGTTAGGTTACTCCTTTAAAGATAAAAATTTACTTATTAGGGCTTTTACACATTCTTCATATACAAACGAGCATAAAGGTTTTGCTTCCAACGAAAGACTGGAATTTTTAGGCGATTCGGTTTTGGGCTACGTAATAGCCGAAAGACTTTATAAGGCTTACCCTCATGATGACGAAGGCTCGCTTACCCTTAAAAAACAGGCGCTTGTTTCAAAACAGCCCCTTTCTAAAGCGATAATCGCCGCAGGGCTTGACAGATTCCTTATTCTAGGAGAAGGAGAACAGAGGGAAAAGAACAAAACGAACATTTCCGAAAACCTTTTTGAATCTTTGGTTGCGGCAATTTACCTTGACGGCGGAATTAAAAATGCCGAAAAGTTCATTTTAAAACACTTAGATCCGTTATCGGCGGATATTACTAAAAAAAACGTGGATTTAGTTGACTATAAAAGTCAGCTTCTACACATAGTTCAGCAAAAACGGTTGGGAAACATCGAGTACGATGAAATATCAAAAAGCGGACCGCCGCATTTACCGCTTTTTGAAATGGCTGTTAAAGTTGGCGGTAAAACTTTGGCAACCGGAAAAGGGCGTTCCCACAAAGAGGCTGAAAAATCTGCGGCAAAAACCGCAATTACTATTTTACAAAGCGAGGATTTCAGGCTTTGAATTTTGAAAAAATCGAGATGAGCGGCTTTAAGTCGTTTGCAGACAAAGTCGAGATAATTTTTGATAACGGCGTTACGGGCATCGTAGGACCTAACGGCTGCGGCAAATCCAACATTGCCGACGCTATTCGTTGGGTTTTGGGTGAACAGTCCGCTAAAACTTTGCGTGGTTCCAACATGACCGACGTAATTTTCAGTGGTACGCAGGCAAGAAAATCACTTTCTTACTGCGAAGTTTCACTGTATTTTGATAACTCCAACCATATTTTCAAAAGTTGCGACTATAATGAAGTCATCCTTACCCGTAAACTGTTCAGAAGCGGTGAAAGCGAATACTACGTTAATAAACAGCCTTCACTTTTAAGAGAAATCGTAAGGCTATTACACGAATGCGGCGTTTCCAAAAACGGTTATTCCATTATCGGACAGGGCAAAGTATCGGAAATTTTGTCCTCTAAACCGGAAGACAGAAGGGTTATTTTCGAGGAAGCCGTAGGCATAGCGCAGGCTAAAGCCAAAAAACTCGAAACGGAAAGAAAGCTAGACCGTGTACACGAAAATTTAGTTAGAATTTTCGACGTAACTTCGGTACATGAAAAGAGCCTTGAACCGCTTGCCAAAGCAGCTGAAAAGACAAGGCTGTTTATAGACCTTTCCGCAAAACTTAAATATCACGAAATCAATAATTACCTTTATAAATACGACAATGCAAGCGTAATTAAAGACAGGATTAGTCTACGTATCAAAGGTCTTGACGAGGAATACGAGCTAAGAAACCACGAACTTCTGGAAACCATCGGAAAGTACAATACGCACACCGAAGAACGTTCCAAGTCCGATGATATTATAAGGGAATTAAACGAAAAACTTCTTGAAACGTCTTTAAAACAGGAAAACTTGTCCGGTAAAACCAAGGTTTATAACGAAAGAATTTCCTATTTTAATTCCGAAATTACCCGTGTAACCGAGGAAATCGAGAATAAAAAAGAGGGCATAGAATTATCAAGAAAAGCGATAGAGGCCAAAAAGCAGGCGCTCGTTGAGTATTCTGCGGAAAGGGAATCCTTATCAGGTAAAATCCGTGAATTAGAGGGAGAATTGTCGGGTATACTTGCGGCAATTTCAAGAGATGAAAACGCTGCGTTTTTGGCGCAAAGCACTATGCTTAAAGCCGCAGAAAACCTTGCGGATATAAGTAAAAATATCGGTTCACTCGACAAAGAAAAATCATTTATTTCCGATAAGCAACGCGATATTATTACCAAGGTAAATTCACTTACCCAAATGCGTCAACAGTTGGAAGGTGAAAAACGCAGAGTTTTACAGGAAATTTCAGACAGTGAAACTTCTCAGCAAAAACTTAACGATACTATTGCTCGTCTTGAAAAAGAAATTTCGGACGCAAATAATAAAATATCTGAACTTAGTAACCGCATTTACAGACTGAATATGGAAATATCTTCTATGGAAACAAACAAGAAGATATATTCAGGACTTAAAGACAGTTTTGAAGGTTATCCGACTTCGGTTAAGCGTTTAATGCTTTCCGCAAAAGAAAACGCGCAATTAAACTCCAAAATTAAAGGCGTTGTTGCGGGAATTATCAAAACCGATAAAAAATACGAAGTTGCTATCGAAACCGCACTCGGCAACGCAGTGCAGAATATCGTTACCGCCACGCCGGAAGACGCACAATATCTTATCGAATACTTAAAGAGAAACGAGGGCGGCAGGGTAACATTTTTACCCGTTTCTTCGGTAAGACCGCATATGGACGGGCCGGAGATAGTTTCCGCACTTTCCGATAAAGGTGCGATAGGTCTTGCGACAAAACTTGTCAAATACGATCCTTATTATGAAAACGTAATAAGATTTTTACTTGGCAACACTTTGGTTGCTGATTCCATTGACAGCGCCGTTTCCATTGCCAAAAAGCACAGATTCGGCTTTAAAATCGTAACCCTTGACGGCGACGTCATCAATCCTTCGGGTTCCATGACAGGCGGTTCGAGAAGGCAGAATCAAACCAATCTTTTGTCATCGGAAAGAATGATAGAAAAGCTTACCGAAGACATTGCCCAAAGGCAAAAAGAATTGTCAAGGATTACAGACGATAAGGAAGCTCTTACCGAATCTTGCAATTCGGACGTTGACAAACTTGACGGCCTAAATGCCGATTTGCAGGCGGAAAAGCAAAAATATTCCGCATTGAAAGTTCAGCTTTCAAGTTATCAAGGTCTTATCGATACCAACGAAAAAGAACTTTCGGAATATAACGAAGAAATTAAGTCGGTAACCGCACGTTTAGAGCAGATTACAGCAGAATACGTACATATCGAAGAGGGTAATAAACAACTCGTCGAAGAAAAGGAATCTGCTTCAAGCAGTGCGCAAAAGCATCAAAACGAAAACGAGCAGCGCAAGGCTAAAAGGGACGATTTGTTGCAACAAATTACCGATTCCAAGACCCGTGATTCCTACTTAGAGGCGGAAATTAAAGCCGCTAACGCCGATATTGAAAGGCTAAACGAGGCTTTGAGAGACGATAACAGTGTAATTGAAAGAAATAACCAAATTATTGCCTCGGATAAAGGAATAATCGAAGGGTTATATGATGAAATTAACAAAATTACCGCAGAAGCGGAGGAAAGTTCCGGCATTAAAGAAATTCGCGATAAGAGAGACGCCGAAGAAAAGAGACGTCAGGAACTTGACGAAACCATTCAGCAGGACAACCTTAAACGTGAATTATTGACTGCGGAAATTGCCAAAATTTCCGACAAAAAGCACAAAGATGAAATGGAAATTTCCAAGGTTGACGGCGAACTCGAATACATGCAAAAGCGTGTAGAAGAAGAGTACAACGAAACCTACGAAACCTGCGTTTCCTTGCGTGATCCCGAATACGACATTACGTCTTCTAACGACGAAATTACCAAATTAAAGCGCAGAATTTCCTCTCTTGGCGGCATTAACGCCAACGCTATACAGGAATACGAGCAATTAAGTCAGGAATATCAAGAACTTTTAACCCAAAAAGAAGACCTTGAAAAGGCCGAAGCAGACCTTAAAGAGGCATTAAACGCAATTCGTAACGAGATGCTTACCGAATTCAACACAGGCTTCGAGGAAATAAGAAAGCACTTCCAGCAGATATTCAAAGAATTGTTCGGCGGTGGCAGGGCAGACCTTTTGCTTGACTACACCGACGTAGAGGATCCGCTTAACGCAGGTGTTGAAATCGTTGCCGAGCCGCCCGGGAAGAAATTGCAGAAAATTTCTCTTTTGTCCGGTGGTGAAATGGCACTTACGGCAATCGCAATACTGTTTGCAATATTAAAACTTCGTCCTATGCCTTTCTGCGTTCTCGACGAAATCGAAGCGCCTTTGGACGACGCAAACGTTGAAAGATTCGCAAGATACCTTAAAAAATTCTCCAACGAAACTCAATTTATCGTTATAACCCACAAAAAGGTTACGATGGAACTTGCGGACGCACTTTTCGGCGTTACTATGCAGGAAAAAGGGGTATCGAAAATCGTATCTGTAAAACTCAGCGATATCAACGAAACTATGACCGACTAAGGAGCATAAATGGGATTTTTTTCTAAACTTAAAGAGTCGCTTTCGAAAACAAAAAACGCCATTCAATCTAAAATTTCGCAGATTTTTACGAGAGATAAAATCGGTGAAGATTTTTACGACGATCTTTTGGATATATTGATTTCTTCAGATATATCCGTTACCACGGCGGAAACCATTATCGACGACTTGCACGATAAAATGAAAAAGGAAAAGGTTTCCGATAAGGAAGAGGTTTTGAACGCCCTTCGTTCAGTCTTGAAAGACACTTTGGATAAAGCAGAACCTCTCGATATAAAATTCCCTGCGATTATTATGGTAATCGGGGTAAACGGAGTTGGAAAAACCACTTCTATCGGAAAGCTTGCAAATATGTACGCAAAGCAGGGTAAAACCGTTACCATTGCCGCAGCCGATACCTTCAGGGCCGCCGCTACCGAGCAACTTGACGTTTGGGCGGAGAGGGCAAAAGTAAGAATTATAAAACAGGGCGAGGGCAGTGATCCTTCCGCCGTTGTTTTCGACGCAGTTTCTTCGGCAAAATCCAAAAAATCCGACCTACTTATTATAGATACGGCAGGAAGGCTTCACGTCAAGGCTAATTTGATGGAAGAATTGAAAAAGATGTCAAGGGTTGTTTCTAAAGAATACCCCGAGGCAAATTTCTACAAACTAATCGTACTTGACGCTACAACGGGGCAGAATTCTTTCTCGCAGGTGGAACTTTTTAACGAAGCGGTCGGTATCGACGGTATTATTCTTACTAAACTTGACGGTTCGGCAAAAGGCGGATTTATACTGTCTTTAGCAGACGAACTTGAAGTACCCGTTACATACGTAGGCGTAGGCGAAAAACTTGATGATATCGTTGAATTCGATTCAAAGGAATTTGCCGAAGGCTTAGTATAAACCGAGGCTAATATGAGTTTATTTTCTAAAAAGCGGGCTACCTGGTATCCGCTTGATAACGCCGCAAAAATATATCCGCCGACGGCAAGCAGCCGCCGTGCGCACGTATTTTGCTTTTCCGCAATGCTCGACAGCGAAACGCAGCCGGAAATTCTTCAAACGGCGGTTACAAACGTTTTAAACCACTATCCCACTTTTAAAACCAAGCTAAAAAAGGGGGCTTTTTGGTATTATCTTGAGGAAAACAACAAACCCGTAAAGGTATTTGAAGAGCCTCCTTACTTTCTTAAACAAATAAATTACAAGGAAAACAACGATTTTTTGTTTCAGGTAATGTACATCAGAAACAAAATTACCGTTAAATTTTTTCATGCGCTCACGGACGGGACAGGCGGTTTCAAGTTCTTTTCGGAAATTTTGCTTGAGTATCTCTCATTATGCGGACATACGATCGACCTTGAAGAAAAGGTTAAGCCTATCGACGAGCCGTCCAATATGGATAGTTCGGATGACAGTTTCAGAACTTACGAATATAACAGCAAGGAAAAATCGGAAAATCCGCCAAGGCCGTATGCAATTAAGGGAACACCTTTTGATTACGACGGCTGCGGAATGATTACTGCAGAATTTGACTTAGAAGAGGTTAAAAAGCTTGCGAAAGATTGCGGCGTTTCGATAACCTCCTATCTTGCGGCAGTTTATTCCTATTCGGTTTTCGATGCGTTTTTGAAGAATAAACCTTACGGAAACAGGCTTGTTACCGTGCTCATACCTTGTAATTTGCGTAAGAAATACGGGGGAGAAACCATGCGCAACTTTACTATGTTTGCAAGGGTTTTAAACGATTGGAGTAAAAATCCATGTACTGTTGAGGACCTTGCTAAACTAGCGCAAGATCAGATTACCGATGGCACGACGAAGGAAAAACTCGATAAAATCATACATGATAACGTAAAGACCGAGAAGAATTTCTTTATAAAGATCACTCCGCTGTTTTTGAAAAATCTTATCATGCGCCTTGCTTATATTAAAGTGGGCGAAAACCTTCAGACGGTTGATTTATCCAATATCGGACTTTTGAATTTGCCTGAAGGATTAAGGGATTACGTAAAAAAAATTACCTTCGCCATCGCGCCCACGTTTTCTTGCGGGCATCAGACGGGGGTAATAGGCTATAACGGAAAACTTTTCGTAACCTTTTCCCGTAACTATACGGAAACCTCCCTTGAAAAGACCTTTATACGTCACTTTACAAACAAAGGAATAAAAGTAAAAGTAAGCAGCAATTATTGGGAGAGTCGTCCATGAAACATTGTAAATATTGTAAAACCGACGTGGACACCGCTAACGATTTTTGTCC
Source organism: uncultured Clostridia bacterium (assembly GCA_958419945.1). Classification (GTDB taxonomy): domain Bacteria; phylum Bacillota; class Clostridia; order Christensenellales; family Borkfalkiaceae; genus UBA4636. The sequence goes on along the minus strand of CATZIC010000036.1, from coordinate 8,238 downwards.
GCTTTGCTTTAATCATATTGAGGAAACAGACCCGTCTTACGAGCAGTTTTATACGCCGAGACGTAAAAACGAAACTCTAGATCGCAAAAAGCATTTTATTTCAAAATTATTTTTGTTTTTGACGGTATGTGCAATAACCGTTTGCTTTTTCGTAAATTATCTCGTTAATTTCAAGATCAAGTGGTTTTTGGTTGTAACTTTCGGTATTTTGTACGTTTGGGTATTGATTGCACATACGATAATGTCAAGGCAGTCGGCCTTTAAAAAGATATTACTTCAAATTATTTCCATAATAGCATTACTGTACTTTACCCAACAGGTTTCCAAGTCTCATGATTGGCTACTTCAGTACGTTTATCCGTCAATTTCATTCACGGTAGTAATCGTACTTAATATGATACTTTTTATCGATAAAAACAGAAACGATAAAATGCTCGGCTTTACGGCGATTATCACGCTTATGGGAATTGGCTCGTTATTATTTTTAATCTTTGATCTTTCTCCGTTCGGGCTTTTGAACTTCATAAACTGCATTATTTGCGGTCTGACCCTTTTAGGTCTTTTGATCTTCGGCACCGACGCAATCAAGCAGGAACTGTCTAAAAAACTTCATTTATAACTTATGAGCAATAAAAAGGCGAAAACTAAAATAAACAGCAATGCGATAAAGGCCATAGTATTCTTTGTGTCCGTCATTATCGTTTGCGTTGTTTATTATTACGTTTCGCCCTTTTTATTGTCTGAAAAACATTCTTCTATAGATCAATTTCCGCTTAAGTTATACGGCACTAACCAAAATGATTTGGAAATTCATTTTATAGACGTCGGACAAGGTGATGCCGCCTTGATTAAGACGCCTGACGGCAGAAATATTATGATTGATGCCGGTGTAAACGACAAATCCGTTACAGACAAGTTAATAGATTACCTTAAAGATAACGGTGTAAAAAGAATCGACTACCTAATAGCAACTCATCCGGATGCCGACCACATTGGCGGATTTCCTGCAATATTCGATACTTTTAAAGTCAAATTCGTATTTAGGCCTTACGTTAAATCGGACAATTTAAAAACCGACAGGTTGAAGGACAGATTTAATCCGCCGGAGGCAAATTATTGCGCCACAGACGTATACGCAGATTTTGTAAATTCAGTTAAGGATGAGCGTGCGGAATGGGTTTTTGTAAACCAAGACACAGATTTGTCAATCGATTACGGAAACGGCGATATGCTGATACTGGACTTTCTTACACCATCTAAGCCATTATCCGAACTAAAGTATTACGATTTAAATGACTACTCTCCGCTGTTAAAACTTAGTTATGCGGATTTTTCCGTTATGTTTACGGGCGACGCTACAAAATCGGTAGAGCAAGAAGCTTTAGCGATATATAGTGAAAGAATACTTGATTGCGACCTACTTAAAGTTGCACATCACGGTTCAAAAACATCTTCTTCATATGATTTTATTGAAGCGGTTTCCCCGAATTATGCGGTTATATCCTGCGGGCTTAATAACGACTACGGACATCCCGATATCGAAGTTACTGCGGTGCTTTTGAATTTTGCGATAAAAACTTACAGAACCGATAAACAGGGGAGCATCATTTTTAAAATAAATCGTAGCGGTGAATGCAATATTACTTGCACACAAAATCAATAAATAAATCCGATATAATAAATAAAAAAATAACGGCGGTTACAGGGAAATAACCGTCGTTATTTTTTAGTAAATCATTCTGCAATAGCGCTATATTGATTCAAAATCTCTTTAATAAGCATATTGCGTGTTTCGCTATTGATAGGGTGGGCAACGTCTCTGTAATCACCTTCGGCAGTCTTTCTGCTAGGCATTGCAATAAACGGACCGTTTACGCCTTCGATAATTTTAATATCGTGAATTACAAAACAATCGTCGATGGTAATTGTTGCAACCGCTTTCAATTTGCTTTTGTCTGTTTGTACTTGCCTGATTTTCACGTCTGTAATTTTCATAATTTTTCTCCTAAGATTTTTCCCTAATAATAAATATACTACGATTGACAAAATTTTACAATAAATTAACCCTCGTTTTTTTGAAATTTTAATTTTTTTTAATAAAAATTTGTAATTCGGCAATTTTTACCTTTAATTTTAATATATTAAAATGTAAAAGTAGGTTTATATTATTAAAAAATGCAGGTTCATTTTATCGGAATCGGCGGAGTTTCAATGTCCGCGCTTGCCAAATATTTGTCTAATCACGGCTATTTTGTAACCGGAAGCGATAGATTTCATTCTTTTGCAACCGACGAGCTCGAGTACCTCGGTATTAAAGTATTTATAGGCCATAAACCTGAAAATCTTAAAGGGAGCGACGTAATTATATATTCTTCCGCAATAGAAAAAGACAATCCGGAATTACTCTTTGCAATTAAAAACAAGATACCTTGTTTTGACCGTGCCGAACTTCTTAATTATCTTTCAAAACGCTTTAAATTTAAAATTGGTGTTTCGGGATGCCACGGGAAAACGACGGTAACCTCAATGCTTAGCCATATACTATACTCGGCAAATTGCTCATTTACGGCACATATCGGCGGTTACGACAAGAAATTCGGCAACCTTATAGATAACGGGCAAAGGATATTTTTAACCGAAATTTGCGAATTCAGCCGCAATATCAATAAATTCACGGCGGACGTAGCGGTTGCGCTCAATATAGACAACGATCACATGAATTGCTACGACAATATGGAAGATTTGGCGGATACTTTTTATAGCTTTCTCGACCGCTCAAAATATAAGGTAGTAAATATCGATGATAAATACCTAAAAAAATATAGAGGCTCGAAAATCACATACGGACTTAAGGAAGGGGATTTTTACATAAAAAATCTTGCGTCCCAAAAAGGAACGCAAACATTTACGATAATGGAATACGGCAGGCCGATTTTAGATATAAGCACTAATCTTCCGGGGCGTTATTCGGTTTTAAACCTTCTTGCGGCCGTTTCTGTCGCAAGATCATTGGGTGTAAATAAAGACGCGGTTTTAAAGGGAATAGCCTCGTTTACAGGCGTAAAACGCAGAAATGAATTTATCGGACGATTAAAAGGAGCAAAAGTGATTGCGGACTACGCGCACCACCCGTCCGAAATCAAATGCTTTTTGGAAGGTCTTAAAATAAACGGAAGACTTTTTGTGGTTTTTCAGCCGCATACCTATTCCCGAACAAGACTGCTGTTTAAAGATTTTTTAAAGGCACTCGGCGGCATTGACAATTTATATCTATATAAAACTTACGCCGCAAGAGAAAACTTCGATATTGAAGGCTCTGCGCTTAAGCTCGCGGATAATCTTCCCAAATCAAAATATTACGACGACTTTGATAATTTGTACGAAGAGCTGAGAAACACCGTAACTAAGGACGACACGATTATAATTTTAGGCGCAGGGGACTTATATGAGAGGGTTTGCTCGAAAATATCCTAGAGGATAAAATAAAAGTCCGTGATTTTGGCTTAAAACAAAATTTTTGATTTTGCCATTTTTCACGGACCTATATTTAGTTATAAAATCTTGGATTTTCAAGATTTAAATACTTAATTATGAAATAAATAGGTATATTAAGTATTAGTACCGAAGGATACAAAACGTATTTAAGTAATTGAGAAGTGCTTGCAAAATCGACTTCTGCCAAAATTGCGAATACTATCATAATAAGTACAAGGTTAAGCATTATTACGATGCACAGCTCTATTACGGACTTCATAGTGGGTATAGAACCCACTTTACGCTTCGGGTCGATAAAATAGATTATTAGCGAAATTAGCGGGAATAGGGCAAATACTGCCGCCGTTATCCAAAACGGCGTAAACGTCAGTCCTGCGGATTTTGCAGTAAAATAGGCGAGGACAGCGATTTCCGCTAAAGCAAACAGGAAGAAAACCAAAGATGAAACCGCTACAAGTTTGTTAATCAGTATGGAATTGACTTTGGTTTTAGTTGCACCGCTTGCGATATTGACTTTAAAACCTTCGATTTTAGCAAGCGACTGTATGTCTGAAAAATCGTAACCGTCCGAAGATTTGACAACGGGAACCTCCGGCTCCTGAGTTTTAGGCCGAACTTCTGAGTTGACTTGCTGTTTTTTCTGCACTTTTTCAGTGGGTGTTTTGGGCGCCTGCTGCACCGTTTTTTCACGTTTAGGCTCTTCAACCTGTACGTCGCCGAAATAACTGTTTATATCAGTGCCTTGCACGTAAACCATTTCGCGGGGTTCTTCAGCCTTTTTAGACTTTTTGGTTTGCTGTGGGAATATACGCTGTAATACCGCTTTATAGTCGTGCGTTACGGTCGTTTCGCCGTTATAATAGTCGTCCTCGTCTTCGTAAATAGTAGGCGAATATGAGGGAACTGCCGTTTTGGAAGGATCCGGAAATTGCGAACGATTTCTTTCCTTGGGTTCTTCTACAACCTCAATGATAACTTCCTTTTTCTGAACTTCTTCTTTAATAGGTTCTTGCTGAGAAGCTTTGGTTACCTCGGGTTCTTTACGTTCATTTTCGAGCTGTTTTTGCTTATCAACCGATTTTGCCGCTTCAAGTTCTTCCTTAGTCATTCCGACAAGATTTATAAGGTCGAAAGTTTCCGGAGAAGTAGCAAGTTCGGGAGAAATTGACTGTTTTTGAGTGTAATTTTCCTTATAAGAGGCCTTTTCCTCATGCTTATATGAATCGGCTACTGCCGTGTCAAAAGTCAACTGTTCGGCTTTGACAGGCTCTTTTTTAGTCTTTTCGTGCGTAGCAATATCGCTGAAATCTATAATTTTTACGTTTTCGTTCGAAACGCCGACAAGCGGTTCTTCTTGAACGTCTTCAATAATCTTTTGAGATTTTTCCTTGGAAACAGTTGTATCTGGTGAGTTAAGATAATCTTTTAAAGCTTTATCTATATCAAAAGCTTCGCTAACCGCAGTGGGTTTTTGCTCTTTAACGGGCAGTTGTTTTTTAGGCGGTTCTTGCTTCTTTTCAGGTGTTTCCAGCAAGATGTTCACAACCGAACGGGAAAGTTCCCATTTATCCTTATTATCGTCGATATACGATTTACCTTTTTCGGTGAGTTGATAAAATTTGCGTCTTACACCGTCGTCGGCACTAGTTGCACGGTATTCCGTTACAAAGCCTTGTTTGACGATTCTTTGCAAACAACTATAAAACGTGCCTTGCTTTAACTCAAACTTTCCGTCAGAACGTTCTTCGATTTCATCACGTATTTGATTTGTATGTTTATCTTCATTTACAAGAGATAAAAGGATTATCGTATCAAGATGACCACGAAATATCTCACTCGGAATAACGTCCATAAAAACATGTAAAATCCTTTGAATAATTAAATAAATTATAACATTATTATATATTAATGTCAATATTGTTAAACGAAATTTATCAATAATTGGCGATTTTTTTTGCCTAAACGGATTATTGCTAATTTTATCAGGCTTTTTTAAAACAGATTCTCGCAGAATGCATTTTAAAATCATTGTGTAAAACGAGTATGTTTTTACGCAAAGATATCAATTATCAAATTAACGTGAATTGTAATAAGTTCAAAAATGCCACTTTAAACCTTAAATTTTGGACTTTATTTGAATTTCACCCGTTATCAGTATATCTCTGCGCAAAAGATGTGTTTTACGCATAATTGTAAATATGTCGCCTAAACGATTGACGATGCCGAAAATTTGGTTTATAATAAAATCGTAAACATATTTTAGAACTATTTAAGGGGCATGGACATGGCAAAACTGAGCGACGATTATTTTACCCAACGAAAAATCAATACGTTAAACAAACTAAACAAAACACTTGAGGCACTTCCGTCATTTTTGCACGAATACTTTTTGGGCATTGAATCAAGAACCTCCCCTTTAACCCGCTTAAATTACGCTATGGATATTGCGATATTTCTTGATTTTATTTCACAAAAGTATTCCCTTCCGATAAGCGAAATGAAGATTTCTACATTAGACAAAATCACCTCTTTCGATATCGAACAATTTTTAAGTTACGTAACGAGTTTTGATTATAACGGAGAACATCACACCTGCGACGAACGGGCAAAAGCACGAAAACTTGCGGCTGTGCGCTCTATGTACAAATATTACTTTAATAAAAGTTTAATTGTTGCGAATACTGCAGCTAAAGTTCAAACCCCTAAAATACACGAAAAAGAAATTATAAGGCTTGAAAATAGCGAAATTAAGGACCTTTTATTTAGCGCTGAAACGGGTGCGGGGCTTACTAAACACCAGCTTGCATATCAAAAAAACACCCAAGTGCGGGACGTTGCCCTACTCACTCTCTTTTTGGGAACCGGAATACGTATAAGCGAACTTGTAGGACTGAACGTTAACGATATTTTCCTTGAAAACAACAGTTTCGTGGTAACGAGAAAAGGCGGAAACCGCACTATCCTCTATTATACCGACGAGGTTAAAACCGAACTTATACGTTGGATTGACGCCCGCGAACAGATTAAGGAATTACCTAAAGACGAGCCAGCACTATTTATTTCGCTACAAAACAAGCGTTTAAGCGTAAGGGCTGTACAGGAACTTGTTAAAAAATATGCCAAAATAGTATCCCCTTTAAAGCACATTACCCCACACAAATTGAGAAGTACTTTCGGCACAAAACTTTACCGTGAAACCGGTGATATTTACGTGGTAGCGGACTATCTTGGACATAAAGATATTAACACCACGAAACGGCATTACGCCGCTATGAGCGAGGATATCAGAAAGAAAGCAATCAAGACCATAACACTAAAAGACAGCGACGATAAATGAAATTACGAGAATCATAATAATTTTTAAAATCGCTGATTATAGAACGAATTATGCAGAAAATTATAATTATTGAACCACTGTTTGATAACGAAATCGAGGAAGAAAAAGTCGAAGAAATTTCGGCGCTTTGCGAATCTTCTGACGGCCTTGTCGTAGGAGTTTGCAAGCAGTATATAAAGACTGTTACCCCCTCCACATTTATAGGTAAAGGCAAAGCGGAATCCATAAAATACGAGGCTATTGACGTAGGTGCGGACCTTTGCGTTTTCGACGGAGAACTATCCCCTTCCCAAACACTTAATCTTACGGACGTTATTGGTATACCCGTAATAACAAGAACCAATTTAATTCTTGATATTTTTGCAAGAAGGGCAAAAAGTTCGGAAGGAAAAATTTTAGTCGAACTTGCTCAGCTTAGATATATTTATCCCCGTCTTAAAGGTAAGGGCGATTCCCTTTCCCGTCTGGGAGGTGGGATAGGAACGAGAGGCCCCGGCGAAACACAGCTTGAAACCGACCGTAGACATATCAGAGCACGCATACTATCGCTTGAAAAATCATTAGATAAAATCAGGTCGAGAAGAAATCTCGAATACTCGAGGCGCAAAAAGAATCGTGTAAAAACCGTAGTACTTATCGGTTACACAAATGCAGGAAAATCCACCCTATTAAACCTTTTGTGCAAGTCCGACGATCTGGAGATGGACAAACTTTTCGCGACCCTTGATACTTCTTCCAAAAAAGCTTACGTTAATGGCGAAAAGATAATCTTTGTGGATACTGTAGGATTTATTAAGAACCTTCCCCCTGACCTTCTCGAAGCCTTTAAGTCCACCTTAGAGTGCGTGAAAGAAGCCGATCTAATACTTAGTATAGCCGATTCGACTAAGAATTGGCATGATCAATTTTCTGTTACCGATAAACTTTTGGAAGAATTTTCTCACACCGCAAAGGTTGTAAAAGTATTAAACAAATGTGACGTATTAAGCGAGGATTTTGTGCCGAACGAAATTGTTAAAATTTCAGCACTTAAAGGCCACGGCATAGATAATTTGAAAAATATCGTTGTATCTGAATTAGGCTTAAAATAATTGATTTTATACATTTTAAAAATTGTCCCAAATTTTTGGGACAATTTTTGATTACAGATATTTAAAAGTAATTTCTTTGATTTCGGGAAGTTTTTCCTCTATTTTTTTACATAGCGTTATTTGGTTTTGACACCTAATTTTATTATGTAATGAGTTATCGCACTTAAAATATAAATCTCCGTCAAGATAATCTTTTAAAAAGCGTGATGCAAGTTCTAGTGTCATAACCAAAGGCCCCATATACAAAGTTTCCGCCTCGATATCGGTTAAAGTTAAAGAAGTTCTTGACAAAAAACCTTTTGTAAACGCTTCGAA
>CATZIC010000035.1 GCA_958419945.1 uncultured Clostridia bacterium | reverse complement strand
TAAGTGCAAAGGTCCTCGAAAAAGGCTATACAATCATCTACGGACTTAAGTTTCAAAATAGCGTTATAAAGTTCTTCAATACGTTCGTTATTGTTGCTCATGTTTACCCCTCTTAAAAACGGTGTTTACACTATTTATTGTAACCTTGCAAAAACTTAATTGTCAAGTCATTTTTCGGATTATCGAAAACCTCGTTAGGAGTTCCGCTTTCCACGATTTTGCCGTCCGACATAAATATCACTTTATCGGAAATCTTTTTTGCAAATTCCATTTCGTGCGTAACTATTATCATGGTTACGTCCGAGCCCTCTTTAATCTCGTTTATGACCTTTAAAACCTCCCCCATAAGTTCGGGGTCGAGTGCGCTTGTCGGTTCGTCGAAACAAAGAATTTTGGGTTTAAGCGCCAACGCCCTTGCAATGGCAACCCTTTGTTTTTGACCGCCGCTAAGTTCGTGCGGATAGGCGTGCAGTTTGTCTTTAAGCCCAATTTTTTCAAGCAGGCTTTCGCCCTCGGCTAAAATTTCCTTCTTTCTGTTAGCACGGAACTCCCTGATTTTCTGTTTTAAAGTTCCTTTTTTGATGCCGCCAGATTGAATTCTGACAGAATTGGCAAATTTTTTGACCTCGGAATTTAACATCAATTCCGGCGCAAGCGTTATGTTTTTTATTACGTCATACTGCGGAAACAGGTTGAACGACTGAAACACAAGTCCGAAGTTCAGCCTTTTAAGCCGCAAGGTTTCTTCGCTTTCCGTTTTTTCGTCGGCGCTAAACAAAAGCTCTCCTTCCAAAGTCATCTTGCCCTCTTCAGGCGTTTCGAGAAAATTTATGGAACGAAGCAGAGTCGTTTTCCCGCTTCCCGACGAACCTATAATGCTTAAAACCTCCCCTTTATTCAGGTCGAAGGAAATACCCTTCAAGACTTCGAGGTTTCCAAAACTTTTTTTGAAATTCTGAATACTTAAATACGGCATCTTTCACCTATACTTTGAAATAGTCTAATTTCTTTTCCAATTTTCCGAACAATAACGTAAGCGCCCCCACGAATACGAGGTAAAACACGCCCGTATAAAACAGCGGCCAAATAAGCCCCTTACTCGACATCACGTCCGCAACTTTGATAATTTCTATAACGCCGATAACTCGTGCCAAAGCGGTGTCTTTAACGAGGGTTATAACTTCATTACTGATTGGCGGAAGAATACGCTTTATAACTTGCAGCAAAATGACTTTGCCGAAAATTTGGGATTTCTTCATGCCAAGCACCTTGCCGGCCTCGTACTGTCCGATACTTATGCTTTCTATGCCGCCACGGAAGATTTCCGAAAAATAGCAGGCGTAATTTATTACGAAGGCTATAAGCGTTGCTATAAAACAGCCGACGTTATCGATTCCGTACTTGAAATAAAAAGTGTTGTCCACGCTTCCCCAAAAGGAAACGGAAGCGTCGCTCAAAATCCCCGGCAAGTAATAAATCATAAACAGTTGCAGCATAAGCGGAATACCGCGCACAACCCATACTATGACCTTAAAAACCGCCTTTAATGGCTTAAACTTACTCATCGTGCAAAATGATATCAAAAGCCCTAACGGAAGAGATAAAACAAGCGTCAGCAAAAACAGCACGCAGGTTACCGAAAATCCTTCAAGTAAAGCAGTAGTTACTTCAATAAAACTCATAATATTTTTTCAACTCGGTAAAAACTCGGTTTACACGTTTTAAAATTCAGTCGTCGTTTTCGTTATCGTCATCGAAGCCCCGGCCGATATCTTGACGACTTTCGTCTTCAAAATCACATTCGCAATCTTCCAAAAATTCTTCACAGGATTCGCAATGGGTTTCCCAATCAAAATCCTCCTGATCTCCTGTTTTGCGTTTCTTTTTTGTTCCGAATAAGAAATCGAACAAGTCCATACCTTACTATCCTTATGGTTTATTACAACTCCGACGGCTCGGAAAGGTCTATATAAGCCTTTTCAAGTCCGTATTTTTCCGCAAGCGTCTTAAGTTGACCGGTTTTCGAAAATGCGGTAAGCATGATGTTTACGTCGTCACGGAGCTTAGCGCCTGCCTCGGTTTTTGCAAACCCTATGGCGTAATACTCAACGTCCGCTTCGAAACCGTCGTTGATTTCAAGAGCGGAAAAATTGCCCTTTCCGCAAATTCGGCTTGCAAGGAGTAAGTCCACTATGGCGTATTGGCTGGTGCCGGAATTGACTTCCTTTACTGCGTCCATTTGGGAAGCAACCGCCTTTTTGTTTGCGCCTGCGACTTCGGAAACGAGATCTTCCGCAGCCGACCCACTTTCAAAAGACAAGGTCTTGCCCGCAAAATCCGACAATTCTTTGATATCAGCCGTGCCCGCCTTTTTTACTATGCACTGCTTGTTTTCCATATAATAATAGGAAAAGTTCACTATCTCGTTTCTGGGCGTTCCGTCGTCTTCGGAATTAGCGGTGAAGCCGTTCCAAAGGCAGTCAACCGTACCCGAAGATAATTCATTGTACTTATTCGACCAATCGATAAGTTTGAAGCGTACTTCGTAGCCGAGCGCATTGAAAGTCATAAGCGCAAGTTCGGTGTCGAAGCCCATCAAAACCCCGTTTTCGGTGTAATTCATCGGTTCGTAATCAGTGTATGCAACCGTAATGGTTTTCGTTCTGTAATTTACTACGTCATCGCCTTGTTTGTTGCAACCTACCGCCATTACCGCAGTAAGAGTAAGTAACGTACTTAAAATAACAATCAATAATTTTTTCATGGTGTTTTTCCTTTTCGTTTTTTACTTTAGTAATTTAGCTTGCTAAAGTATTTACGCATATACTATACTTCATTGCTTTAGCGTTGTAAAGTGTTTTGATCCTGTTTTTGAAAAATTTTTATAAATTTTTTTGAAACGTCACGATAATGGGCTTATAGCGCGACTTATTATATTTATATAATATATTTATGTTTCAGCATATAAGCAAATGAACGGTTTTGCACCCGAAAGGTAGTTCCCCTATTTCACTTCGTCATTGTAAGGCAATTTGTTACCGAAGCAAAGAAGAATGGAATTTGCTTTATCGTCTGGATTGCTTCGCTTCGCTCGCAATGACGGCGGTCAGATGCCCCAAATGTGTCGATAATCGACCTATAGACAGACTTTTTGTGAGTTTTGAGTGTAAATAAGAGTGGAGCTGTCGCTTATTGACTTCTAATAATTATTTTCATTCCATATGCTAACTTGCCGTCAGGCAAATATCACTTTGACCGCAGGTCAAAATATCACTCGGCCATTGAAAGCGAATAGCGGCTTTCAATCGCCGAATATCACTCGTCGTTAGACGAATATCACTGTATCAAATATGCCAATAACGGGCTTATAGTCCCACTTTTGTGGTTTTTGCGGGTTCTTTTATTCAATGATAAAAGCCCGAACGCTTTATTAATAAAAGCGTTCGGGCTGTAAAATGATTTATCGTAAGCAGATATTAAATTATTTTATGCTTATCTTAATACTGCCTGTATCCGTAGTGATTTCGCACCTGCCGCCTGTGGTGGAAGCGGGGACTTCAACTCTTCCCGTAGAAGTTTTGGTTATAAAAATCTTTTCTGAAAGAAGTGTTCCTCTGACGCTGCCGGTGCTTGTTCTTACGTAGATTTCCGCTGCATCGCTATCCTCGAAAATTACACTGCCCGTTGAGTTTTTGATGGCAAAACTTCCTGAAGCGATTGTGTTTACAAGGGTAATTTTACCTGTGTCGCTTTCCAAATTGCAGTCTTTTGCTCTGACTTCGCCTAAATATATACCGCCCGTATCCGTAGTCACGCTAATTGTACCGGTCGCCATAACCGAATGAAGGTCGATATGACCGGTGTCGGCGGAAAGGGTTATATTTTCAGGCTTGCATCCGTCTATTTTGATATGCCCTGTGTCTACTTCGATTTTTATATTTTTAGTAACGTTTGCAGAACATTCCACACTTCCCGTATCCCCTGTTAAATTTATACTTTCAATCGTAAAACCGCTTGGAATTTTAATACTTCCCGTATTTGTGTTCACATTTATCGAAAGATATTCGGTTTTCGGCAAATACACTATCAATTTAGGGGTGTAAGAAAAAATACCTATATGCTCGTACCACTTGCGGGTATCTTCCGTGTCGATAACAAGCGTTCCGTCCACAACTGTAGCGGTATGTTTGATTTTTTCCGCTTCCTCGCATTCCACGTGGCAACTTTCGTCGGCGGAAGGCACAAATTCTACGTTATCGATCATAACGTCGATGGAAATTTTATTAAAATCTTCTTGAATATCGTAGGTTTTCGGCTGGTATTTTACCGTGCTTAATGCCGAAAAATCCCATTTATTGAAAGTCATAGCCACAACAAAAACAATTAAACCTACAAAAATTAGCGCAACTGCCGCAATAATCCAACCTTTTGCCATGTTCATACTGTCTGCTCCTTTTTTAAGAATGTGTTTTTAATGCCTAATAGTATATTTTTGGTAAATTTAAACGTGCCTTGAGTGATTTTAAGACCTGCAAAGAACAGTAAAATTGCCAAGCCCACGCACAAAGCGCCTAAACTGAGTACCGCAAGACCGGAAAAGACTCCGTTATTAACGAAAATCGGAATGCTTCCGAAAATACAGCCAAGCGCCGATGCCGAAATCGACAATTCTACCGCCCAAACGGTTATTACAAGCGACCACACTACAACGTATGCCGCAAAAATTATCGCAAAAAAGGCAATAAGCAGCGGCGCCCATAGCGGCGAACCCAATACTAAAAGTGCTATTTCCCAGCCTTTTAGCGAGCGTTTAGGCTTCATTTTTTCCTTCATAATTTTACTAAGCGGAATTTCCGCAATAATTTGCGAAGCAACGCTGTCTACCGTGCCGATTTCGGATACGGCTTCCTCTTCGGAAATGCCTTCCTCTACCCTGTCGTCTATCATTTCGCCGTAAAAGGCTATCCGTTCGTCAATTTCCTTTTGCGGAAGTCCTTTTAGCCTTTTTCTAAGTTCGGTAAGAAATTGCTGTTTTTTCATTCTTGATCCTCCTTCGTAACAAATCGGTATATGCACATAATTTCCTTCCATTCCTCTTTAAAATCTTCTATTCGCTTTAGTCCGGATTTTGTGATATGATAGTACTTTCTAAGCCTGCCGTCATGCTCCGCAGTTTTAACCGTCAGCATGTTCGCCCCCTCTAACCTTTTTAATATGGTGTATAGGGTGGACTCCGACATTTCGATAAAAGGCTTCATATCTTTGATTATTTTATACCCGTACGAAGGCTCGTCTTTTATCGCAGCAAGTACGCATACATCCAAAAGCCCTCGCTTTAATTGTATATCCATTGATACCTCCCATTACGCAATACATCATATCACGAAGTATTCCGTTTGTCTACTGTTTTTTTAGTTGTTTTTGTAAAATGTTGAAAAATTTTTTTGCCTCGGATTTTAGAAATTTTGCCTCTTTCGGGAAGGGCAAAAGACAAATAATCGCCTGTTTTGTCATCAATTATATCACTATTTTAAAATGAGGTCGGCGTAAGTTTTTATCAACTTACGCCGACCTCTTATTACAAGTTTATTATGCTGTACCAATATAAAAAATGACGAAAACCGACCTATAGCCCCACTTTTGAGAATTTTCACGCTTTGTTTCCTGGATTGCCACGGCAATAAATTGCCTCGCAATGACGGGGTGGTAATAATAACGGCACCGAACGCAAAAGTATATGGGGCGGGCGGGAAGCGAAAGGTTTGAGTGCGTTGAAAATTTTTGGGGACTATACAAGCTTAATGGTGCCGTTATTAGTTGATAACGGGCTTATAGCGGGACTTTTAATTTAATTTTTCGAATTTTGAAAGAACCAGTTCTATATTTTTGTTTTGTAAAAGTTGGAAATTCTTTTCTATAACTTCAATGGGCATATCCCACCACTTAAGTTTAAGCAGGCGTTCAATCGTCTTGTCGTCAAAACGTTTTTTTACTACCCTTGCAGGATTGCCTACGGCAATGGAATAGGGCGGAATATCCTTTGCAACAACGGCGTTTGCCCCGATAATACAACCGTCACCAACGCTAACGCCCGGCAAAAAAGTTGCGTTCTGCCCAATCCAAACGTCGTTGCCTATAACTGTATTCCCCTTATGAGGCACGATATCGTTGGGTATGGTCGGCTGATTTTCTATAAAAATTCCGAAAGGAAAGGCGGAAATTCCGTCCATAGGATGATTTGCGCCGTTCAAAATAAATTCCACGCCCTTTGCAATACTGCAAAATTTCCCGATAATGAGTTTATCGCCTAAATGCGGATAAAAGTGAGTAACGTGGCTTTCAAAGTCTTCCCCGCCCGATCTAACGTCGTCGTAATAGGTGTAGTCGCCGACGATAATATTCGGATTTTTTATCACGTTTTTTACGTAGCAAAGCGACGGAACTTTTGGCTGTGGATGTATTTCGTCTTTGTTTTTAAAAAGTAAGTTCATTTACCGTACCCCGATGAATAATGTTTATTTTTGCGTTTCGTTTTCGTACAAACGTATTAAGAATTTGCAGTAATCATTCGTCGAAAACGGTGCAAATTTGGGAATTTTGCTTTATTCCGTACTTTCCGTTGACAAGGTGTTCACCCCAATCTTTTGAAAGCGCTTTCCCCTCCCAATCTTCGGCTATATCAAGATATTCTACACCGTGTCCGTTGCCTTTCCAGCTCCAACCGAGGTAACCAATGCCCTTTTCGGTGCAATACTTCATGATATATTGTTCGTCTACGCCCTTATAGCCGAATTCACCGACTACCACGCACAAATTGTTTTTGCGGGCTTTTTTCAAATTCAGCCTGATGGTAAAGGAATTACTCCCCGCAACCTGATACATATGCACAGAAAAAACGACGTTGCGAAGTTCGTCCGCTCTAAAAACCTCCGCTCCGTATTTAGCAATCGTGCCACCGTGCTGACCGTAACCGGAAGTGTCTATCATAATCGTGTTTTTAATGCCGGATTTTCTTAAGCGCTTTATGGCTTCGATATAAGTATCTTTCCAAACTTCGCCGCTAATCGTACTCATCCACTCGTTAGCAATATTTAAAATGCAGTACTTTTCCTGACCGATAAACGCTTCTTTGTTTTCTATCCAAAAATCCACCATAGCAAAAAGAAATTCAGGATCGTTATTGCCCGTAACGTCGTGCACTTCGAAAATGGATATAAGTTTGCGTTCTTTGCAAGCTTTTAGAACCGCGCTAAGGCTTTCAACGGTGTCTTTTTTATATTTTACGCCCGAACCGCATACTACACGCACGCAATTTGCGCCCGTTTTTTGTATGCCGTTTAAGGAAGTTTCATCATACTTTGTAAACCAGGCATGCGGAAAATTTATTCCTCGCATTATAAATTCATTGCCGTTTGCGTCGTAGAGATTGTTATTATCTACGTAAAATCCATCGCTGCGGCGAATAAAATCTTCTTCTTTTAGAGCCTTTCCCGAATATGCAATAATTAAAAATAACGTATCACCCATAATTATTGCCAATACGATTGTTACGGTTATAAGTACTGCTTTTTTAACCTTGAATTTATTTGTCATGTTTTCCCCAATAAAATTTTCTTTCGTTATTTTGGATATATGTCGGTGCCTTTCTGTTTCAAGCCGTTACGGCATTATTCTTAATATTTATTGTAACATATATCTACTGTTTTTCAATACCGTAATCAGGGATTTTTAAACTTTATTTTAGATAATCCTGTAACAAGTTGCGCGATAATAATTTTACTTCACTAAAATGATAGCAAAACATTTGAAAAAAGCCCGGATTTCGATTAAGAAATTCGGGGCTTTTTGTGCTATATACCGTTTATTACTTGTTTTCGAATATATTTTTGA
This sequence comes from uncultured Clostridia bacterium, assembly GCA_958419945.1. Taxonomy (GTDB): domain Bacteria; phylum Bacillota; class Clostridia; order Christensenellales; family Borkfalkiaceae; genus UBA4636. Next base: position 13,008 of record CATZIC010000035.1, on the reverse strand, counting down.
GTTTGTTTAGGTCTGCTTTTGGGGTGCGGTCGGAGTATAAAAGTCCGTTGACTTCCTGTTGGACGTCGGTTAATTGAGTATAGCAATAACCCTGAAATCCCGTCTGCGATATACCTTTAATAAGTTGCGAAAGCCTTTCGCATAAATCTTCGGCGTTCTTTGCGCCGTTGCCGTAGCCCCACGAATCGCCTTTTTGCTCGCTAACGAACGCAATGCCTCCGAACTCCGTCAATAAAACGGGCTGTCCTTTATACTTGTGTCCGTCTGCAAAAAGCGTCCAACCCTGCGGATGCATTCCGTCGTAGTTGCCGTTATACTTATAGTAAAATTCATCGGCATTTTTAATGTCGTAATCGTGTACGCCCAAAATATCACTGTCTTCAATCGTTTCGAATCCGTCATTAGTCGAAATAATGCGTGTATTGTCAAGCGACTTTGTTAAATAGTAAAGGCTTTTTGCAAAGTTCTGTTGCGCCTTGTCCGTCCTTATCTCTCTTACGCCCCAACTTTCGTTTAGCGGAACGTAGGCTATTACGCTTGTAAAATTCTTTGCGTAATTTACTATCTCCTGCCATTCTTTTGTGATTGCCGAAACTTCCCTTTCACAGAAAGTATACGCAGAAGGCATTTCGCACCACACCAAAAAGCCAAGTTCTTCGGCATAGTAGTAAAAATACGGATCCTCCATTTTCTGATGTTTTCTTGCACCGTTAAAGCCCATAGCCTTACTTAGCTCTATATCCTTTTTTAATGCTTCCGCACTCGGCGGGGTAAGTCCGCTTTTTTGCCAATAGCCTTGGTCTAATATAAGTCTTTGGAAAAGCGGTCTGTCGTTAAGCCAAATTTTGCCGTGCTCGTCCACGTAAACTTTTCGTAAACCTATTCTGGTGTGTGCCTCGTCGCAAACTTTACCGTCTTTCAACAACTTGAAATCAACGTAAATAAGGTTGGGATTATCCACCCACCACAGCATTTCGCCGAAGTCAAAAGCGTTATCCGCAAGGCTTATACTGAATTTTGTACGCTTGCCGTCCAAACTAAGGCGCTGTTTCTTTATTACTTTATCCTTAAATTTCAGCGTAATTTCCGCTTCGTCAGCTTCTACGTAAAGGGTTTCGATATAGCCGTAAACCGAGCGGTTATCTATATCGGACTGCAAGGAATAGTTTTCGATACAGTCTTTCTCGAAAAACTCTATCCAAACGCTTTGCCAAATGCCCGAATTTGGGTAATAAAAGCATGTGAAAGGCTCGCCCGTCCAACTTTGTTTGCCACGGGGAACAGCCATTTCCAAAGTATCTTTACAGCGAACCACGATTTCGTTTTCACCGCCGTGTAAAAACGAAGTTATATCCGCCGAAAAAGGAGTAAAACCGCCCGTGTGCGTTAAAACGTGGTTACCGTTTACCCACACTTCCGTTTCGTAATCTACTGCGTTAAAACAAAGAAGCGCACGCCTTTTCTCGTTCTCTTTTTCGACTTTAAACGTGCGACGATACCACACGGTATCGTGTACGGCTTTATCCCCTATTCCGCTTGCTTCATATTGATAGGAAAAGGGCACGTTAATCTTGCGACCTAACGACAAATTATTTAGGTCCTTTTCGCCGAAGTCAAACTCCCATTCGCCGTTCAAGCTTTGCCAACCGTCCCGCCGAAACTGCGGACGCGGATATTCCTTTCTAATAATCATTTTACTTCCTCTATATGCCATGTCCAACTTCCTAAGTCAGGAAGTCGTGGAAAAATTACTCCAACGCTTGCAAGCGCCCTTCCGCTCGCCGTTACGCCAAGTTCTTTGATAAAATACCTTTTGTTTTCGTCAAGACCGTTTAACTTTAACAGTCTGTTTCTGTCCGCAGGATCGCCACGGAACCGCTCGCCCACCACATACGCTTTAGTTTTGTCCTTTAAAACTATCATTTCGCAGAAATAATTGCTTTCAAAGGGGTCGGAAAGTCGGTACAAATCACCTTTTAACACAAGTTCGTCAATTTGTTTGTAATTTGCAATCTGCGCCTTAACTTGCTCTTTTTCTTCGTCGTTTAGTTTTGTTAAATCGAGTTCGTAACCCGTTGCACCGAGCGAGGCAATCGCTCCCCTTGTTTCAAACGACGTTGTGCGTTGCGTTTGATGGTTGGGGCAAGCCGAAACGTGGCAACTCATACTCGATACGGGGTAACAAATCGAAGTACCCCACTGAATTTTGGTGCGTTCCAAACCGTCCGTGTCGTCGCTCGTCCAAATTTGCGGAAAGTAATACAACGCTCCGCCGTCAAACCGTCCGCCGCCGCCCGCGCACCCTTCGAAAAGGACTTCGGGAAACGCCGACGTAAGCCGCTCCGCCAAATCGTAAAAACCGAGCGCATAGCGGTGGGTAAACTCGCCCTGCCTATCCGCGGGCAAACTTGCCGAATAAAACTCTGTAAGCGTTCTGTTAAAATCCCACTTAACGTAAGAAATTTCGTTTTCTTTTAACACCGTGGAAATGGCGCTATAGATATAGTCCACCACTTCTTTGCGTGTTAAGTCTAACACAAGTTGATTTCTGCCACGGCAAGAGGTAACGCCCTCTTTTTTTATTGCCCAATCGGGATGAGTGCGGTATAAGTCGCTGTCTTCCGAAACCATTTCCGGCTCGAACCACAGCCCGAACTTCAAACCCTTTTGCTTGCAATAGTCTATTACCGCTTTTAAACCGCCTATAAGCTTTTTATCGTTGACGAACCAATCGCCTAAACTACTTTTGTCGTCCTTCCTTTTGCCAAACCAGCCGTCATCCAAAACGAAAGTATCTATTCCGAGCTTTGCCGCCTTTTCTATTATAGCAAACAATTTTTCGTTGTCAAAATCGAAATAGGTCGCTTCCCAATTATTTACAACTATCGGGCGGCGCTTATATACGAAATTCGGGTTTATAACACGCTCTCTAAAAAAATCCGCATAGAAGCGAGAAAGCCCGCCCAAGCCTTCTTGAGAATAGCAAAGCGCAACCTGTGGTGTTTGTAAACTTTCACCGCCACAAAGCCTCCAACTAAAATTTACGTCGTTTATTCCGCCCTGCAGTCTTACCGTGCCGTTGTAATTTACCTCTGCCGTAAGCGCAAAACTGCCACTGTAAATTAGTTCAAATCCGTAGCACTCGCCTTGTGTTTCCGTACAGTTTTCGCAAAGTATTCCCATAAACGGATTCATCTGGTGCGACGAAGCGCCACGCAAGGACTGTATGCGGGTTACACCTCTACCAAGATTGGTTATTTCCGGATAGCGTTCCTTCGCCCAGGAGCCATATAATCGCAAAAAAGAATACTTCTTTTCCGGCAAATCCGCACAAAAGGAAAACGCCCGCTTTAACGTCAAAGGCTCTTTACCGATATTTGTAATTTCCGCATTGCGAACGATTACGTCAAGGTTATCCCAAACGGTATAATTTAAAACCACCTGCGTATCCGAAAAGTCGTCTTTAAGGGTTACGGAAAGGGTTTTGCCGCCGGAGCGGGCGTGCGGCAACCCGTTTATATTCGGCACGCCGTCAAAAATTTTATGGGTAACGTAGCGAAAACGGCTCATTGCGCTACCGTCCGTACGCTCCGTTATAACGGTAGGTTCACGGTAATCGCCATGCCCGTAGCAGCCCCATTCCAAAGGCATATTATCCTGCCACATGTCTGCGTTTATATCCTCCAAAGAAGGAACGAGCGCATTACCTATATGCGAGATTAAATATTCAACGTCGGCGGACTGCATGCTTTTACCGAAGTGGAGATTTTGAAGATACCCCGCCCCGTTTACGAATGTAGCGTAAGTAAAATTTTTTCCGCTTAAAATAAAGCAGTTTGATTTTTTATCGTAAACAATCATAATCGATTTTGCCTTGTTTTCTTAAAACTCTATTTCCAAGCCGTCGTAAGCGACGATAACGCCGTGCTTTTCCGTTGCTTTACACATTTCGTCATATGTTTGTCCGCCGTTATGGGAAAAATGATTTAAAACTATTTTGGTATTTTCGTCAATTAGCCCTTCACGCTTCATACGATTTATGATTTCAAGATTGGTGCCGAAAGTCATATGGTTATTCCGCCACTCACCGTTAAGCCCCAAACCGCCCGTGCAATCGAGAGTGATTAAATCAAAATATCCTTCCGTCTTTAATTGCTCCCATACGCTTTCCAAAAAGTAACCGGTGTCGGTGGCGTATAAAACACGTTTTCCGTCTTTTGTTATGGAATATATGAATGGCGACGATTTTTGATCGTGATCGGCTTTTAAGGGCAATACCGAATAGTCACCTACCGTAAATCTGTTCCGTTCTACTAGATGAACGCTTGCGCCGCCGCCTATTATATCGGTAATCTTTTTTATCTTTTCATATCCGTCTTTACCGGAATAAAACTGTAACGGTCTATGTTCGTGCGTGTAACCCTTTGCTGCCATTTCGATATCGTCGGGATATAAATGATCGCAGTGGGAATGGGTAATTAAAATTCCGCAGATTTTTTCAAAGTCGAATCCGTATTTCTGATAATGCCAGACGGTATCTGCGTTAAAATCAATCAAGAGTTCGTCGTTTATAAGCGCTTGACTTCGTGAGCGCATATTCCTGCCGCCACGCTCCCTTGAAAGTCTGCATACCTTACATTTACAGAACAGCGAAGGCACACCTTCGTACGCCGCCGTTCCGAGGTATTTAATTTTCATAAGAAATCCATCCTTTTTACATCGGTAAATCTGTCATTTAATAAAGGTAAAAACGAATTTCGTATTCTTTTGTCAAGTCAATTTTCAAAGGTACCAAAACACAACTTGAGTCGGGTGCAGTATTATTTACGCTTAAGGGGAAGGAAGCGTTCTTTTTTGTCTTTGAAAAATCAATTTCCACGCCGTTTACGGTAACTTTTTTCACCTCTTTGGCGCCTTTTAATAAGTGGTATTTAACTAAAATTTCACGGCTATCGAAGCACTTTTCGCCCTTGAAAGTACCGTTTGAAGGGTGTAGTTTTATAACAAAAGCGTTTTCGCTTTCATTGTAATATGCCTCGTATGCGCTTTTTCTAAACTGTCCGAGTTTATATGCCGTGGTTTCGGTATCGTCCTCATAAAGGTATCCGCTATCGCTTGACTCTTTAGAGGGATAGAAATCGTAAACAAGTTTATCCCACTTCTGCTCTTTGGTGCTATGGGCTTCGTATGCAAGCGGGATAAGTGCGCCCAAGCGGATAAATAACGGCATTTCGCTCAAACCGTAATTTTTATAAACGGTTTTATTGCCTGAATAGATTTTTCCGTCAAAAGCGTCTATCCACTTGCCTTTTGGCAGATACGTACCGACTTTATCGTTTATTGCTACTTCGCAATAACGAAGGATAATTGCCGCCTCTCCGCCTGCCTGGAAATACTCGATTTCCACTTTGTGGGATACGCCGCCCTTTATGACTTTCAGCGGAAAATTTGTTGCCGAATGGAGGGTTTTATCTTCGAAAACCTTTTCTTCGTCGATATAAACCGTACAACCGTCGTCGCAACACACCATAAGTTCAACGTCTTTATCGAACGTAACTTCCGTTAAAAAGCGTGCGGAAAAGTTATATACGGGCACCTCTTTTTCCGGCGACGTATGGTTAAGCACGATATTCAAAGTTTCGTATTCCGCTTTTGCGATTGCTTCCCCTTTTAGTTCGGTTCCGTCAAAATAGGTTGCCTTTACAGAAGAAAGGTAATTTTTCTTGTCTAAGTTTTTGTATTTTCTGCCGGCAACAGGTCTTATTAAAATATCGCTGCCGAGCATGTATTCGTCGTTTAATTTTGCGGCCTTTTTATCTTCCGGAAATTCATAACCGAGAGCTTTAAAAATAGGCATGCCGCACTCATAACTTTCGTATGCGTTTTTATAAATTACCGGAAGCAAACGGTAACGAAGATTGTTGTATTCCCTGACAATATTCAAGGTTTCCTCGTCATAAGCCCAAGGTTCACGAAAACGCTTTACGATGTTTGTACAATGCGGACGAAATACGGGAGATAACGTGCCGTACTGCATCCAACGGATAAATAATTCCTTATTCGGATTTCCTATATGACCGCCGCAGTCGGAATTGTCGTAAGGTATGCAGTTGTTACCGCACTTAATCAAAGTTGAAACTTCTTGCGCAATGGACTCCGTTTCGCTTTGGATATCCCCCGTCCACTGCACCGAATAGCGGTGAGATGCGGAATCCAAAATACTTTGATAGTATCCGTTTGCAACGTTGACGACGTTGCCCATGATGACGGGACGACGATAAATTTCCTTGTTTTTAGCGACTTTTTGATAGTAGTGGCGTGTAACGTCCTGAAAAAGATATAATCCGAAAGTTTCCCACCTGATGTTTTTAGTCGGCGATACAAGATTGGAACTCCAGTTTCTGTCATACCACCATATATCCAAGCCCATTTCCATTAAAGCCTGCAGATTTTTCTCCCGATACGCTATTTCTTCGGGATCGAAAACCTGCTTGCCCTCTACCGGTTCGGGATGGTCGTTGAACGTAACTTCTACACCATGCGCGTGCGCAAAGTCCAAAAACCTTTTCATATCGGGGAAAAGGTTTGTATTTATATCGTAACCCCAACCGTGTTCGCAACTACGCCAATCTGTGTCTATTACCATTACGTCTAAAGGGACGTTGTGTTTTTCGTAATCGAGGATAAGCTGTTTTGCCTCTTCCTCGTTATAAGCATAGTATTTACTATTCCAGCCGCCGAGCGTGGAAAGGCGGACAAGTTCAGGTCTTCCCGTAATTTCGACGTATAATTTTCTAAGTTTTTTAGCGTCTTTTTGGCACAGCAAAAGATAGATATCCTGTACGTTTTCGGTTATTCTATATTTGCCTTTTGCGCTTTTAGAATAGCCCCCTTCGGGCACGATAATCCGTGGCGTATCGGAAATTGCGAAAACTTCCGGGGTTTTATCAAGCGGCGGCAGTTCCCCGCTGTTTTTTAATTTCTTATATGTATATATCTTTTTCCCGTTTTTATCAAGCCTTACGCCTGTAAGGGATTTGGCGTTTTCGGGAATATATAATTCGTAATCGCCGAAGCATATCACGTTACCTTCCTGCGTGTATGCGACTTCGTTATTTTCATAGTTAGTTTTATTCGGAATTAAAAATGTGTTTTCATCGCAAAATTTACCATTTTTACTGCGCTCGATGCGAATTATATCTTCGCTTAAAAGTTGAATACGAATATTTCCGTAAATAAATTGCTCCATTTGTTTCTCCAATAAAAATTTTTCATAAAATGAACGAGGAAAATGACATAAAACTCTTTCTATATCATTTTCCCCGCAGCTAATTTACGACTTCAGTCTACTCGACGCTGCCGCTATAGGCTTTGTCAAATACGCATTTCGGATTTCCAACCCCTATACAAATTGCCGTTTTGGTAGATGACGGAGTCCAACCGTCCACGCCCTCGGCTATGTTAGCGGCAAGTCTTACAACAGTTCTGTTTTTACCGAAATTTCCGCTGGAAAGGCGGATGGGTTTGCCATCTTTATCTTCAAGGTATAAGGAAACGCTTGAACCTTCACGCACGATTAAGACGTAAATTCCCTTTTGTTCAAGAAATAATTCGGTTAATTCTTGCGATACGGGAACTTTATCATCCGCCTCGAAGTTTTTATAAAACAATCCGAGTTCCTTACTGTAACCGATTCCGCAGTTATACCACTGGGCGGAAACGCCGCTACCCGGCAAAGTTGTTTCATCGTTTAAATTGATATTTACCTGAACTCTTTTAGCGGCAGGAAAGGTATCTAAACTCGCTTCCGCCGTCCAGGTCATAAACGCCCGAAAGGTAAAATCACCGCTAAGCGGCTGTAACGATCCGCCTGCAGAAGTGCTAAGATACACGTTGCCGGACGAAACGTCGCTTAAACGAATGGGATCAAAAGCATTTTCGTATAAGGTATGATAGGTCGTTTGATTAGTTCCGCCTGCATCCGTAAAATACCTATCGCAAGCAAAACAATGCCAATACTCGGAAACCTTTTCTGTCGCCGCATAATGCGATAAAGAGTGATTCAATTTCTTAAATGTAACATTTTCTTTTGAAAGTTCGATTTTTCCCTTTTCGTCAAAGAAAATTTTATTACACTTTTCACATTCGTAATGCGCTCTTATTCCTTCCGAACTACAAGTAGGCTGAGTTTTTTCCACTTTTACAAAGATATGTTCGCAAACATCTTTTTCGGTCGTAGTCGGCTCCTTGTCAGAGCAAGCCGCAAGCGAAAATATCAGGAATACACTTAATACCAAAGATACTATTTTTTTCATTATTTTCCTCCCAAAATCCGGTAGCAAGCTAAAATTCGGCTTGCTACCAAATCTTTTTATTCTTTTCCGCCGCCGAAAGTTATTCCTTCTATGAAGAACTTCTGACAAGCAAGATACAAGATAATCAGCGGAACCATAGCCATTAACGCAACTGCACAAGTAAAGTTGAAATCGCAGGAAGTAAGCGTCATTTCGGCTATAATCTTATTAAGAGCAATCTGCAACGTCCACATTTCGGAGGGCGCAGTATTGAGATACATCAATGCTCCTGCGTAATTGTTGTAACCGCCGACAAATCCGAAGATAAATTGTGCGATAAGCGCAGGCTTGGAAAGAGGCAAAACCACTTTAATAAATATCTGCCAAAAGCCCATTCCGTCAATTTCAGCCGCCTCTATAATCTCTTTACCGATACCGTCTACGTACGGGCGCAGGAAAAATACCGTGCCGGCGCTTGCAAAAAGTCCCGGTATAACGAGAGGAAGCCATGCTGCATATCCTTCCGTCCATCCGATATTTTGGTAGAACATATAGGTAACGAAACCGAATGATCCCAAAGGAACGAACATAAGAGATACCGTAAGCATGAAAAGGAAATTTTTACACGGAAATCTGTATTTCGAATAACAGTACGCCACCAAAAGTGATTGCAATAAACTGCAAACAAGCGGTATCAACGTTATCCAAAGGGTATTGAAAAATCCAAGTAAAATCGTGGGTATTCCGTCCTTTCTATCCATCATCATTGTGTCTTGCAAGAATAATTGTTTATACCCTTCCAAGGTAAATTTTTCAGGCCACCAAATATAACCTTCCGCCGTCATATATTCCGTTCTTCCTGTAAAGGAAGTTACGATAATTATGGCAAACGGCGCCAAAACCCACAGCGTGAATAAACAAAGAATAGCGTAAATCACGACTTTGCTGACGGCAACGGGTTTTCTTCTGCGTTTCGGCATGAAATCATTTACTTCGCTTGTCGGTGCTGCGATTTTTCTGTCTTTGAAAATTGCTCTCATACCTTAATCCTCCGCCGTAGCCTTATTTCTTGCACGGATAACGAAAAACGAGATACCGAAAGTAACCAAGAACAGCGCCCAACTCATCACCGATGCGTATTCCATCTCTAACTGCATTACGCCTTTTATGTAAATGTAGTAGTTAATGGTAAGCGCAGCGTTATCCGGCCCCGCAAGTTGGTTCCAATCGACAGGTGCCAAGACGGTAACTGCGTCGAATATCGCAAGACCGTTCGTGATACTCGCAAGAAGCAAAAACAGTGTAACCCCTTTAATACCCGGTAGCGTTACGTGCCAGAACTTTCCCCATCCGTTTGCACCGTCTAATGAAGCGGCTTCGTATAAGGACGGGTTAACGTTTTTCAATGCGGCTTTGAACATTACGATACCGTATGCAGGTGCCTGCCAAATGATAGTTATATATACCGCCCAAACCAATCTTTCGGGATGCTCAACGCTCCAAAGCCACTCAAGCTTTTCGCCTAAGATTGCGTTTAAAACGCCGAAGTCCGTGGAAAACACCCATTTCCACATAATTGCGATAGCAACCGTGGAACAAATATACGGAATAAAGAAGATCACTTGAAAAAAGTTAGCGAATCTCTTTACGGTATTTAACAAAACCGATATTATAAGGGCGATAAGTAAGGTTACTATTTGAGCGCTGGCAAGCCAAAAAGTCGTACCCCATGCTTTCCAGAATTTTGCATCTTGAAGTACCCCTGTAATATTAGAGAAGCCGTTCCATTGCATTGTGAAAATATCATTTGCTTTCATGTCCGTAAACATTGAAACGAATGACAAAAAAACAGGCAATCCGTTGAAAATGATAAAACTGATAATTGGGATTAGCGCAATCCCGAAGTACATCCAGTTAATCGCTTTCCACTTTCTCTTCTTTTTGGGTAGAGGTGAGAGCGTACAACTATGCGCAATATTCATTATCTTATCCCCTTTATAATACAGGACATTCCGTCTAATTCTTGTTTTGCGTTATTTCCTCTCGTATTAAGGAAGGCAGTTAAAGTCATATTACCTTTACGAACTTTTTGGTTGAAATCGGTAGACCAGTTGGTTACCCAGCTGCCGTTTTCGAAATATCCCCAGTCGCCACGACTAGTGTTACTTGCCATCATTGCAAGTGCGTAGTAATTCTTTCCTTTGCTGATTTCATTATTGTAAGCGTATTCTTCGCTGAACAAAACCTTTTTATCGACAGGCGCTAACGTCTGCGTTTTAGCGATATATTTTTGTCCTTCGGTTGCCACCCAGCTTATAAAGTCCCAAGCCGCCTGATATTTTGCGGGATCGGAACAAGCGGGTATTACCAAATATTCGGATATACTTGCCGTAGTTTGGTTGCCGACAATAGCCGTTCCGTTCACTTTCTTAAGTTCGCCCGTGTAAACTTTGCCGTCGTAAGTTTCGCCTATAACTTTAAGATATTCGTTGGCAAAACCATCTTTACCGTCCTTTTGGTAAATACTTCCGCCTTCGTATTCACGATAGGTTTCACAAGGACACATATCGAAGTTTACTGCTGCGGGAAGCATCATTCTTTCGTAAATGGAGTCTATGTTTCCTCTTACCATTGCGATTTGAGAGGTGTTGAACCAGTTTGCCGAAGCGCCTATGTCAGGATCCGCTACACCGTATCCTTTATAAGTCGCTCCGCCTTTTTCGTCTACCGTAGTAGAAGTTGCTACCTGCAACGAAACGTATTCCTTTACTGCGTTATATTGAGATTCGATGGCGTAAATATTTTCCGGTTTTACGCTTGCATTTTCGATGCCGTTTACTCTGTCTTCGTAGCGTACGATTTCACCTGCATTATAGGTTGAACCGTTGATAACGGTATTGTCCGCCGTTACGATATAATTTGCACGGTCGTCCATTAAAGTGAAATCGTAATTACTTCCGTTATAACCCATAACGTCGCCGCCGACAGACCAGCCGTAATTGAACCAATATTCGGAAACGAAACCGTAGTTAGAGGTTGCGGAGGGATTCCAACCCTTTGGATTTGTAGAATCTTTTTTGGTAAAGTATTTTAAGAAATTCCTCATTTCCTCCCAATTCATGCCGATGCGGTTGTTAAATACCTTATAAACCGTTCTGCCGTCCAAAGTCTTAGAAGCTTTCATGCCCGCAACAGGCGCTTCTTTATACTCGGCATAGCCGTGCGGTTGCACCTTTGCATATTCGCCCGTTCCGTTTAATTTTTCTTCTTCAACGGAAATTATATTGACGCCCTGCGCTTCAAACAAGGCTTTGTTATACCAGTTAAAATGCGGACTTGCGCCGTAAGGTACTGCCATCAATTTTTGACCTGCGCCGATAACGTGTTTTTGACTTCCCGCACCGGAATTTGCCTCTTGGTTGTAGGTCATACGTCCCCAATCGAGCGCTTGCTTTGAAATGTTATTCTTTTGGAAATCTTCGTCTTTTGCAGCGTACTCGGTAAGGTCAACCATATATCCGTTTGGCGCATACGTACGGTTGCTTCTTATAAGCGACGCCTGCAAAGCGGTTGTATCTTTGCTGTCGTTAATTGCGACAACGTTAAAAGCGCTTCTTGAGTTGGATTCGAAGATACTCGACGCAACGCTTCCGGTTCCTCTTTCCATGTTAACGTAAACGTTATCTTCTATTCCCTGTCCGTTATTATATGCTTGCAATAACTCTGTCCAAGCAGGTGTGGATTTAAGGTTGATACTGCACAAAAAACTGATTTCAGTTCTGTCGCCCACAGGCTGTTCGTCCGGATTCTTTCCGCACCTACCGCACCCCGTGAATAGGCAGACCAATAGTAACATACATACCATTTTTAGTCCGAATTTTTTGAATTTCATAATTTTCCTCCTAAATTTTATTTATACGACGATCTGTTTTTTCAGTTATAAACTATCGTCGATTAAAATTTTCTTTGATAAAACAACGTCTTTCGAGTTTTTACCTACCAAAATTTCAAACACTCCGGGTTTTACCATCCATTTATCTTTTGAAACGGAATAATAGGAAAACGCCGATTTATCCAAAATAAGTTCCACTCTTTCTTTTTGATGCGCTTTGATAAAGACTTTTTTAAATCCTTTTAATTCTTTGTAAGGTCTATAAACCTCTTTGGTTATCTCCCTTACGTAAATTTGGGCAACTTCTTTTCCGTCCGTATCTGAAATATTTTCTATTTCAAAGGCTACTTGCACGCAGTTATCTTTTTTGGTAACCGATAAATTATCATACTTAAATTCTGAATATGAAAGTCCGAAACCGAACGGGAACAGCACGGGAAGATTGTAAGTATCGAAATAACGATATCCGACGTTTAATCCTTCGCTATATACCATTACGGCGTCGTCCCGATAGGCGTTTTCGGAGGGAACGTCCTCGATCGAAAGCGGAAAGGTTTCGGTGAGTTTTCCGCTCGGATTTACTTTTCCCGTTAAAACTTCGGCTACAGCTTTGTTGACGTACTCGCCGCCGTATCCTGCCCAAACGACTGCATCCGCTTCGTCAATCCAGCTACTCATATCGATTGCGGCGCCAGCATAAACGACTACGATCAATTTTTCGCTTGCCTTTTTTAAAGCGTGAATGGCAAATTCTTCCTCTTTGCAAAGTTTTATCTGCTGTCTGTCAGCGCTTTCGTATTCGCAAGTGTTGGGATCGCCCAC
>CATZIC010000034.1 GCA_958419945.1 uncultured Clostridia bacterium | reverse complement strand
GCGGCGGCGCTTCCTTCGTTTTTGCAGTATACCGTCTGGTAGCGGCTTTGGTCTTCAAGTTTTTCTTTTATATACGGCGGAAGGGGCATTTCGCCTACGCGGTCCAAAATATCTTCGAATACGCCGTCAAATGAAAAACGGATTATTCTTCCGCCGGAATCGGTATGGGATAATACGGTAAAGGAAAGTTCGTCGGAAACCGTAAATTCGGCGCCGTCGTGAGCCTTTTTTCCCGGTTTAACGAGCACTTCCCAATCGGTGTAATTTATACGCTTTAACAAAAGGATTTCCATTTTTCCGCCGAATTTGGTAGTGGAATAAATCCTAGCGGGGTAAACTTTGGTGTTGTTTATTACGAGTAAATCACCGCTTTTTAATATATCGACTACGTCGTAGAAATGGCGGTGCGCTACGGTTTTGGTAGCCATATCGTAATGCATAAGGCGTGAACTGTCCCTCGGCTCTATAGGAGTCTGAGCAATCAGCCTTTCAGGTAAATCATAGTAAAAATCACTTGTCTTCATCGTTGTCAAAAAATGTAATCTGTGGTTTTAACGGTTGTTTTATGCCTATGTGTTTGTAGCCCGACGGGGTTAAAACCCTTCCCCTCGGCGTTCTTGCGACAAAGCCGAGTTGCAAAAGATAGGGTTCGTAAACGTCCTCTATCGTGCCTGCATCCTCGTTTATGGTTGCGGCTATGGTTTCAAGCCCCACTGGCCCGCCACCGAATTTTTCCGCCATGGAACGCAATATTTTTATGTCTATAAAATCAAGGCCGAGTTCGTCGATTTCAAGCCGTTTTAACGCTTGTACGGTGTCCTCAAGGGTTATTTCGCTATGCCCAGATACCAAGGAAAAGTCACGAATCCTTTTTAAAAGGCGGTTGGCGATCCTCGGTGTACCCCTCGAACGCTTACCGAGTTCTAAGGAAGATTCCATGGAAATTTCCGCACCGAGAATTTTTGCGGAACGGCGGACGATTTCGGCAAGTTCTTCGGGAGAGTACATCTCTAAGCGGCAGATTACACCGAATCTGTCACGAAGGGGCGAAGATAAAAGCCCTGCTTTTGTGGTTGCGCCAATTAGGGTAAAGGGTTTTAAAGGTATCTGAATATTTCTTGCCGAGGGGCCTTTTCCGATAATAAAATCCAAGGAAAAGTCCTCCATCGCAGGATAGAGTATTTCTTCGACGTTGCGATTAAGACGGTGAATTTCGTCAACGAACAAAACGTCGCCTTCGTTAAGGTTGGTCAAAATAGCCGCTAAATCCCCCGACTTTTCAATCGCAGGACCGCTGGTTATTTTAATGGAAGTGCCCATTTCGTTTGCTATAATATGCGCAAGTGTGGTTTTGCCAAGCCCCGGAGGACCGTATAAAAGCACGTGGTCAAGTGATTCCCCGCGCATTTTTGCCGCTTGCATGAATACGCAAAGGTTTTCTTTAACCTTTTCCTGCCCAACGTAGCCTTCCATGGATTTCGGACGAAGAACGTTTTCGACCTCGTCGTAAGAGTTCTTTTCCGGTTCCAAAATACGCTCGTCTGCGCTATAGTCCATTGCGGACGTTATAAGTTCATCCTCTAACATTTAATTCTCCTTGATACCGCAAAAGTGGCGGTATAGGTTGATTATCCGTGTTTTTTGGCGTAATTGACGCCTTAATTTAGATGTAAATAGATTGGAATTATTTTGCAAAGTATCTAAGTGCGCCCGTAATAATTTCGTTTAAACCGACCTTTCCATCGGAAAGGGAACGGCTTACGGCTTCCGTGCTTTCGGTACGGTTGTAGCCGAGACTCATAAGCGCAAGTACTGCGTTTTCGCCGTCGCTCGTCATATTGGTAACGGGGATTTCCGTTTTGGAAACAGGCATTTTTTGCATAGACTCTCGAAGTTCGACGATTATTCTTTCCGCCGTCTTCTTGCCCAAGCCCTTGATTTTGGAAAGGGATTTTACGTCGCTTGTTGCGATGTACATTGCAAGTTGGTTTAATTCTGTTCCCGATAAAATGGTTATGCCCATTTTGGGACCTACGCCGGACACAGTTAAAAGTTTTAAAAACATGCTTTTTTCGGCAAGATTGTCAAAGCCGTACAAAAAAGCGCCGTCCTCTTTTACGGCAAGATAGGTGTAGGCCTCGCCACCGCCATCTTTTACGAGACGGCTAAATAAGGATATGGAACAGGTTATTTCGTAACCGATTCCGCCGGTTTCCAAAATTACGGTGTTTTCTTCTGCGTGAAGTAGTTTGCCTTTTATATATCCGATCATACGCTATAATCCTATTGTTTGTATTGTAATTATTTTATGCCGAAAGTCGAGGAAAAACGGTTTGTGTTAAGGTGGGTAAGCGCAACCGCAAGTGCGTCTGCAGCATCGTCGGGGCGCGGAACTTTCGGAAGCCCCAATAAACTTGCGGTCATAATCTGTATCTGCCGTTTTTCCGCCCTGCCGTAACCGGTCAGAGCCTGCTTTATCTGAAGGGGTGTGTACTCGAAAAGTTTAGTGCATTTTTTATAGCAGGTCGCAACTATTACCCCCCTTGCGTGGGCAACGTTTATACCCGTCGTTATATTCGTGTTGAAAAAAAGTTCTTCAAGTGCAATTTCGTCGGGCAGAAATTTGTCGATAAGCGTATTTATTCCCTTTTCGATAAGTACAAGCCTTTCGGGAAAGGTTAATTCCTTAGGGGTTTTTATTACGCCGTAATCTAATGGCGTTTTTTTGCCGTTTACTTCCCGAATTACACCGTAACCTATCGTACCGAAGCCGGGGTCTATGCCTAAAACAGTCATTGACATAATTCACCTTGACAGTTATTTAATTATTTTACTATATATTAAGAGAATTGTCAACGATATAGCCAAACATAGAGTTTTTCCTTTTTTTATATTTTAGCAAACAAAAAAGGCAGAAAAGTCGGGCTATAAGCCGTTTAACTGCCGTTTATATTAACGCAGCGGGTAAAAATCGTTTGGAAAATTTACCTTCGAAAAATAAAGACGACAGGCTCAACTTTCGTTGAACCTGCCGAAATTAAGGAGAAAGTTTTTGGGGAAAAACTTTAGGATGGGTAATTTTAGCGTTACGGCAAACGCCGTAAACGATTTCAAACGGAAATAACCGAACCTTTCTTAAAAAGCACAGTTACCTTCATTTGACGCATAAAGTATATCACCTTATTTTTGTAAAGTCAATTTATTTTCAATAGATTTTATAAAAATTTGATGAAGAAATAGCAAAAATATTATCACAAAATAGTACAAGGGAGGTAGACCTATTGGCTACCTCCCCAAAACCTCTGCCAAACGGCAGAGGCAGTTTATCGTTAGTTAAATTTAAACAACAAAAATTTCTTGCCTGTACCCTTTGACAGATTATATAAAACGGTAACTTTTCTTATCTAAGTCTTTATAAGCTCTATTCTATAAAGCCTCTAAGGACTATATTTTTATGAAATCGCTAAGGACTCTGCCTTGCGCTTTCATTGCCACCGTTGTAGTAGTAGTTTGCTTAGAAACTATCTTTATATACCTATTTTTTAATGGAAATTTTTGTTAATTATCAGCGTTTGTGCCGCCGCAGTAAGGGCATTTTCCCTTTTTATCTACGTCGTAAGAATATGTAGCGCCGCAGTTTTCGCAGCGAACGGTTATTACACGGTCGTTTATGGGTTTGTTGGTGTTTGCTTTGATTTCGTTTCCGTCGAACAAATAGCCGATAAGATAACCCTTTTCAATGCAAGTGCGAATAGAACCGACTACGGCCTTTTCCGACATGCCGAAACGCATTGCGAGATCTTTAACCGAATAAACATATTCCTTTTCAACGGCGAAAACCATACGTTTAACCCCTTTTGATTCTCCGAATTTCACCCAAAGAAAAGGCATAACGTACACGCCTGCCACTACGAAAACTATGCCGAGCACCATAACCGCCCACAAAGCGTTTACCGCACCCAAAACAATCATGGGGATACCCGCTACCGCAAGAATGGATAGGGTTAGCGCCCATATAAAAAGACTTTTACAGCGATTTGTAATTTTTTCCATACATACCTTTTTTAAAAGAATCTTTTATCTTAAAATAAATATCGAGCGGTAAGCGTTTACATGCCACTCGATATTATATTTATGTGCTTTAAATTGATTATTCTTCTTCCTCTTCTTCGGGGAGGTCTACGTTGTGGTAAACTTCCTGAACGTCGTCAAGGTCTTCTAATGCGTCAAGCATTTTGGTGAAGGTTACTACTTGAGATTCGTTGAGTTGAATCTTGTCGTTAGGAACCATCATTACTTCGGCTTCCAAAAATTCGAGGTTCTTTTCTTCGAGATATTTACGAACGTCGGAAAAAGCGGAAGGAGTGGTTCTTATTTCAAAAGCGTCTTCCTGCGCAATGCAGTCTTCGGCGCCCGCTTCCAAAGCGTATTCCATAACGGTGTCTTCGTCTAAATCGGGAGTTCTTTCGATAACTATAACGCCCTGATTTGTAAACATAAATCCTACGCTGCCGCTTGTGCCGAGGCTTCCGCCGAATTTATCGAAAATATGTCTGACTTCGCCAACCGTTCTGTTCTTGTTGTCGGTAAGAGTATTGACGATAACTGCGCTGCCGCCTACGCCGTAACCTTCGTAAACCAAAGTTTCGAAGTTTACGTTGCCGAGTTCGCCGGTCGCTTTAGCGATACTTCTTTTAATATTGTCGTTAGGCATGTTTGCCGCTTTCGCCTTTGCGATTACGTCGGCAAGTTTGCTATTAAGGTTAGGATCTGCGCCCTGCTTTGCCGCAACTGCGATTTCCCTGCCGATTTTGGTAAAAATTCTGCCACGTGCGGCGTCCGCTTTACCCTTTTTTGCCTGTATATTGTGCCACTTGCTGTGTCCTGACATAATTATTCTCCTTTTTGATTAAACGTAAGTTGATATAGTAATATCGATGCGGAAACGCCCGCATTAAGGCTTTCCATTTTGTCGCTCATCGGAATTTTTACGGTAGCATATGATGCGGATTTTACTTCATCCGATAGGCCGTTACCTTCGTTACCGATTGCAAGACAGAATTTTTTGGGCGGACGGTAGGAAAATACGTCCTCTCCGTTCATATCGCCGGATAGTATCGGAACGGAATTTAAGGAATTTAAAACTTCCTCGTAACTTCCGCTTCGTATAGTAACGTTAAAAATACCGCTCATACTTGCCCTTACCGCTTTTGGGGAATAAGGGTCCGCACAAGACACCGTATAAATTTCGGATATTCCCAGCGCCACTGCGGTACGGATTACGGTACCTAGGTTACCGGGGTCTTGCACGTTGTCAAGCAAAATACTGTTATAAAGTGGGGCTATAAGCCTGTTATCGGGCTTTTTTGCCACTGCAACTATACCTTGCGGGGAAACCGAATCGCTTACGAAATCCGCTACCTGCTCTGTAACGGTTATAACCTCTATTCCGCTGCCATAATAGGGCGAAACGAGGTCTTCCGTTCCGACGATTTTTAAAATTTCCACGCCGTACTTTATTGCTTCCTTTACAGACTTTTCACCTTCGATAAGGTATTCCATGTATTGGTCGCGATACTTCTTTTCCTTTAACGAGGCGATTTTTTTAATCTCGGGATTTTTCCGTGATGATATTTCCATAAATCAAACGGACCGCTTAATATAAAGCGGTCCTTTAAAAACGAATTATGCTAATTTTGCCTTTACCTGATCGCAGAGGCAAGTAAAGCCCTGTGCATCGTTGATAGCCATATCGGAAAGAACCTTTCTGTTAAGATTGAGACCTAAAAGGTTTAAACCGTGAATAAACGTGCTGTAATTTAAACCGTTCTGACGGCAACCTGCGTTGATACGTGCAATCCAAAGTTTGCGGAAATCACGTTTGCGGGTTCTCCTCGAAACGTAAGAATAAGTCAAAGACTTCATTACCGCCTGATGGGCAACACGGTAAAGTTTGCTCTTGGAACCAAAGTAACCTTTGGCAAGTTTTAATATCTTTCTGCGTTTTTTAACGCCGTTAACTGCTCTTTTAATACGCATAATTTATATACCCCCTATTAGCCCTTGTAAGGAATCATTGTCCTGATGGTCTTTTCCTGAGCCTTCGATACGTAAGTACCGCTTCTTAATCTTCTCTTTCTCTTGGTGTCCTTTTTGGTAAGGATATGACCGTGTCCAACACGACTTCTTTTAACCTTGCCGGTAGCAGTCAAGTTGAAACGCTTTTTTGAACCGCTGTGGGATTTCATTTTCGGCATAACTAAAGCCCTCCGTATATTCTAAATATTTTTTTTGCGAATCGATTTGCCCTGTTTTGGACAATTTTGTCCATATTTTGGGCATAAAAACCCTGAATTTTGCCTTTTTTTAGGGAATTATGCTTTTAAAGGCGCCAAAATCATTATGATGTTTCTGCCTTCCAAAAGCGGTTTCTTTTCCATACTAGCAACCTCTTTGACGATTTCGAAAAATCTGTTCATAACGTCAATACCCATATTGGAATGGGCGTTTTGCCTGCCGCGCATTTTGATGGAAACTTTAACCTTGTTACCCTGTGAAAGAAACTTGGAAGCCTGTTTCGCCTTGACGTTTAAGTCGCCGACGTCTATCGTCATCGAAAGCCATATTTCTTTAAGCTCGATAACCTTTTGGTTCTTTTTGGCCTCTTTTTGCTTCTTTAAGAGTTCGAAACGGAACTTTCCGTAGTCCATAATCTTGCATACGGGCGGATTTGCCTGGGGCGAAATTTCAACGAGGTCGAGATTCGCTTCCTCTGCAAGTTCAAGGGCTTTGTCGGAACTCATTATTCCGAGTTGCGCTCCGTCTGCGCCGATAACCCTTACTTCGGCGTGCCTTATCATTTGGTTAATGTTGTTAGAAACTTTAATAGTAAGCCCCTCCCGGCAAAATAAAATCGGGCCTTCCGCATAAGAAAACCCGATAAAAATACATAATTATAGCTTAATTTAGCTGTCAAGCCGTTTGACGAATTATGTACCGCTTCAAAAATTCTGGCGGTGAGAAGGGTTAACTTCTGCTTCAAGCGTATACATAATAACACCTATATAACGTGTTGTCAAGTAAATTTACGCAAAAAGTTAAAATTAACCGTCAAACGGAAATTAGTCTTTGTAAACTACCTTATCCCTTACTTCGACGTAAACCTTTTCGATAAAGTCATTTGTTGCCATCGTGCCGAGTTCGCCTTCCCTGCGGCTTCTTACGGATACGACGGTGCCGTCGGTTGCTTCTTTATCGCCGAGAATTAGCATATAAGGAACTTTGTCGAGTTGAGCGTCTCTTATCTTTCTGCCGATCTTTTCGGAACGGGTATCGACTTCGGGACGAAGTCCTTTTTCACGAAGTGCGTCGGCAATAGAATTTGCGTATTCCAAAGCCCTGTCGGTTACAGGCAAAATCTTCACCTGAACGGGAGCAAGCCAGGTCGGGAATGCGCCTGCGTACTTTTCGATAAGCATTGCGAAAACCCTTTCATAGCAGCCGATTGAACTTCTGTGAATTACGAAAGGAGTCTGCTTGTTGCCGTCCTGGTCGATATAACTCATTTCGAAGCTCGTGCCTGCCGCAAAGTCGAGTTGTATAGTGATAAGAGTGTCTTCTTTTCCGTAAACGTTTCTTGCCTGAATATCGAGCTTTGGTCCGTAGAAAGCCGCTTCGTCGTCCGCTTCCACGTAATCGAGTCCCAAGTGGTCGAGGATCTTTTTCATAAGCGCTTCTGTTTCATTCCACGCCTTATCATTATCGATATATTTGTCGTTATCCTTTCCACGCTTGGAGAAACGATAGGTAATATCGTTTTCCATACCGAGGCATTTAAGGAAATAAAGGCTTAAATCGAGGCATTTTTTGAATTCGCCTTCGATCTGGTCGGGAGCGCAGATGATATGTCCGTCGGAGAGCGTAAACTGACGTACACGGATAAGGCCGTGCATTTCGCCCGACGCTTCGTTTCTAAGTTCTGTTGCGGTTTCGCTGAACCTTACGGGAAGATCACGGTAGGATTTTAAGCCGTTTTTGAATATCTGATATTGGAAAGGACAGGTCATCGGACGGAGTGCAATCACTTCACCCTCTGCGTCGGGATCGCCGATTACGAACATTTTATCTCTGTAGTGATACCAATGTCCGGAAATTTTGTAAAGGTCGGATTTAGCCATAATCGGAGTACGGGTGGGCATAAATCCACGGCGTTCCTCTTCGTCCTCTACAAATCTTATCATGGTCTGCATAACCTTTGTGCCCTTGGGCATTATGATAGGAAGTCCTTGACCTACTACGTCGGAAGTCATAAAGTAGCCTAAATCTCTGCCGAGTTTGTTATGGTCTTTCGCTTTGATTTCTTCCTGTAATTTTACGTATTCGTCAAGTTCGCTGCGTTTTTCGAAAGCGGTTGCGTAAATACGGGTAAGCATTTTGTTTTTCTCGTTTCCACGCCAATATGCGCCTGTTATGGACATAAGTTTGAAGGCTTTTATTCTACCCGTGGAAGGAAGATGAGGACCTTTGCAAAGGTCGGTAAAAGCGCCCTGTTTATAGAAGGAAATATGCGCGTCCTCGGGCAAATCCTCGATAAGTTGGACTTTGTAGGATTCGCCAAAACCCTTCATAAGATTTATGGCTTCCTTTCTCGGAAGTTCGTAGCGTGTAATGGGAAGGTCGGCTTTAATGATTGAATGCATTTCCTCTTCGATTTTTGCCAAATCATCCTGAGAAATGGGTGTTTTGAAGTCAAAATCATAGTAAAAGCCGTTTTCTATAGTAGGTCCTATGGCAAGTTGTGCGGTGGGATAAATGGTTTTAACCGCCTGTGCAAGCACGTGCGAACAGGTGTGACGGTAAACGTCCAAACCCTCTTTATCCTTAAGGGTGTAGAAATTGACTTGTGCGTCTTCGGAAATAACTTCGGAAAGGTCCTTAAGTTCTCCGTTTACGCTTGCGGTAACCGCTTCTCTTGCAAGCCCGCTAGATATAGACTTCGCTATTTCGTAAAGGCTTATAGGTTGTTCGAATTCAACTGCATTTCCGTTTTTTAACGTGATTTTCATAATAGCTCCTTTAAACCGAACCTATCGGTTTATTATCGTTGATTTATATAGTTGTGGATAGATATTTTTATTGAAGTTCCCTTGCGGGAACAGACAATCCCTCAGTCGGCATTCGCCGACAGCTCCCTTTACACAAAGGAGCCGAGCTGACGCAATAGAATAGTTTAGGTATAAAAAGTTACGTTGTGTAAATTAACTTTGTGTCTGGATTGCTTCGTCGCCTTGCTCCTCGCAATGACGAAAGGGATAAATTGTCACGCGATGACGGAATAAAACCACAAAAAAACGCCCTTATGCTAAAACGCATAAGGACGATTGATTGTCGTGGTTCCACCTTACTTTACAGGACTTGCCTGCCTTATTTTCGGCTTTTAGCTGCCTGAAAGCCCCCGTTCGAAAGTGGTTTCGCTTATCGGTATCCCTTATGGCGCTTACAGCCGATGACGCCACTCTCTTTAAGTCTTTCCGAGGCTACTTGTCTTTCGATATACGAGATTTAATTGTTAATTACATTATAAAGGATTAAATAATTTTGTCAACGATTTTCAGGTGATTTTTTCCTTTTTGAAAAATATTTTGTCGCCGTAAAAACTTATAAGATACTTTTCGTCGGTTTCGGTAAGCCGTGTGCCGAGTTCCACTTCGGAAAAGCCTGACAAAATAACCTCTCTTGCGACGCTTCCCTCGTCTATTCTTCTTACGAGCGAACTTTTAAGCATTCTGTTATAATGGCTGTCGTACACCTTATCGCCGTAGACAACCGCACGCCTGCCGTTTTTTTCGCAGACTATATAAGATATGAATTCGTTAAGTTTTTCACGTGTGAAGTAGGTCGGAATATAGGTTACAATTTCCGACCACTTTTCTTTAAGGGGTTTTAACCTGAAATTGAAATAGCCGTCTATGGAAAAATCGTTAAGGGAAAAATTTCCGTTCGCGATGTAGCGCTTATCTTCCTCTAAATCCGCGGAAATCAGGGCTGCTATAAGCATTTCGTAATCGATTTGGTCAAGCCCGCCCGTTCGGATATAGCGGATAAAATATTCGTACTTATAGTTTACCGCTATTACGTCCGCCACTTTATCGGTTACGACCTGTTCCATTATTTTTGCATACTCACCGGGAAAGGTAAGCGAAAGCACTGCCCTGTCGTTTACGTGGTCTATGGAACTTACGCATTTTAACTTTCTTAAAGTGTCCAAAGCGGTATTTACTATATAATTTATATTTTGTTTGCGCGAGGCAGAATCGGATATAAGAAAATTCATTTCATTCATATTTTACGTAAACCGCCGTTTTTCATTTATGGTAATTTTAGGCGTATGCTCCCGCAGACCTTTTTTAAGGCTGTGCCGAAAAATTCTGTATGCCGCTTTGTAGGCTTCGGAAAAGGCTACTATTCCCATACAGACGAGGGTGATTTTGAGTATCATTATAAAACTTAACCTTACCGTACCGAAAAAGCTTGGGAAGAAGGTTATTATGAGAACGTGCAGGATATAGGTCAAACATATCATTGCAATCAGCAGTTTGTTGCCGAGTATTCCTTTAAATGAGGTTTCCGAAGTAACTTCACGGCAGTTTATGGCGTTAAATACCTGGAAGAACACGAACATTGTGATTACGACGGTAAGTTGTTCGCTATCGCTTGCTCCCAAAAAGTTGAAAAAGCGTTGGAAGGTTACTACCAAACACATCAGCATTGCGTGAAGACCTATCCTTAAAAGTATTTTCGTGCTTAAAATGTCGCTACTGCGCTTTACTGGCTTTCTCGAAAGGTATTTTACCTGTCGCATCTCAAGCCCCAAGGATAGCGCAAGCGGGCCGTCCATTATTATGTTCAGCCAAAGTAGGCAGGTGCTTGAAAAAGGACTTTCCAAGCCCATAATTAAACTTGCGATTATTATCGTCATCGAGGCAAGGTTGACGGTCAGTTGGAAGGTTATAAAACGCTGAAAATTGGAATACACGTTTCTGCCAAAGGATATGGCTTTTAAAATGGTGGAAAAGGAATTATCCAATAAAACCACGTCGCTTGCCTGTTTTGTGATTTCGGAACCGTCTCCCATGGCAATACCTATATCGGCGTGCTTTATGGCGGGGGCGTCGTTTACCCCGTCGCCGGTTACGGCAACCACCTCGCCTATGCTTTGAAGGGCGGATACCACGCGAAGTTTGGTTTTAGGGGTGCTTCTTGCTATTACCGTGATATACGGGATACGCTCTTTCAGTTCTTCGGCGGTTAAGCTTTCGATATAATCGGCGGTTACCACCTCTTCACCGTAGGCGGAAAGGCCGGCTTCTATGGCTATTCTGCGTGCGGTTTCCTTGTTGTCGCCGGTCAGCATTTTTACGCTTATGCCCGCCCTTTGGCAACTTAAAATGGATTCTTTTACGTCATCACGCAAAGCGTCGGATATAACACCGTAGCCGTCAAAGGAATAGGCGCCTTCGGTGCTTGAAGCAAACGCAATAACCCTTCCGCCCTTTCTTTGCTCGACGGAGATTTCTTCCAAAATATTTTTTCTTTCACGCTCGGAAATAAGACATTTTTCAAGGACTACTTCCGGCGCGCCCTTTAAATAAACCCTCTTTTTTCCGCCTGAAGTTATGGACGTTTCCATATACTTTAACTGCGAAGAAAAGGGCGTTAACAGGCTTATAGCCCCGTTTTTACGGATTTTACGGTAGTCGTAGCCGCTCAATTTTACTGCTGCTAAAATAGAACATTCCGTAGGAGAACCGACGAACTCTTCACGCCCGTTATTCAGTACTAAATCGGCGGTGGAATTTACGGAAGCGTTTTCGATAATCTTTAAATCGGTAATTTTATCGGGGGTGAAAGTCTTGTTTTTGGTTACGATTTTTTGCAAAGTCATTTTGTTTTTGGTAAGCGTTCCCGTTTTGTCCGAACAGATTACGCTTACGCAACCAACCGTTTCGGTTGCGACTAATTTACGGATAAGGGCGTTTGATTTTGCAAGCCTTAAAACGTTTAATGTAAGGGATATTGCGACCGTGGTGGGAAGCCCTTCCGGAACGGCGGCAACTATCAAGACGATTGACTGTATGAAAATATCCTGCACGCTTTCAAAGGTTACCGTGTTTGTTAAAATAAGCCTTACAAGTGACAAAATAAACACGAAAAGGGATGATACGACGCCGAACACGGAAACCATTTTGCCAAGCCGTGATAATTTTTCGTTTAGCGGTGCGGAAATGCCTTTTTCCTCGGTAACGTCCCCTGCTATTTTGCCGATTTCTCCGCTGTCGCCGACGGCGGTTACTACGTAGCTGCAGGTTCCTTTTTCCGCAAAAGTTCCGCCGAACACGAAATTACACCTTTCCGCCAAAGGAACGGTTTCGGAAAGCACCGCAGTATAGTCTTTTTTAACAGACAGACTTTCCCCCGTTAAAGTGGATTCGTCTACGAAAAAGTTTTCTGAGTTTATTATTCTGCCGTCTGCGGGAATTTTGTTGCCGGCTTCCAAAAATACGATATCTCCGACGACGAGATCCTCTTTTTTGACAATTTTCACCTTGCCTTCACGCACGACTTTTACCGCACCGCTGTCGCCGAGTTTTTGCAAAGCTTTAAAAGCCTTTTCGCTTTTTCCTTCCATAACTACGGTTAAAGTAACGGATATTGCGATTGCTATAAAGATGCCCAGGCACTCGTAAAATTCGCCTTTTCCGCCGTTTAAAACTTTGCCGATATTTACACCTAAAGTTATTACAAAAGCCACTGCCAAAATAAGCATCATAGGTTCAAAAAGTGCCTCTATAAGCCGTTTAAACAGGGTTTTTTGCTTTTTTTCGGTAAGGTTGTTTGCACCGTGAATTCTTTTTGACTCAGCAATTTGTTCTTTTGATAAACCCTTTTGCGGGTCGGTGTTAAGTTGCTTTATTACTTTTGACAAAGAACAGTCGTAATAATTCATTATCTTCCCCTTTTGTTTTTTTCTACACCTATATATATTATAGACGGCAAACAAAAATAACCCGACTTTTAAAGGGTAATACCTTAAGTCGGGTTATTATTTTAATTTTTCGTCAAATTATTTAAAGTGCGAAAAAGTTCGTACTTGCTTTTTAGGATTCGGTTTCCTTAAAAAGTTCTTCGGCCTTTTTAAAAGCTTCGTTTGCGTAGATTAAATCGAACTTATCCTGTTCGTCGAAAGCGCAAAGCGGAGAATTTTTCTCGTTCTTTTCTTCGAGTTCGGCTTTGGTAACGGTAAGATGCTGTGCGGAAGTAAAACTCGGACGAACGACGTACTCGGTAAAGTCGAATTCCATAACCTTATCTTCTTCGTTTACGAAAACTATCTCGTTTACCTGCATCGTGTCGACGAAAGTTATTTTAAAGGTTTTGCTCGTTCCCGTTGCGGGGACCTTGAACCAACCGTCGCTGCTATTTAAAAACGCACGTTTAATGGTTTGTTTTTTAAGGGTGGAGGAAGAGCCGAAAACGTAGCCGATAGTGGTTTCCTCTACCGCTAAAGAGGTAATGTTGAGCCAAAATTCCTTAATATTCGTATCCTTTAAAGATACTTCGACGTACTGAGTCATAACGTCGTCCTGATCAGAGGAATCAACTAATTTATTTACCTGCCAATAGGAATATCCGCTATCTTTACATCCAACCGCTATTATTGCAGTAAATACGCACATTAATGCGAGAAGTGATGATAATAATTTTTTCATTTTACGCTATCTCCCTTATCTTTATTGATTTTGGTTAATTTTTCGATTTCCTGTAAAAAGGTGGAAATATCTTTAAACGAGCGGTATACGGAGGCAAAACGCACGTAAGCCACTTCGTCAAGTTTCATAAGCCCTTCGAGAACCATTTCACCTATCTTTTTAGATGAAACTTCCTGCTCCATGGAATTGTAAACCTGTTTTTTTACGTCCTCTGCAAGTTGGTCGATTTTAAACATCGGCACAGGCCTTTTTTCACACGCCCTTATTATGCCGCCTTTAATCTTGTTTATGTCGAAAGCCTGCCTCGTCCCGTTAGATTTTATAACGAGCACCGGCGTGGTTTCAACCGTCTCGTAAGTGGTAAAACGCTTACCGCAGTTTATACACTCTCTACGCCTTCTGATACTGTCGCCATCCTCGGACGTACGAGAATCTATAACCTTGCTTTCTTTACAACCGCAGTATATACACTTCATAGTTTATCCTCTATAGTATATTTTAACACATTACTGTCTATTTAGCAATCGATTTAGCCATAAAACTGTCGATAACAGGCTTATTTGGGCACTTTTTTGGGTCTTACGAAATAATATTGCGTTTTATCGGCATAATAAAATTATGCTTATCTTTATACAAATAGTGTTCCTTGTTTATATACTTGCCGTCAATGCTTACGGATTTATCCTCGTATATATCAGAAAAAACGACGAGGAAAACAGCGAGTGCAGACCTAATAACAGTAAGTTACTTATCGCGGCCCTTTTAGGCGGGGCGCTGGGCTGCTATATCGCAATGTTCATATATAAATACCGCTTAGACAGCCTTATACTTATGGTCTTTTTGCCGGTTATAGTCGTACTTAACGCTTTTATTATCTGGGAACTGTACACTAATAATTTCGGCTTTATTCAGGATCAATATTTAGGCGTAATCAGCGTAATGCTGTAAACTCCTTTCTCTATTTAGCGAAGGATTCCGTTCTTTTTTAATATGCTTTCTATCTTCCATAGCGTTCCGTCTAGTTTTCTATGGAAAAGGGTTGCGTATTTGTAGCCGAGATAGGCTATACGGATTTTTTCGCCGTCGCCGTCAAAAAGGGCGTCCTTGAAATTTTGGTAAAGGTCGACGATTTCCGCCTTTTGGTTGGGTTCGATTTTGTATTGGAGGATAATGGAACGGGATTCGTCAAGAAGTTTTATGACGGTTTTTGCGTCTTCGTCCTTGATTGTTTTTGTTTCGATGGGTTTAACGACGGGGGCCTTTAACGGAACGGAATCGTCCTCTGCCATAGCCTCGACCGCACGTAAAACTTCGGAACGGAAAGGAAGTAGAACCTGCATGGCAAAATTGCGGTAACTTTCGTTATAACTGTTTACGAAAAAGTATTTTTCCAAAAGATTCAAAAAATCCATTTCCTTTGCGTTTATCTGAAACAAAAGGGAAAAAATCAACGCAATCTGAACTTTCGCGTCCCTGGGAAGAACAAATTTGCCGTTTCCGTAACCGTCCCCGGGAATAAAGGCCTGTGAAAACGCCGCTTCATAATCAAAATCCTCGGTACAATACTCAAACAAAGTAAAGAAAAGTTTGGAAGTTGAAATGGAACGCATAAGGTCGGTTAACTTTTTTTCCGACAAAACGTAATTTGACGAAATAAGATCATCCATATATTTTTTGAAGTTTTCGATTGACTTTAGTTTGGTCTGCATTTTCTCCCCCGATAAGGCGTTTATGGCAAATTTTTATTACCGCTTAACACTACCTGTTGTGCTTACGTGATTATTGTAACACAATTTTTTGTTGTTTACAAATTATTTTACAATTCTGTTGATTTTTTTATGGAATTTATGTATAATAGAGATGATTTATTTTTAGGATTTAATCTGTTTTTTATGAAAGCATTAAGAATTCAATTAACCTGTGCAGACGACGTAAAAAATTTCGAACAAATCGTTCAAAAATATCCTTACGATATCTTTTTAAGGTCGGATTCCTATCTTGTGGACGCTAAATCCATATTAGGACTTTTTAGTCTTAATCTTAAAAGGCCGTTAGACGTTGAGATACATTCTTCCGATTGCGATACTTTAATAGAAGAACTTACCGTGTTTTCGGTGTAATTTTTACTTAGATTTATTATATAAGGAAAGGCTTTAACTTTTTAAATAACGAGGCGGTGGCAATTATGCCGGTTAAGGGCAATAACTTTATTAACAAATTAATATTATTGTTCGTTTTCGACAAAATGGAAATTCCTTTGTCTTCCGCTACGATAGAAGAAGTTTGCTGTCAGGAAAACGATTGGATAAGTTTTATGGACTGCAAACTTACCCTTTCCCACCTTATAGACGATCAGTTTATTTACGAGATTTCTTCGGGCGGGGCACAGCCCTTTTACAGTATTACCCCGAAAGGAAGGGTTTGCTTAGCCGACTTTTACGTGAATATTCCGAAGTCTTTAAGAGAAAACATCGTTTTCTTCGTAAGGGCTAACAGGCTGAAATACCGCCGTAAACAGGAATACATAGCCGACTATTATATGAATAAGGACGGTACTTACACCGTGTTTTTGAAGATAATAGAAATTGCGGGCACCCAATTAGAACTTAAATTTATCGTGCCGACAAGGCAGATTGCCAAAAACATTTACAAAAAATGGCCCGATAAAGCGGAAGGATTATTTTCTTCCATTTATGAAAATCTTGTCGATTAACGCTTCATTATTATATAAAATGTTAGGCGTAAATCTATATAAAATTTACAAAGGAGCAATAAATTATGCTGACTTATGCAACAAGAGGAACTTGTTCCAGACAAATTATATTTGACGTGGTTGACAATAAGGTTACGGACGTTAAGTTTATAGGCGGATGCCTGGGTAACCTTCAAGGTATTGCAAAACTTGTGGAAGGTCGTGATATCGACGAGGTTATTGCCACACTTAAAGGCATTAAATGCAAAGGTAACACCTCCTGTCCCGACCAACTTGCTACAGCCCTTATCGAATATAAAAGGAAACAGGAAAACCCTGCAAGCGAAGAATAATTTTATTAAATCTTTTTAAAATTTAGAGTAAAAAAATAACGGCATTCACGCCGTTATTTTTTTATTGCCGTGATGTAAATCATACTACGAGCGTATTCGCCTTAGTGTCTGGATTGCCACGGAGCTATCGCTCCTCGCAATGACGGTGGATGGATAAACGACGGCGGAATTCAATGCGTAATTAAATAAGGAAATAAATTAAACTTCGACGTCTTTTAAAAAGTCCGCATTTTCTGAATCCTGTTTTATCTTGTTCGGGGTTTCGATGGTTTCATAGTCAACGTAATATTTTTTACCGTCTAACGAATACAGCAAAACAAGTTGCAATAAAACGAAGAAAATTTGGGTAAGCGGTACGGACATTACCATACCGGCGCCCAGCGTTGTGATAAAGGTCATTACGTTAAGCGCCATAAATGCTACGAGAGAAAAAGCAAAAGAGCCGAAAACCTGCCCGAAAGTGCCTGCCGTGAACCTGTTTTTGAAAAGTTCGGAATAAGGCGTATTGTTTACGTGCAAAGGCCTAAAGAGCGACGTTAAGGATAAATAGAGGGAAAAGACCGTGATAAAAATCCACACGCCGATTATTACCGACAAAAGATAAATGCGGGTAAAGGTGTACACGACAAACAGTAGCGCAAGCGAAATGCTTACAAGTACCCCAAGTATCGAGAGTAGTGAAAACCAGGCTTCAAAAGGTAGGGTGCTTTTAAGATTGGAAATAAGGGTTACGAAAAAGCCCTTCTTTTCGTAAGTGGACATTCTCGCATTCATCATATAGGTAAGCGTGTGGGCGCAAACGTTGTTTATAACCGTCAATAGATAAACGCCGATTAAAAGCCCCAATAGCGACCATATATAATTGGAAAGGTTTACCCTGATCGCTTCCATGAACTCTTCAAAACAGGAAACAAGGTCAATAGACGGTCTTAAATCCCCTGTTATAAAAGCATTCCAAAGTGCTTTAAGGCTTTCCGTAAGCTTTTGAAATTCCGCATTTTGGGATAATTTATTGACGATATCCGAGAAAAATACGGTAAGAAGCAGATAGGTTAAAAACACTACTACCAAACTATATAACATCGCTTTAAACACGACGTTAAGATTGTTTATAAGAAGTCTTAAAGAATTTTTAATTAGCATATTTCACCTGTTAGGCTGTTTTAAGTTACTTCGATTATAAAGTCCTATAATAAATGAATACAGGGTTCGAAAACGAACCCTGCGTACGGGTAAATGCCCGAAATTATTCTTTTGTCGAAAGGGTTTCCTGCTGTTTGGGTTTAACGCAGAGAAGAATTATTATCGCAATGAGGCAAAGTGCCGCAACCGATAAAAGTACAACCGATACCCAGTTATATTTGAAGAACTGTGTTTCGTACTTAACCTGCATAAGTTCGCCGTTTGCGTCTATCGCACGGGAAATTACCGTGGTATGCTGGTTTGCAAAGTCAACTACGTGAAGTACTACGTAATAATAACCTTTCTTGGTCGGTGTAAAGGTCTTGGAGGAGGAGTTGAAAAGATTGGATTCTTCGAAATCGTTTTCTTTGGTAACCTGCTTCATTCCGAGTCCTTCAAGGAAATCCTTGTCGTACTGCGTAATCTTTTCCGCACCGATCTTTTGTTCACTATAGTATAAAGTGTATTCGGTGTTATAGTCGGAAGCAACGATATTGAAGCTGTCAACCTTGTATTCAAGACCCTGGTAAGCCTTTTCGGAAGCACCT
Source organism: uncultured Clostridia bacterium (assembly GCA_958419945.1). Taxonomy (GTDB): domain Bacteria; phylum Bacillota; class Clostridia; order Christensenellales; family Borkfalkiaceae; genus UBA4636. The sequence continues at coordinate 2,619 of CATZIC010000034.1, read as the reverse complement.
ACGGTTACCTTGGGGCTTGATGATGCGCCAACCGTAAAAGTAAATACGGGAACGATAACTTCGCCTGTGGGGTTGCCGTCGGCATCCTTTTCATACCAACCGCCGTTACCCAAAACGAGGTCGGTAGTGGTCATGCTTTGGAAGGTGTTCTTTAAAAGAAGATAGAAACTATAAGAACCGACTTTGGTTACTTCAAATCTAACCGCATCGAGGTCGCTTACGGATTTAGAGGAATAAGTGGTGCTGTCGGGCAAGCAATAATAAAGGGTACCCGTTAAGTTTTCCACGTCAAAATAATCGTCTTTAACCAAAGAAGATACGGAAGGAACTTCAAAGTCGTCGTCAACACGGATGGGACGGCCGCCTTCGTTATCCTCGTCGGTAACGGTGGTAGCGGACGTAACCGCTTCCTTATAGGCTGTCAAATCCTCTTCTGTATAAGAATATTTTAAACTTTCCTTGGTAGGAAGGGTTGTGGTGTTAACGGTAAATTCGTTTGTGGTTTCGCCCTTCGTAACCTTTAAAGTATAGGTGGCTTTTGCAAGGAATTCAACCTTCTTGCCGTCGGTGGTTCTGAAAGAAGCGGCAGTTTGAGCTTCTTCGGTGGTGCCGCCTTCCTCTGTGGAAGGTTTAACCAAAGCTACGTCGTTTACGGTAACGGTGGTTTCATTATCGTAAGTTAAGCCCGCCTCTTTAACGAGGTAGGAAACTTCGTATTCGAAAGCGCTGACTTTTTTGAGCGTAACGCCGGCAGCCTGAGCCGTCGTCAGTCCGACTGAAAATGCCGAAAGCAACACTGTTAAACAAAATGTGATTACGGTTGCAAGTAATAAATTACGTTTCATTTGAAATATAACTCCTATAGATGGCGAATAGTGCCACTAAACGGCACATGGCGCCACTTTACATTCTGTAAATCTATTCTATTTTACACTTGAAAGCGGGTTTTGTCAAACCATTATTAAGTAATAATCGTATTTTTTATATTATAAACGGGAAAATAACCTGGTTTTCACCCAAAATCGGGGTAATCAGTCGTAAATTAAGATATCGTCGTTTATATCGAAATTGTTCCAAGGCGCAACGTCCATTGGCGGTTGAATTTTGAAAACCATTTTTTCCTTGGATACGGGATGCAAAAGCCCCAAGGAAGTGGACCATAGCGCAATTTTCCCTTTTATCGCTTTTTCGCCGCCGTAACGCATATCGCCGTAAACGGGTGTGCCGTTATGCGCCATTTGAACACGAATTTGATGCGTCCTACCGGTGTGAAGGGTTACGAGAAGCAGGGACAGCCCGTCCTTTTTGCCGACGGTTACGTACTCAAGTTCCGCGCGTTTTGCGCCTTCTACGGTGGGCGGACAGACGTAAACCATATTGTTTACGGGGTTTTTCTTCATGTAATCGGTTAAAACCGCACGGTCCTCTTTAGGTGTTCCGACGACCACGGTAAGATACTTTTTCTCAAATTCACCGCCCCTCATTTGTTCACTGAGCCTTGACGCCGCTTTGGAACTTTTTGCGTACACCATTACGCCGCCCGTTACCCTGTCAAGCCTGTGAACCAAGCCGACGTATACGTTGCCCGGCTTGTTTTCTTTGACTTTTACGTAGTCCTTTATGGCGGTAAGCATGTCATAGTCCCCCGTTACGTCCTCGCAACAAGGCATGTTCTGCGGTTTCAAAACCACTATAATATGGTTGTCTTCGTATAAAACGGTCAAGCCGTCCTTTAAGTATTTGGAATCATTCATTTATGAACATACCTCCCGCACCGCAAGGAAGGCAAACCTCTTCCAAAGTCGGCAGACCGACTTCGTAGGATTCCACTCTTCCACGCGATTTTTTTACCGTCAAAGTTAAAATATTGTTGAGTACCTGCGGCTGAAGCCCGGTTGTGTAACTGTTTATCAGGAAAAACAAAGGATTGTCCGACAAAACCTCTTTACAAAGGTTTACGAGGTCGAAAAGCTGATCCTCTATCTTCCACATTTCGCCGTTAGGGCCCCTGCCGTAACTGGGTGGGTCCATAACGATAGCGTCGTAACGGCGGCCGCGGCGGATTTCCCTTTTGACGAACTTAACGCAATCGTCGATTATGAACCTTACCGGTTTATCCTGTAAGCCGGAAAGGCGTACGTTTTCGCCCGCCCTTTCCACCATTCCGCGACTTGCGTCAACGTGGCAACAGGAAGCGCCCGCCGATAAAAGCGCGCAGGTTGCGCCACCGGTATATGCGAATAGGTTTAATACGCTTATAGGCCTGTTTGCGGATTTTATAAGCGCCGTCATTTTGTCCCAATTTGCCGCCTGTTCCGGAAATAGTCCCGTATGCTTGAAGCCCATGGGCTTTACTTTGAATTTAAGGTCTTTATAACCTATAATCCATTCGTCGGGGATAGTTCTGAAATACTCCCACTTTCCGCCGCCCTTATCGCTTCTTAGATATCTTGCGTCGACGTCATAGTCCATTAAGTTTTTAGAGGAACGCCAAATAACCTGCGGATCGGGACGGAGAAGGGTTACGTCCTTCCACCTTTCGAGTTTGTATCCGTCCCCCGTGGCTATTACCGTGTAGTCCTTCCAATTATCTGCTAATAACATAGTTTTTTATTGAAA
>CATZIC010000033.1 GCA_958419945.1 uncultured Clostridia bacterium | reverse complement strand
GCCTAATGCTATGATGCAGTCGGGCGCAAACGCCGTCATCTGTTTCGTGCCTTCTTTAGCGCAAGCAAGGGTAGGATCGGGCGCAACGTCCGAGAAAGTTTCGTGCGCAATGCCCATTTCGTCAAGTTTATCGGTAATGGGTTTCGTGTAACCGTTTTTATATAGGAAGCTGTCCGTTACGACGAAGCAACGCTTTTTACCCATAACGTTTTTGAGTTCGTCAAGCGCAACGGGTAGACAGCCTTTTTTAATGTACACCTTTTGTGGTGTTCTGAACCAAAGCATATTCTCTCTCCTTTCCGCTACCGTTTTGATATTCAATAAATGTTTTACGCCGACGTTTTCACTTACGGAGTTTCCGCCCCAAGAACCGCAACCAAGGGTCAATGACGGTGTAAGTTTAAAGTTATATAAGTCGCCGATACCGCCTTGAGAAGACGGAGTGTTTACGAGAATACGGCAGGTTTTCATTCTTTGTTGGAAACGTTCGAGTTTTTCCTTCTCTGAAGCAATGTTCAAATAAATGGAAGAAGTGTGGCCGTAGCCGCCGTCCGCAACAAGTCTTTCAGATTTATTTAAAGCGTCGTCGAAATCTTTTGCACGGTACATTGCAAGTACGGGCGATAATTTTTCGTGTGCGAATTCTTCGGATAAATCCACGCTTTCAACTTCACCGATCAAAACTTTTGTTCCTACGGGAACGGTTACGCCTGCAAGTTCGGCAATTTTGGAAGCCTTTTGCCCTACTATCTTGGCGTTTAAAGAGCCGTTTATAAGTATGGTTTTGCGTACCTTTTCGATTTCCTTATCGCTAAGGAAGTAACAGCCCCTTGCCATAAATTCGCTTCTTACGCCCGCATATACCTTGTCAAGGACTATAACAGACTGCTCTGACGCGCAAATCATACCGTTGTCGAAGGTTTTGGAGTGTATTATGGAGTTTACCGCCAAAACAACGTCTGCGGAATCGTCAATAATTGCAGGAGTATTGCCTGCGCCTACGCCGAGGGCGGGTTTGCCGCTTGAATAAGCCGCCTTAACCATGCCGGGGCCGCCGGTTGCAAGGATTATGTCCGATTCCTTCATAAGAAGGTTTGTAAGCTCTAAGCTCGGCACGTCAATCCAACCGATAATGCCTTCGGGTGCACCGGCAGAAACAGCCGCCTCTAAGACCACTTTTGCAGCCTCTATCGTGGATTTTTTGGCACGGGGGTGCGGACTTATGATTATACCGTTACGGGTTTTCAATGAAATTAAGGTTTTGAAAATAGCCGTAGACGTTGGGTTCGTGGTAGGAATTACCGCGCCGACTACGCCGATAGGTTCGGCAACCTTTTTGATACCGAAGGATTTATCTTCTTCCAATACGCCGCAGGTTTTCGTGTTACGGTATGCGTTATAAATGTATTCGGAAGCAAAGTGATTTTTGATAACTTTGTCCTCTACTACGCCCATGCCCGTTTCTTCTACGGCAAGTTTGGCAAGAGGAATTCTTGCCTTGTTTGCAGCTGTTGCGGCAGCTAAAAAGATTTTGTCTACCTGTTCTTGCGAATAAGTGGAAAAAATCCTCTGCGCCTCCCTTACTTTGGACAGTAATTGTTCGAATTTTTCAACCGAGTCGACTATCCCGTAAGTTTTGTTTACCATTTTTTATATCTCCTGAAAAAAATTTATTTGCTTTTTTATTTTTTTACGGCCTTTTAAAATTAGGTCGCATTTGTCACTCTTGTCTTAACGTGGTCAGATGCGCAAGCGATAACGCTAAATCCTCTCTTTTAACGGCAACGGTTTTAGGCACTTTTAAGTCCACCGGTGCAAAAGACCAAATTGCAGTAATGTTGTTTTTTACCATCATATCGCACACCTTTTGAGCTTCCTTTTCCGGAACGGCTATTATGCCAACCCTTACGTCGTTACGGTAACAGAATAACTCGAATTCCGAAACGTCGTAAATGTTTTTCGTTGCCGAATGTTCGGCTATTACGTCGGGGTTTTTATCAAAAAGCGCAACGATTTCTATTCCGTACACCGAAAAGCCTTTGTAACCGTACAGTGCTAAGCCGAGTTTGCCTGCGCCCACAATTACCGCCTGACAGTCGGTTTTGATGTTCACGTAACCTTCAAGACAACTTATAAGCTCCTTGGTACAATAGCCCACTTTCGGCTTACCGCTTCCACAGGCTGCGGATAGGTCCTTTCTTACCTGAACTTCCCCTAAATTTAAGGCTTTTGCTATGTAGGTTGCGGAAATGTTTTTTTTATCCTTTTCAACGCTCCTTAAAAAGCCGAGGTATTGCGGGATTCTGCCGAGCGTCGCTTTGGATACGTGTAATAAGTTCATTGCCATCCCCCCATTTTTCGACACAATTATAGCACAGCGAAATAGGTTTGTAAACTGTTTTTAGGGCATTTCGATAATATATTTATCGATATAACGTTTATCAATCCAAAATCCCGCATTTTATCTGCGATTTTAATAAAAAATTCTTCAATTTAAAGACTGGTTTTATGCTAAAAATTTTGTAACGTGCAAAAGATTTTTAAAAATCAAAACATTATTCCGTACCGTATATATTACGTAAGATTTAGCCCTTACTTTACATTTTTTAAATAAAGTGTGTTAGTTCACAAAATATATCGATTTTCATTGATTTTTTGTTTGCTTTTTGATATAATATATGGGCGTGCGAAAAAAGTGATAATATCACCTTTTCAATACCATCCGCAATAAGGGAGACAATGAACAAACAAGAAAATAATAATCCCGTTTCTCTGGTAGCGGACACCATTGACAAAGGGTATTACGACATTTACAATTTCAAAAAGGGCGGGCTTGCCAACGGAAGAGACCTCGGCGGTCTTAAAACCGTGGACGGCAGAACGGTTAAGTCTTTACGCTTTATAAGAAGCGGTAAACTTTGCAAGCTCAAGAAAAAGGAAATTCAAAGTTTAAAGGACGCGAAAGTCAAAACCGTTATCGACCTTAGAATGGATAACGAAAAGGTAAACAGACAGGATACCGTAATTGACGGTATTAAATACCTTAATATCCCTATCGTTTGCGCAACGCTACCCGGCATTACTCGTGAAAAGAGCATGTACCGCATAATGAAGGAGGAATCGGAACTTCTAAAAAAGCAGTACGATACCGCAGACGACTATATGATGGGGCTTTACGACCTTATAGTGTTCTCCCCCGATACCCAAAAACAGCTTAAACGCTGTCTTGACGTCATTATGAACGCAAAAGGTTGCGTTTTGTGGCACTGCGCCGCAGGTAAAGACAGGGCGGGAATCGTAGCTATGCTTGTAGAAGGTATGCTGGGCGTGTCGGAATACGATATTATCAGAGATTATCTTGCATCGCGGCAGTCGCAGAAGTTTAAAAAGACCATGCAGCGATTTGCCCTTACAATGTATACCATTTTCACTTTCGGCTACAAATTCAGAAACATTCTGTTTGCCATGCTAGACGCCAAAGTAGAATACATAACCCACGTTTTGGAAGGTATAAAGAAAAAATACGGCTCTATCGAAAACTACTGCGTAGAGGCTTTAAAGATTTCCAAAGAAAGTATCGAGGAATTCAAACAAAAAAATCTTATTTAAATATAATCGCCTTATATAAAAAATTGCCCGTCGGCGTTGCCGACGGGCTTTTAAATTATACTATACTCTACTTTTTCATTGTTTTATTCGTCAATAAAATATATTCCGTAATCTTGTCGTAACCGTCGTCGTTAGGATGTAAGCCGTCCTTAAAACAAGCCTTTAAATCCCTTGTGGTGAACAATTTGAATATATTTAAAAGTTTGGCGTTATACCTTTCCGCACCGAGTTTTAAGGCCTCGTTATACTCATTTAGTTTAATCGTGCCGAAGTTAGACGGATCCCTTACCATGATATTCATAACGATAACGTCCGCATTGGGGTTCTGATTGTAGATTTCCGTCATGCCGTAATTTAAACTTGCGTTGAAGTTCTGGTCGGTCTTACCATCCGCCACCATTGTATCTTCGGGGTTTCCGATAGGAACTTGTTCATATAAATCGTTAGTGCCGTACCAAACGAAAATAACGTCGGCCTTTTTTACGTCCTCTTTATGGTCGGATACTGCGCCGGGGAATGATTTATAGATAAATCTTTCGTCGGAAGTCGGCAGATACGCAACAGTTCCGCCCGACCAAGCGGCGTTCACGATACTTTTGAACTTGCAAACGTCGTTAAGACGGGGCACGTGATTGTAGCCGAGGCTATCCGTTTCCACGCTCGTATTATCGCCGGTGGGATATTTTGCCCAGTTATGTGTAATGCTATCGCCGAAAAATACTACGTTTTTACCGTATAAATAGCCTGCGTCAACGGTTGTGAATTTTGCACCGTATTTTTGTCTGTTTACAACGTGAACCATAACCTTTTCCACTTTCTCATTGGGGAAAGTAACGGTTAGTTCTTCACTTCCGATATCTTCGCTGTTTACTGCCGTAATAAGCCAATCTTCGTTCACCGTAAACGTCGTAGCGGCCGTTTCAAAGGTCGCCCCTACAGTGGATATTTTTTCATATTTATACTGTTCTTTAAGATTATATGCAGCACCGTCATTAAGATAGATGACGCGGTCGTAATTTTTATCGGTTTCTATAAGCTCCTCTTCAATAGTTTTCGGGGGGTCTTGTTCCGAACCCGAAGAAGTAGCGCCGCCAAGACCGCCGCAACCGCAAAGTAGGCTTACGCCCATTAGCGACATAGTAAGCATACAACAAATGAACTTTTTCATAATTTCACCTTCTATCATTCTATATGTGTAACCATATATTTTATCTATATAATTATAGCATACTTTTTTATGCCGTTCAATACTTTTTGGAAATTTTTGAAAAGAATTTTCATTTTGTCTAAAATTGACCGAAATTTTGAAAATTCCAAGCAAAAAACTTTAGAAGATATAAAAAAAAGCGCTGCTTTAGTTTTAAGCAACGCTTTTTTATTATAAAGTTAAGCAGCGCAATTAGGTATTACCATAAGAAGAAGGTACAATACAAGCAAAATGCCGAGAACGATACACATAGGAAGTATCATAAGCCTTACCGTGGACCAATAAGTGCGCCACTTATCGCTAAATCTCGACGGGGCTTTTGGCACGTTCTTTTCCGATTTAGGGCGGTCTTTCGGGATCATACCGTTAAAGGTACCCGTAACGCCGCTCATGTCGCTTATCGTGGAATTATCGTCGTAATAGACAACCTTTTCTTTGGTTTTCCGTTTTTTCTTACTCATCAGTCTTCCTTTCCACAAAAGTGGCAAGCAACGAAATGTCCTTTGGAATATTCTTTATATTCGGGAGCAATGTGCTTGCAGATTTCCTGCGCCTTGGGGCATCTTGTATGGAACTTACAGCCCTTGGGCATATTTGCGGGCGAAGGAATATCACCTTTTAATATAACCCTTTTCGACTTCGCTTCCGGATCGGGATTAGGTACCGCTGAGAAAAGCGCTATCGTGTATGGATGCATAGGATTGTTGAATATATCGTCCTTATTGCCGAATTCCACCATGGAACCGAGATACATTACGCCGATTTTGTCGGAAATGTATTTTACTACGGATAAATCGTGTGAAATGAACAGATAAGTAAGTTTTCTTTCCTTTTGTAACTTCTTTAAAAGGTTAATAATCTGCGCCTGAATGGATACGTCAAGTGCGGAAACAGGTTCGTCGCAAACAACGAGTTTGGGATTTACCGAAAGCGCCCTTGCGATACAGATACGCTGACGCTGACCGCCGGAAAATTCATGCGGATATCTTTCGTAATAGTAATCACGAAGACCGCAACTTTCCATAAGGTCCAAAACGTAGTCCTTAACCTTCTCTTCGGGAACGATTTTGTGTACCCGAACCGGTTCAGCCAAAATGCCTCCGACGGTACTTCTCGGTGGAAGCGAAGAATAAGGGTCCTGAAATACTATCTGCATTTCCGTCCTTAAAGAACGCATTTCCTTTGAAGAATAGGAAGCGATATCCTTTCCACGGAAAAATATCTGACCGGAAGTAGGCTGGTGAAGTTTTAAAATGGTTCTTCCCATTGTGGTTTTGCCGCAACCGGATTCACCTACGATACCCAAAGTTTCGCCTTCGTGTAAAACGAAAGATACGTCGTCGACAGCCTTTAAAACGGAAAGGGGCTTACCCATGATGGTCTTTTTCAGAACGAAATGCTTCTTTAAATGTCTTACTTCCAAAACCGCATCTGGGTCGGGAGGCAGTTTCATATCCTCTTCGGCTTTTTTGTCTCTTGCCTGTTGTTCTTTAAGAGCTTCTTCCTCGTCGTTAAAGGAGGCGTATTCCTCGGTATTGATTTTTTGGTTTAAGTTCTGTTCCATGTTAATCTTCCTTAGATTCGTATAAATGACATGCAACGAAGTGCGTGGGGCTTACCTGACGCATGCAGGGGTATTCACCCAAACATTTATCCGTTGAGTAGCGGCACCTTTCCTTGAAATAGCAATAATTAGGCATATTGATAGGATTGGGCACGTTGCCGGGAATGTTATATAAAGTGTCGGTTGAAGACTTCATCGTAGGCTTAGACTTCTGTAAGCCCTGCGTGTAAGGATGCAAAGGATTACGGAAAATTTCAAGTGCGGTGCCTTGTTCGATAATTCTGCCCGCATACATAACGACTACGTAGTCGGCCATTTCCGCAATAACACCCAAGTCGTGTGTTATTAAAAGTATTGAACCGTTGATACGTGTTTTTAAGTCGTTAAAAAGGTCCAAAACCTGCGCCTGAATGGTAACGTCCAAAGCGGTTGTAGGTTCGTCCGCAATAATGAGTCTCGGCTCGCAGGCAAGCGCCATTGCTATCATAACACGCTGACGCATACCGCCGGATAATTCGTGCGGATATGAGCTATAAACCCTTTCGGGCATTGCAATTCCTACCATATTGAGCATTTCGATAGAACGCTCTTTTGCGGACTCTTTAGTGGCGCCGGGGATATGTAACAGTGTAACCTCGTCAAGTTGGTTACCTATCGTGAAAACCGGGTTAAGGCTTGTCATAGGCTCCTGGAAGACCATGGAAATCTGTCTTCCACGGAGTTTATACATTTCCTTAATCGGCATTTTTGCTATGTCGTAAACGGCTTCAACCTTTTCATAGCCTTTAATTTTCGGCTTTTTGGTTTCCTTTCCGCTTTTATCGGTAACGGTTTCGTAAATTACGTTACCTTCTTCGTCGGTACAATAAGTGGGCAGCGGTTTGCCTTCGTCATCGGTCTTGTAGTCGTAGGCTTTAAACCTTATACTGCCGTCGACAATCTGCCCCGAAGGACCTTGCAAAAGGCGCATTATAGACATTGCCGTAACCGATTTTCCGCAACCGGACTCACCTACTACGCCGACGGTGGAATTAACGGGAATACTGAACGTAACGCCGTTGACCGCTTTGACTACGCCTTGATCGGTGAAAAAGTAGGAATGAAGATTTTCGACTTCCAAAACGTTGTTGTCGTCCTTCATTTCCGCCATGTATTCTTCCTTAGGAACTTTACGGTTTTTAGCCTTTTCAAGACGGCGCATTTCCTTAGCGTTTGCCTTGGCGATTACCTTGATTTCCTTACCGGTAAGGTAATGCTTTTTGACTTCTTCGCTTCTTGCGTCGCCCTTTTTAAATTTATTAAGAATGCTTTTTAGTCCCATTGTTATCTCCTCTGCTTGGGATCGAGTGCGTCTCTTAATCCGTCGCCGATAAAGTTAAAGCCCAAAACCGCTATAAAGATACAGATTCCCGGAGGACCCCATACGTTGAAATGGTTCTGTAAAATATCGTTACGTTTGGAAATGATTTCTACCATGGTACCCCATGATGACAGCGGTGCGGGTACGCCGAGGTTTAAGTACGAAAGTGTGGATTCGTACAAAATCATGCTGCCGAGGGATAAGGTCATGGAAACCAAAATCTGCGGTAATATATTGGGGATTAAGTGCTTGAAAATCTTCCTTGGCGTGGAAAAGCCCATGGCCTCGGCGGCGACCATATATTCCTGCTCACGCAAAAACAGTATCTGCCCGCGGACAAGCCTTGCCATTCCCGTCCAGGAGAACAGGGATAAAAGCCCCATTAAAACGTAAATATAATATTCCGAACGAACGCCTACGGCCTCTAATACCGTACCGAGTATAAGCATAAGCGGTAAGGTAGGAAGGCACATAAACATATCGCAGATTCTCATTATGATGTTATCGACTACGCCGCCGTAATAACCTGCTAAACCGCCCATTATAATACCGAGTGCCGAGGTTAAAAATACCGCCAAAAAGCTTATCACAAGCGAACGCCTGCCGCCGTACATAAGCCTTGCGAAGATATCGAAGCCCGCTTCGTCTGTGCCAAGAAAGTGGCTTCCCGAAGGGTCTGCAAGTTTGTTTATGTCGTTACCGGAAACTACTATCTGTATAAATTCGTTGCCGTCTTCGTCTACAACGGTATAATCAAAGTAATCTTTTGCGCCCGTTCTGTCGGCGTCGGTTTCACCCCATTGATTGTAGAAAACGGGGCCTAACCAACAAAATGAAAACAGAGCAATAAGCATTACTAAGCCTGCTATAGACAGTTTGGAGCGCAAAAAGCGCCTTATAACCATACGCCCCGGCGACATTAACTTGATATTTTTATCAAGTGGCTTATCGGTGTCGTCGGATAGGTCTTCTTCTAAAATTTCTTGTTCTAAAATCTTTTCTTCTTCCATAGTAGCACCTTTAAGCAAGTTTTACGCGTGGGTCTACGACCGCATACATAAGGTCGGATAAAAGTACGCCGATTACGCTTAATACGGCAAGGAACATATTATAGGTCATAATAACCGGAATATCCCCTTGCGTCATAGCGTTTAAGGCATAACTTCCTATACCCGTAAGGTCAAAGACCGATTCCGTAATCATAGCGCCGGAAAACAGCGACGGGATAAGACCGGCAAGGCTTGTAACCAAAGGAATCATGGTGTTTCTGAAAGCGTGCTTGTAGATAACCTTGGATTCCTTTAGTCCTTTTGCCCTTGCGGTACGTATGTAATCGGCATTCAAAACTTCAAGCATATTGGTCCTTGTCATTCTCATACGGGAACCTATACTTAAAATAACAACCGTAAGTATAGGAAGGAACATATGCCTTAAGTAATCGGAAATTTCCATAAACTTATTGGTATAGTTAATGTTAGGATCCTTCATACCCGATACGGGGAACCAGCCGAGTTTGTTTGCAAACAGGTTTTTAAGCATCTGTCCGAAGAAAAAGGACGGAAGCGAAATACCGATAAGTACGAGTACCGTAACGAGATAATCACGGAAGGAGTACTGGTGTGTTGCAGCCGTTACACCTAAAGGTATAGCGATCATAAACTCGAAAATGGTTGCGATTGCCGCTACGAAAAAGGAGGTCCCTATTCTGTCCGCAGAGAAAATCTCCGTCAGAACGGAACGGTGGTTTATAAAACTCGTGCCGAAATCAAGACGCAGCATATTGCCGAGCCACGTAAAGTAGCCCTGCAATATGGTTCCGTCAAGACCGTACGAGCGGTACATTTCCCGTACGAATTCTTCGCTTACCGTAATGCCCGATTGCGCCAAGTTTGCGATTTTGGATTCGATAAAATCGGCAGGCATACAACGAAGTAAGGCGTAAAGAATTATAGAAACCCCTAAAAGTATTAAAATGGAAATTCCAATTCTCTTTAGAATATATTTAAACATTTTTTACCTGAATGTCGCTATTTTTAGCGAGGTTATATTATTTTACTAATTCGAGTTCCCAAACCTTTTCAAGCGGTGAAGTATACGGGTTGACGTTAGTTTGGAAGCCCTTAACGTTTTTAGCGTTATAAGCGTAAAGATTTTGACGTTGATATACCGGCATTTCTACCGCTAAATCGAGAACGTAGCCCATTGCCTGTTCGTAAAGTTCGGTACGGGTGGTTTTGTCTGTCGTCTCACGAGCGTCGTCGATAAGGTTACTCAAATTGGTGATTATCGTGTTTTCTTCGGGATAAGTGGTGGGACTACCTTTAATTTCACGATAACCCCAAGCGTAAACCGAAGTAGCGGTTGAATTTTTGTGGTAAACCTGATACATATCGGGATCGATTGTGGAACCCCAAGCTGCCGCCCATACGGCAAGTGAACCTGTTGCAAGTTTCGTTAATGCGTAGGAGTCTGCTTTTACTTCAACGTCCCAACCGCACTCTTTGTTCAAAATCTCTTGTGCCTGTAAGAATACCGGATAACAAGGGTGTTCGGATATGGAAGAACCCGCAATGGTAAATGTTATCTTTAATGAAGAATCCCCTTCGGATACGCCTGCAAGCCCCATATAGTATTTAACCTTTCTGATTGCTTCTTCACGAGTGGTCCACTGCGTATAATCGTGTCCGTTTTGTTTGGACTTTCTTTCTTCCTTGTTTTCCCATGGGTACGCCCAGCTTTCCATTGACATAGGCCAATCGATGTTGTCTACGGTACCTTTCTTGTAATATTCGAGTGCAAGACTCGTCTGCATAGCACTCATTATAGCCTTACGAATGTTGAGGTTCTGTACTTTGCCTGCGTTGATACCGATGTAGCCGTAGCCAAGCTGCCATGCGTACATGGATTCAATGCCCTTACTCTTTAATTGATCTAATCTCTCGGAGTTGTCGATTGTGAACTGCGGAGTGATATAGTCAACTTCGCCGTTGGCAAGTTTGTCGATTGCGTTGGTGGAACTAACAACCTGGAAACGAAGTTTTTCGGTTTTTACTTCGAACATGAAGTTGGGGTTTTTCTTGAAGTAAACGATTTTGCTGTTTACAAAGTCTTCACCCTTAGGATTGTCGTTGTTATTTATGTCGCTTGCCATATAAGGACCTGCGCCCATGGGAACTTCCTGATTGCGTTGAGACTGAATGGTCTTGCTCTGGAAATCGGAATCCGACCAAGGAACACCGAATTTGTTGTTCTTGATATCGATTTCCTGTCCGCTATAGTAATGTGCGGGCGCTACGGTGAACCCGAAGTTATAAATAGCCTTGGGGTCTACGCCGTTTACAGTTATTTGTAAAACGTCGTAAGCATTTTGCGTGGTGGGTACGCCTTCGGCGTTATGTTCATGGGCAACGTTATAGGTTGTGCCTTTAATATTTACCTGCTGTACGTCGGTGGTATGACCTAAAGAAACTATACCGGAAATGTTCGGGTAAGCAAGTTCGCCGTTTTCAAGGTTTTCGTGAAGTATAACGTCTTTTGCTTCGGCAGAGAACTGAGTACGCAAAGTACCTGCTGTGCCCCACTGGGTAAGAATTTTAACGAACTCGCTTACAACGTTATCCTTATAGATAAGGTCGATTGCTTCTTGTTCGGTTTTTTCACGGTTTTCAGCGGTGTTTTGTGCCGCTACTTCGTTTTCAAAACTTAAAATTTTGTTTTTATCATCGCGGTTGGTGCCTTCGATTTTAGCGTATACCGGAGTGATTTTGCCTTCGTAAAGGAGGAATTTAAAGACGTCGCTTTCAAGTTTTTGAGCCCATTCTTTATAAGGTTCTTTTGTTACGTCGAAAGATTCTTTAGCGGCGTTAAAGTCGGACTGAAGTTCCTTTCTGAATGTTTCGAGAGCGAATTCGTAATCGGCTTTAAGTTGTGCGTTAAAGTCGGTTTCCGCCCATTTATTCGTGTTTGCGACAGCCTGTTTATAACCGTCGGTAACTTCCCAATTTGCGATAGCGTCTTTCATTTCACTTTCGCTCATGCTGTAGGAATTTTGGCTACCTTCGATAAGACCGTTTGTGGTATAGACTTCTTGTAGTTCCAAAATTCTGTTAACTGCGTAAGTATCCGCCTGAAGGGAAAGTTGGGATTCGGTGTCATCACCGCCGTCTGAATAGTTTGTTTGGGTTCTGTATTCGGTAAGACCTTTAATGTCGATGGAATACATTGTGGAAGAACCTGTGTAAACGGGATCTAAATATTCGTACATATTGAAAAGTACGTCGTTCATGGTAAGGGGCTTACCGTCGGAAAATTTAAGTCCGTTTTTAATAACGAAGGTGTAAACGGTTTCGTCCGTCTTTTCTTCTATACTAAAATCCTTAACGACGGTTGCGTATTCGTCGCCCGCAACGGTTTCGCCGTTACTGTCGGTTGAAAGCATGCCGATTTGTGTCATGCCGACAACGTCCTGATCCGCACCGGATGTTGCGTAGAAGGGGTTATACAAACCGCTTAACTCTTCGCACATTAAGGTGATGGTATCTTTCGCCTTTCCTCCGCCGCCGCAGAAAACGGCAGTCAAGGTAATACTTGCAATCAAAACAACCGCAAGTGCGCTTGCTACGATCGTAATAATCTTCTTTTTACTCATTTTGTCCTCCAATTGGAATTAAGTAGTTTTCTTGATTGTATTTATGGATGCCGCCGACTTCAATGTTTATGTATCCATCGTTATCGACGCTTACCGTATCGGGTTTATAGCTATAGGTGTATTCCGGCGGGTTGCTGCCGTACATTAACTTTCCGTAAAGGGTAAGTTTTATGGCACTTTTATCACAAGTAATACCATCTAAATTACCGCCTGCCACTACGTTTATCTTCGACGCGGAAGCGCCCGCAGTGTTCCAGGAAACGTTGCCTATCCTTAAGTTAAGGTCACCTATAAGGTTAATGCTTACCGTCGATTGATCATTTATATCCCCTGCGATTAAGCCGTAAGCACCGCCGCTTGTATAGCCTGTCGCAACGTAATCGTAAGTAAGATTTTCTATAGTTAAATTTTCTATAACGGCACCTATAGCGACACTTCCGAAAAGTCCGCCGCATCTTGCGCTTGTTGAGTTAAATTTGACGCTTAGGTTACTTATCGTGTGGCCGTTGCCGTAAAACTTGCCTTCAAAGGCGTTATATTGCAAAGCGTTTGGCCAGGTAACCCCTGTGAAGTCAAGATCGTTCTCTATGTAATAAATGCCTTTGGCGTTGCCGTTTTTACTGAGTTCTTCGGCTGTGTTGATTTTATAGATAACACCGTCTAAAAACTTAACGTAAATATTCTGTACGCTGTTCACAGATGTTCCCGTTTCTAAATTCAGCGTGCCTTGATGCTCAAAAGATTCGGTTATTTGCTGTGTACAAGCCTCGTCGGAATATGCGGCTTCGAAGGTGTAACCGTCCCTCGACGGGAAGTCGTAGTTTTTGCCGTCGTTATAAGGGATTTTATAGTTCATTGCGCCGTCTTTATACTTCGGAATGAACATTGTATCACGGTCGTAAGTGGTACTACCTTCTGCGTTCGTTGTCTTATAGTCGAAGCTCGTGGTGGCGTATTTTACCCAATTACCTTCGGATTCTTCATAGTAGTAATCGAAAGCATAATAAGGAACCCAACCTGCGTAAAGCGTTAAGGAAAAGTTTCTGTCCTCGTCAACCTTTACGTCCACGGTGTCGGATGCAAAATCCCAACGGTCGGAATAGGAAACGCATGCGGGATAGCCCACGGGTTTATCTTCGGAATCTCTCACGTAGTAGTTGCCGTCGATTTCCTCTAAAATTCTGCCGTTCCAATCCAAAACGTTGCCGTTCTCGTCTTTTTTAAGCTCCCTGTTTTTATACCAACCGGCAAAGAAATACCCTTGCATAGACAGCGTAACCGGTTTGCTTCCGCCCGAAGGACGAAGTTTTGCGGTAGGCTCGGTAAGTTTGATATGTACGTAGCCGCTAGAGTCTTTGGTATATTTATCGGGATTTAACAAATCGACGATGGATACCGTCTGACTTCCGATAAAGTCTCCGCCGTTGCCGTCATAGGTAATGGCAACCGTATTCCCCTGATTCTTGTAATCGTCAAGCAGAGTACTATCTGAACAGCCTGCCAAAACAAGGGATAAAAGCATTGCAAATATTAAGATTGAAATAACTTTGTATTTTTTCATTGTTATTCGTTTAAATCCTTTAAAATACGGAACATTGGTTCCTGTGTAGGCCATCCCGTCCCCGTTAAGGGACGGGAGCCTTTTGTTATTGCGAATTAAGACTTTTTAGTCCTTTTCTTTTGCCAGATAACGTAAACCAAAATTGCTATGCCGCAGCCGAGGATAACGCCCGCAGCCGTCATTATTGCGACGAAGTAAGGTGTTTCGGTGAAAGGCTTCTTGGTATCTACAGGTTTTTCCGGCTCTATAGGCGGTTTTTCCTGTCCTTTAAGGTAGGTAAGAACGGATTCCGCTTGAGAAAGTTTGGTGTAGTTTGTAACTAGGGACTTCTGTTCGGTGGAAGAAAGTGCGTCATAAGCCGCTCTTGCTTTTTGGACCACCTCTTCAGCCGCTAAGGAAACGCTTTCGGGAATAGCGTCGATAAGTTTGATAACTTCGTTGGTCTGTTCCGTTCTTGCGGGTGAACCTTTAGCGAAACTGCTGAAATACTTGTTAAAGATAAACGTGTCGTAATACTGTCCGTTTGAAGGTGCAACCATGGTAATGTTCTTGGTTACGTGGCCTACGTAATCGGAGAAGTTTGCGCCAAAGTAGAAGTTATTAAACCTTGACGTTACGTTCCACATGTAGTAATCGGTAATGCCGATACCTTCGTGAGCACCCATGTTGCCGGTTATAGGCAGGTTGCTGTACGTTAGAACGCTTTCATCGTATTCCTCTTCCAAAATAGGAGCGGTAAGTCCCAAGAAGGTTACTACGGAAATGTTTTCCATGCCGTAGAAGGCTTTATGACCTATCGACTTCAAAGTGGTGGGAAGTACTACGCTTGAAAGTTTGGAACCCGCAAATGCGTTTGCGGAAATCCTTGCGGTACCTTCTTTGACCGTGTAGGTGCCGAGCTTACTTGCCATCGGGAAGGAAACGAGTTCGAGCTGTCCGTTAGGAAGTTTTTGATAAATTACGCCGTCTGAAACCGAAACGGTTTCGGAAATGTCGTAGTTTTCAATAAATTCCTGTCCGATAACCTTTCCGCCGAATTCGACGTCAACCGTTTTGCCAAAGCTTTCGATCTCACAACCGCTGAACGGATTTTCGCCGAGAGTGGTGAGTTTTTCGCCGAGAGTAGCGCTTGTCAAAGCGGAGTTTTCAAACGCCAAATCACCGATAGTTTCAGCGTTTTCGAGGTTAGCGGAAGTTAGCTTGGTGCTGTTAAATGCGTTAGCGCCGATTTGGGTTACAAAGTTTAGATTTTCTACGGTTTCAAGCCCGTAAGCGTAAGCAAACGCCAAATCGCCGATAGTAGTCGGGGCCTGGGGAAGCGTAGCGGATTTTAATAAAGTTCTTGCAAATGCGCCTTCGCCGATTTCGGTTACGTTTTCGAGGTTTGCTTCCGTTAAAGAGGTCTTTACGAATGCGTAATCGCCAACGCTTGTTACCGTTTCGGGAAGATTGATTTCCTTAAGTCCCGTACAGTATGCAAATGCGGCTTCCGATATGGAAGTGATTGCTTGATTGAAAGTGACTTCGGTCAAAGCTTCGTTATATGCAAATGCATTTTTGCCGATATATTCGACGTTTTCGAGGTTAAGTGATTTAATACGAGGTGCGTAACTTGCGTACATATAACCCGTAATTCTGACTTCGCCGTCGATATACTGCATTTCGTAAGCGGGACGCCAAACGCTCTTACTGAGCCAGAAGTCGTTCATTCTTAAGCCGGAGAAAGCGTAATCGCCTATGGACTTAACGGTCGTAAAGTCAACGGTTTCAAGTGCGGTATCGTTGAAGAATGCTCTCTCACCGATAACTACGTCCTGTCCGAAAGTAAGGTTTTTAAGGTTGATGTTGTTTGCAAATGCGGCAAGTCCGATTGTAACGTTGTCGCCGATTGTTAAGGTTTCGAGTTTCGATATTGAACTTGCCTCAGCTACGTAGCGATAGTAAGCGTATGTTTCCAAAACGTTACCCTGATCGTCTTTTACCACGTAGTCATACTGCTGGTAATAATCGAAGCTTCCCGTGCTTTCGTAAGTGTTATCGTCAAGCGGGCAGTAGAAAGCGCCTTCGCCTATCGTTACGTTGTTGCCTACCGTTACGGTTTTGAGTTCCGGCATAAATGCAAAAGCGTAATTATCTACCACGCAGTTATCGGGAAGTGTTAATTCCTTAATAAAGGTTGCGTAGAATGCGTATTTACCGACCTTTTTGAGGTTACTAAGATTGGGTGAAACTTTTAAGTTTACGTCGCCGAAGAAGGCGTAATCGCCTATCGTGGTTGCGTCGTTCAAAGAAACTTCGCCTAAGTTAGAACACTGTGCAAACGCATAGTTTGCAATGGTCTTTACGTTGTTTGCCACAATCCTGAACACTCTGACGTTGCCCGCAAACGCGCCTACCGCGATGGAAGTAGCATCCGTTTCGATAACGTTTGCCTTTCCGCCGATAAAGCGTCCGCCATACTGAGGTGCAACCAAAACGAGTTCTTTGCCGCCTGCGGTTTCTTCGTAGATTATTGCGCCGTCGTTACCGAGGGTTAAGGTCGGGTTAAGACTGTTTATTTTGAATTTTGCAACTTTGGTTCCCGCAAATGCGTATTCGCCGATGACTGCAACGTCTTTACCGAGTGTTACGTCGGAAAGTTTTCCGCAGTTAGCGAACGCATATGAAGAAACAACTGCTGCGTTAATGTTGATGGATTCGAGGTTGTCGCAGTTAGCGAATGCGTTGGAACCGATTTTAATCTTATCCGCAGCAAACTGTACGTCGACAAGTGCGTCGTTATTGTAGAATGCGCCGATACCAAGAGACTGTGAAGTGGTCGGTAGCGAAACGTAGTTTAACTTACAATTTTCGAATGTGTAGTTACCGATTGAAACAACGCTTGAAAGGTTGATTTCTTCGAGGGGGCAATTATAGAAGGCCCTTTCGTTTATGAATTTAGCGTTTTCAAGGTTGATTTTCTTAAGTTTGGTGCAGTTATAGAATGCGCCGACCCCTATTCTTGTCAAGGTAGAAGGAAGAACTACTTCTTCAAGTGCGGTAAGGTTTGCAAACGCATAGGAGTTAATATCGGTTACGCCTTCGGGGATAACGACTTTGGTTATCGTGTTCTCGCCTATGAACTGCGGCTTTATAAGGAGAGGATCTTCCTCATTGATGATATCGACTTCGGGATCCTTATCAACGTATTCATAGTTTGAGAAAGCATATTCGTAAATGGTGGTAATACCTCTGTCGTCAGGGATAATTACCTCTCCGCCGAGTCCCTTATAGCTGTTAAGGTAAATTGCCGTAATCTTGAACGGGTCTTTTACGGTAATTGCCACACGTTGCGAGAACAACGTGGATTTGCCGTCAAAGTAAATGTTTACCATTACGTTGGTATTGCCTTTTGCCTTTGCGACTATAGTGCCGTTTTCGTCAATGGTAGCGATTTTTTCGTTACCTACCGAGAACCTTACTTCGGTGTTTTCGGGGAAGTAAGAATCGAGGAGATATTTAAGGGTTACGCTTTCGGAAGGATACATTGACAGCGTATAATCGCCACCGAACGAGTATTCTCCGTCGGTAAAGCCTATCTCTCTTTCATCGGAGGAAAGACCGTAATATGCTTTGTTGGTTTTATAGCCAGTAAGTGTGAATTTGTTTACGGAAGGTACCGTGTATCCTCCGACGTAACCTTCGTCCCCTTCGGAAAGAACCACTACATCAACACTGGCGGAAACCGAGTTACCGTCTTTGTCTTTACCGGTTGCGGTAACGGTAGCGGTACCGGAAGTTTTTGCAATAATAGTCTGATTTACTACGTCGCAAACGTTATCGTCGGAGCTTGTGAAACTCAAAGTTTCAATCCAGCTTGAAGAGGGATAAATATTAAGAAGTGAAGAAATTGTCTTCGTTTCGTTAGGACTTAACTTTATGGTGTCTTCCGAAAAATACATTGCCTTAACTTCGTCGGGAAGTTGAAGTTCGTAAGTTGCGGAGTTCATTGCGTAGTCGTAACAGGTTACCGTGTAGGTGTTGGTGTTTTCCACTACGTCCACTGTGCCGTCGGTGAGATATCTTGCGCCTACGGAATTCTTAATCTGAGAAACGTAGTCGGTAAGTTCTACCGTAACTAAGGAAGTAGAGTTAAACGTGGAGTACACGGGGGTTACGTATTTACCGAAGGAGCTGATTGAGAACAGGTACTGCGGATCTTCGGCACGGGTTATCTGACCTATCTGCATACCCATTGCGTAATGGTTATCGTAAACGTAGATATCCGCATAAAGTTTGGTCTTTTTGGTGCTTCTGTCGTATTCCGTGCGGTAGTTAACGTCGGTGATTACGGGCGCTTCGAAGTCAATGTAAACGGGGAATTCGAAAGTGTTTCTTACGTTTTTCTGATCTTCGTGAGTTCCGTAGTCGATGTACGCTTCCACCTTAACGGTATATTTGGTGTTGTTTTTAAGATTGTGTTCGAGTACACTGAATTCGGTATCGATTGAAGAAGCGTAAATGGTGTTGCCTTGGCTGAATGATTTCATTTGGTTGTATTCCGTCCTCTTGAAAATCACTCTGCCGGTTGCGTCTTCCGTAATGGTAATATCAACCTGTTTTGCGTTACGCAAAAGTCCTGCGTTGATGCTTCTTATTGTGTTAACCGTCCAGTTGCTGTCCCCCGTTTGGTTGGACAAAGAAATATGTTCCTTGCTTGCGGGGATCTTAACGGCCTTCGGATCCTGTACGAAATAGTAGGTACCAAGCGTGCTGATATAGTCGCTATAAAGTCCGCCGATAACTCTCGTTGCATAGGCGTCCGCCATAAGTTTGTCGTTATCGTCAAGACCGTCGTTAAGTTCGTCTTTATGTGTGTCGTAATATTCTTCGTCGAAAATAGGAGCTTCCGTCCAATCACCGAAGAAAGCGAGTACGGGAACGTTCATGCTTAATTCAGTACCGGAAAGCGCTTCCATGGTAATGAAACCTTCAACGTACATGCCGTGTTCGAAGGAGTCCGCAATATACTGCTTATCTTCTTCGGAAAGGGTTACCTTTACGGTTACCTTTGCGGTTTGACCTGCGGAAACTTTAACGTTGTTACCATCTTTCGAGCCGCCTTCAACCGAAGTAACGGAAAGTGTCGTGCCTTCGAGAAGGTATCCGTCCATAGTTACGGTCGTATCGTCGTGTCCGGTGTAAGTAGGACTTACGCCTTCCGTCATCATAATGGCGTCGAGGGCATAGCTGACTTCGGATCCGCTAATGTTCGTGATATCGAAAGTCATTTCGTAAACACCCTTTCTCGCCTTATCGTCGCCGAGTTCGAGTTTGGTTTTATCCATTGCGTTACCCTCTTTATCGTAAGTGGTAACGTAAGATGCGGTCGTTGTCGCTTTGTTAATGTTGATGAGGCCTGCGCCCTGCTTTCTTACAGCGTAAGGAAGGCCGTTTTTATTCATAACGATATCCGCAGTGGACATCATAAGTTTGTTTACTAAGGAGTTGACGGTTTTACCTGTTAAGTTTTCACCGAAAGTTCCGCTGTAAATTACGTACTGACGGATAAGTGCAGCCGCACCTGCCTGGTTAGGCGCAGCCATTGACGTACCGGAAAGTCTTTCATATCCCTGTCCCGGAACGGCAGATAAAATTTCGCCGCCGTGGGAAGTGATTTCCGGTTTTATCTTAAGGTCGGAAGTCGGACCCCATGAAGAGAAGTCGGACATAAAAGGACCTGCGGTGTTCTTTTTGGAAACGGTAATAGTACCCGTGGAGGCTTTTGCAAGTTTTTCGCCTTCGTCCTGAGAAATCGAGCAGACAGCACCGATATCCGCACCGACTGACATCGATATGGTACCGGAAACGTTGTTGTAAATGATTATGCCTGCCGCACCCTTTTCCTTCAAAGCGATTCTCACCTTGTCTTCGAATGTGCTGACACCTCTTTTTACAAGAACTATCTTGCCCGCATAAGAATCTTCGGAATAGTCGGAGGCTTTACCGATACCGGGGATCGTTACGTAAGGAAAGTCGTAACTGTCTACGTCGCCGACCTCTTTAAGAATATCGTTTACGAAACTCTTTTTCTGTTCGGCGTCGCTCGTAGACGCTTCGGTGAAGTAAATTATATCGCCGTCATGAAGAAGATAAGGTGTTTCAACGCCGTCTACCGATGCAACCGATAAAGGACCATCGTAAGTAGAAGGAGAACCAACCGTACCAGAGTCGGGGTTAGAAGTAAGACCGTTACTACCGTTTTTATCGGAGCCGAAAGTTGCGTTATAGTCGTTTGACGCAGCGGCTATAAGGGAGATTCCCTGTTCGTGAATCTTGTCGTAAATTTTGTTTACGTTTTCCTTGTCAACCTCTCTCGTGAAGCCGCAGCTCGTACCGAGGGACATGTTAATAACGTCAACGCCTAAAGTAACGCAGTCTTCAAGGGCTGCCAAAATCCAGCTCGTCTTAGCGCCCGTTTGGGTATCCGAGAAAACCTTCATTATTGCAAGTTGTGCGTTGGGGGCAACACCCGTAATGGTGTCGTCCTTACCTGCGATAATACCTGCAACGTGGGTTCCGTGTTCGGAGTTTATAGGAAGAACGTCCGGATCCTTGTCGCCGTAGTCGTAAGCAAACGGTACCTTTCTGTTAAGGTATACGTCCTCTGCGGCAAGACCACGGGTTAAGGTTGACGCAACCGTATCGTCTATTACCTGAGAAACGGTGTCAAGCGTAAACTTTTCGGTTTCCGTAATGAAATGATCTTCGGAAGATTCGAAAGCGGTGTGCGTGTAGTCAAGACCCGTGTCAAGTACTGCAACAACTACGCCGTCGCCCTGGTATTCACAGGAAGAACTGTCGAAAATACCGGTTTCGTAAACGTCAACCAAGTTTTTGACAACGACCGATTCGCAAGGATTGTAAACTTCGCCGACCATTAACGTTGCGTGGGAATCGAGAAGATTGTTAAGCCTTTCGAAATCCTTTGCCTTAACGGTTACTTCGAAGCCGCCGAATAAGGTTTCGTAGGTTTCGCCGAGAACGTAAGGAATGCCGGAATTTTTGAGCATTCTCAAAAGTTTGTTTCTTTCCCTTTGAATTGCGTTAGCGGTTTGTCTGCCCTCTTTTTGATTAAAGTAGTCGTATACGCTGCCGCTTGTTGCATTTTTATTGTAAGAATCCAGCATACCGTCGACGTTCATTTCCACGATAACGGAAATATCGTCGTTATCTTTAACTTGGGACGGTAGTTTGTAAACTACGGAATCATCGAAAAAGGACTCCACCCCCGTGTCAATAGCGAGGTCGAGTTTCGTAATTTCTTGTTGAGGAAGATATTCGGCTTTAGCCTTTTTTTCGGGCACTTCCGAGAAGATGGCTATGGCCATCGTCAGGATAAGTGCGAGTGATAACATCTTCGGTAATAATTTTTTGAGCTTTAACATATCAAGTTCCTTTATAAGTGCTTAAAAAAGTTTATCTTTGTTAAGTGGGCCTTTAATGGATAAATCCCTGCCGCAACTTATAATCGGCGGACGGAATTTACTTTCCTAAAAAAGTGCATAGTAAGCCCCTGTCAATATTATGCTTTATTATTTTACAACAAAAAAATAAAATTGTAAAACAAATAAACTATGTTTTTCACAACTATACTATAAGTATTATTATATATAATTATAATTCACCCATTCTTCACATTTTATTTTTCCGAAAAAGTAATGGCTTGGAAATTTTTTCCATTTTAAACCCCTTTGAAAGTGAAATTTAGTAGTAAGAACTACTAAAAGGAATTTTTGAGGGAAGTAATTTTCAAAATTTTCACACCTGAATAAAGCGGCAGAAAACGCCGTTTTATCCGCCGCCGACTATAAAATCAAAAAAACTCACCGAATGCACACGAAAAAAGAGGTCGTACCGACAAATTATTCCCCTGCCGATTTTACAAATAAACGCTTTTCACTTCAAAATAAAAAAGCACGAAAAATGCACCGAGGGCTTTCACCCTCGGTGCTGATTTTTAAGTAAATTATTCTTCTACTTGTTCGGTTATGGTAGCAACGCCGTCGTCAGCTATGGTTACGGTGTAAATTCTGCCCGAAC
>CATZIC010000032.1 GCA_958419945.1 uncultured Clostridia bacterium | reverse complement strand
TCGCAAAAATTGCGGGCGGAGTGGTCGCCAAAAAGGAACCCATAGACCCTATGCCCGTAACGAGGATAAAGGCAAGCGCAACGATGGCGAAAATTACGCCGACCAAAGTATTGCACACCAAAAATACGCCTATCGTCGTTGCAATACCCTTTCCGCCTTTAAACTTGTAGTAGCAAGGAAAGATATGCCCAAGCACGGCAAAAAAGCCCGCCATGTACTTGGCCATTACGGAAACGGGCAAAGTTGAATACTCAAAAAGCCAATCCCCGAAGGCGAAGGTCGCAATAAGCGTCGGCACAACCCCTTTTAAAATATCCAACAAAAGAACCAAAACCGCCGTCTTTAAGCCTAAAGTTCTGCTGACGTTCATGGTTCCGGGGTTACCGCTTCCCATTTTTCTGATGTCTTTCCCCATAAAGCGGGTTAAAATTATGGCGTTATTAACGCTGCCATATAGGTATGACCCCACTATCAAAAGGGCGAAAGACCACCACAACGATTGAAAATTCATCTTACTCCTCGTTTTTCTCTCTGAAAATTATTCTTATCGGAGTGCCTGAAAAGTCAAAGGCTTTTCTTATAACGTTTTCTATGTAACGCTTGTACGAAAAATGTACCAGCGTGGAGTCGTTTACGAAAATCACGAAAGTGGGCGGGCAAATACCATCCTGAACGCTGTAATATATTTTGAGTCTTCTGCCGTGGAAGGAAGGCGGTTCGTTCATTCTTACGGCGTCGTTTAAAACGTCGTTAAGGGTTCCCGTCGTAATCCTTCTTTTTGCGTTATCAAGTGATTCCGTAGCCGTTTCAAGCACCTTGTATAGCCTTTGACCGGTTTTGGCGGAAATAAACACCGCTTTATAGTAATCCATAAACGCAAGGTCGCAGTCGAGTTTATTTTTAAATTTTTCTACCGTATAGGCGTCTTTATCCACTGCGTCCCACTTATTCATAACGATAACGGAAGGCTTGCACTGTTCGTGGATATAGCCAGCAATCTTAACGTCCTGTTCGGTAAGTCCCGCAGTACTATCCACCACGAGAAGGCTAACGTCCGCACGGCGTACCGCACCTAAAGCTCTTACCACCGAGTAATACTCGATATCTTCGTCAACCGCCTTTTTCTTGCGGATTCCCGCAGTATCGATAATCTTGTATTTTTGTCCGTCCACTTCAAACGGCGTGTCGATAGCGTCCCTCGTCGTGCCGGAAATATCCGAAACTATGGTCCTGTCATACCCCAAAATGGCGTTTACAAGGCTTGACTTTCCTGCGTTAGGCTTGCCCACGACTGCGATTTTAATAACGTCGCTTTCGTCTTCTTCCTCGATTTTGGAAATATAGTTACACACTTTGTCCAAGCAATCCCCAAAACCTTTGGACTGCTCTGCGGAAATTCCGTACGGCTCGTCAAGGCCCAGTTCGTAAAATTCGAAAAGGTCCTCTTTCTTATAGTTATCAAGTTTATTTACCACCAAAACTATGGGCTTTTTGGAACGGCGAAGTTTGTCCGCAACGTCCCTATCGGCGGAAGTAATGCCGTCTTTTGCACTGCACATAAAGATTATTACGTCTGCGGTTTCTATAGCGATTTCCGCCTGAGTCTTTATATGCGTCCACATTTCGTCCTCGCTTTTAAGTTCAATCCCGCCGGTATCAACGAGAGTAAAATTATATCCGCACCATTCGGCGTCGCAGTAAATTCTGTCTCTCGTAACCCCGGGCTTGTCCTCTACGATAGCGATTTTCGTGCCCGTTATTTTATTGAAAAATGTGGATTTTCCGACGTTTGGTCTTCCTACGATTGCAATAATAGGTTTCATAATTACTCCTTACCCGCTAAGACGTTAAAAAAGTGGTTTCCCGATACGTCCGCAAGTTTAACGGGCTTACCCGTAATTTTCTGTAAAGTTTCCAAAGTCATGCCGTCAAGGAAAACGTTTTCCGTTTCCTTCATCATGTTTTTGGGAAGCACGACTTCATCGAATTCCTTGTCAAAGTTAAGTATCGCCTCGGATACGTCCCCGCCCGTTAAAAGTCCTGCGGCGGTAATGGTCGGTCCGAAAAATTTATTTACAGGCGCTATAACGTACACCTTAAGTCCTTCCACAAGTTCTTCTGTTTTTTTTGCGTATTCTTCTATAAACGGCCTGGCGGCAACACCCGTTACAATCAAAAAAGTGTGCCTATAGGTCGTTTTTTGGCATACTTCGTTATAGTCGTGCATAAAGGAAGTGAACATTCCCACGCCGTTTTCTATCTGATCGAAGTTGCCGTACACCTCGTATTTGGGAAAAGGCAATTTTGCACGAACGTAAAAATCGTCCGCCGCAAATATAAAATTCCGCCCGAATTTTTTATTGAGTTCTTCCACCTGGTGAATAAGGTTTTTAGCGTATTCTCCGTCTATATCTTCGATTTTCGTAAGCCCCTCTCTGTGCCCCGATATTCCGCAAGGAACGACCGCAAGGGTTTTTATATTTTTAATTGGCGCAAGCAAAGCGCAAGTTTCCTCTAACGCTACGCCGTCGTTCACACCTTTTACAAGCACTATCTGCGCATGGATCTCGATACCGCCTTCCGTAAGCGTCCTTATCATATCGTAAAGCCTGTCCGCAAAACGATTGTTGAGCATTTTGCTTCGCTGATCTTTATAAAGTGTGTGCACGGAAATATAAAGGGGGGAAAGGTGCAACCTTATTATTCTTTCGATATCGAAGTCGCTGACGTTTGTCAAAGTAACGTAGTTTCCGCACAAAAAACTTTGGCGGTAATCGTCGTCTTTTACGTACAGGCTTTCACGTAATCCTTTGGGAAGCTGCTGAACGAAGCAGAAAATGCAGTTGTTTCTGCAAAGCCGCATTTCCAGCCCGTCCGAACAAAAGGTAAGTCCCAAAGTTTCGTCGTCGTCCTTTTCGATTTCGCACTCCACCTCTTGTCCTCGGGTTCCGATGGTCATTTTAAAACTTTCTTTTGCGTCGTAATATAGATAGTCGAGAATATCAACGACTTCGTGCCCGTCGAATTTCAGGATTGCGTCGCCCACTTCAAGTCCGATTTCCTCGCCTATGCCGTTTTTTTCAATTTCTTTGATTATTAGCATACTATATATATTTTATAATAAAAAAGGCGGTTTGTAAAGGAATAAACCCAAACCGCCGTAAATTTATCTGTCATTCGCCATTTTGCGTGAAAATTCGCATCCGCAATAATTCTGCCTGTATAGTCCATATTCTTTTGAAAGTTCTATAGACCTGACGTACCCTTGTCTTTTTTTGAAGTCGGCCGGTAAATAAGTAACCCCTATTTTTTTAGAAATTTCCTGTCCGATAAGGTTTAATTTTTCTGCATTTTTGTAAGGACTTACAGATAAAGTTGTGCAATAACAGTCATATAGACCCACTTTTGCCATTTCCGCAGTTTTAAAAAGCCTTTCATTATAGCAGCAAAAACAACGCTCTCCCCCTTCGGGCAAATCCTCTTTTCCTTTTGTAAATCCGTAAAACCTTTCGGGGGAATATTCCCCTTCTATAATCTTAACTTTATCTCCGTAAACGGTGGATACAAAGCGGTAAAGTTCGGAAAGTCTGTAATCGTACTCCGTTTTATCCGTAATATTCGGGTTATAGAAAAACAAAGTTACGTCAAAATAGGGCGTAACCCTTTCTAAAACGCTGGATGAACAGGGCGCACAGCAAGCGTGCAGTAAAAGTTTTTGCCTTTTACCGTCTATTTTGTCTATGTAATTTTGAAATTCAATATCGTAATTTGTTTTCATTTTAGTAAAAAGCTGTAAAAAGTGGGGCTATAAGCCCGCTATCGGCATTATTTATATTTTAAGGCTCCGCCTTTTCCGGTTTTGAAAGGGCAATTTTCACAATCAAAACCACAAGCATTATAATTGCCAAAATAAGCATACAGGTAATAATTATATCCACGTAATCTTCAAATAAAAAAGTTATAAGCGTTATAAAACTTCCTGCGGTAAAATTACCAAGCGCAAGCGGCAGTATGGAATCTTTAAAGCTCATATTCAAAAATACCGCAATGGCGGCGCCCGTCCACACACCTGTTAAGGGAAGCGGAACCGCAACGAATATAAAAAGTGCGGTCATTAAAAATCTTCGTTTAACCTCTTCGGTCTTACCGTCCGACTTTTTCGCTATTTTTTCCGCTTTTTTTTCGAACATTGCTTCAAGCTTATAGACAAGTTTTTTAACAAGCGGTATCTTTTTTAACAGCTTAAAGACGTAAATTAAAAGAAAAAATATTGGAATAACTATTAAAGTTGAACCGACGTACGACAAAAGTGCGCTATCTATAAGTTTAAGCCCGAGTTTGAGCCCGATAGGAATTGCGCCTTTAAGTTCGATAAGCGGAAACATTGCCACTAAAATAGTAAGTATATACGGGTTTTTAATGCCCGACTGTAAAAATTCAACAACTATATCTGCCACTTTAGCCCCAAAAAATTGATTTTTAATCGAAAATATTATATTATTGTAACTGTAAAAAATAAAACCTCGGTTTAGATTATTATATCACAGGTTTTTGTTATTTGCAAAGGTTTATATAAAAAGGTAAAAAATTATGACTACCCAACAACTTTTATCCCCTTTAAGACGTGCGGTTGAAGATTTTCATATGATCGAGGAAGGAGACCGTATAGCAGTCGGTCTTTCCGGCGGAAAGGACAGCGTTACCCTTTTGACTCTTTTAGCAAAACTTCGCATTTTCTATCCGAAAAAGTTTTCCGTCGTCGCTATCCGTATAGACATGGGCCTAAATTGCGATGAAAATGAAGTTTCGGCTATGGAAAATTATTGCCGAGATTTAGCAGTGGAATACGTTACCGAAAAAACCGACATCGGCGAAATTTTGTTTAATATAAGAAAGGAAAAAAATCCTTGCAGTTTATGCAGTAAACTAAGGCGCGGCGCATTAAATACGGTTGCCAAAAAGCTGGGCTGCAATAAACTTGCCCTCGGCCACCATGCGGACGACCTGGTGGAGACCTTCTTTTTATCGATGATTTTCGAAGGCAGATTTTCCACTTTCGAACCGGTAACCTTTTTATCCCGTAGCGAAGTTACCGTAATTCGCCCCATGATTTATATCGAAGAAAAGGACATCACTTCTTATTCTAAAGACCTTCCGATAATCCATAACCCCTGCCCTGCGGATAAACACACAAAACGCCAATACGTAAAGGAACTTATCGCCTATATAAAAAAGGATATTCCGTTTGCAAAGGACAGAATGTTATCTGCAATCTATCACCCGGAAAGAAATCACCTTTTCGGCGAGGCAATCAAAAAAATGGAAGAATTCAAAAATTTTGCCGACAACAATAGCGTGCAATTAAACGAAACCGCTAACCTTTGCGATACAGAAGGTAGCAACAACTAATTTTAATTTAAACTTTAAACGCACCCCGAAAGTTATTACTTTCAAGGTGCGTTTTTGTTATATTTATGAAACATTTCCGCCCAAAATCAGCCGAAAACCGACCTATAGGCGGACTTTTAGTCTTAAACCTTATTCCAAACAAAAGGCAAAATTACCTTTTGTTTATTCTTAATTTTTTAAGAAGTTCCTTGTTTTCGGCAATGATGCCGCCGCCCAAAATTGCAGCGACCTGAGCGTCCCCGAAGACGTTTGCACGCATGTTCATCTTTTCACGGAAGTATTCTTCTAACCCCGGTGTTTTGGAAACGCCGCCGGAAAAATAAATTCCGCTTTTACGAACGTCCGCAGAAACCTCTGCAGGGAGTTTTGACAAAACCATGCCCGTAATCTGAAAGATTTTATCAAAGAAAGTTCTGATGGGTTCCTTCAAGTCCTCCGAAGAAAGCCTTATGGAATGCGGCCTGCCGGTATCCACGGACTGCCCGCTTACCACCATGGTCGTCATATCGTTTTCTATAAGAGAGCCTATTTTTTGCTTAACCGCTTCCGCCGTTAAAGAGCCGATTCTTATACCGTAGCGTTCACGGATAAAACTCATAATCATAGCGTCAATGCTCATGCCGCCCATGTTTACGGTAAGCCCGCAAATAATTCCGTCAAGCGAAACTGCGGAAATTTGAGTTGCGCCGCCGCCCATATCCACGATAAACGCAGGTGAAGAATCGGTCATCGGAAGTCCAAGCCCTAACGCCGTAAGTACAGGCGATTCCACGAAAACGTAATCTGAAACGCCCGAATCACGCAAAACCCTTTCTGCGGTTTTAATCTGTTCTGGCTTATACCCGCAGGGCACGGAAAAAATAACGGAGGGTCTTGAAGAAAAACGTTTTACGGTGATTTTGTTCAAAAACCTGTTAAGCATGGCGGTGCAAGCCTTTTCGTCGCTTATCTGCGCTTCGAAAACAGGCGCAACCACAACGGTGCTTCCCGTGGTTCTTCCGACCAGTTTTTTTGCCTCGAAGCCAACCTCTCTGACGGTGTTTTCGTCCGTCGAAAAAGCAACGAGGCTGGGCTCAAACAAAACGACGTTTGCGCCTACCTGATATATCCCCGTGTTTGACGAGCCTATGTCGATGGCAACTGTATTGCTACTCATAATAACTCCTTAAGTAACTCGTTTATTTTTTCCATAGGAAGCCCTATGACGTTTGTGTAACTTCCGATATATTCTTTTACAAGCGGATAGTCGTTTTGAATCCCGTATCCGCCCGCCTTGTCAAGCCCAAGCCCCTTTTCGACGTAATCGTTTATAAGGTCGTCGGAAAGGTCATTAAACACAACTTCTGTTTTAACGTAGCCCGTTATCATTTTGCTTCCGTCATAGATAGCATAGCCTGTAAAAACGAAGTGTGATCTATTGGACAATTTTTTTAAAAACAGTGCGTTTTCGGGCTTATTGGCGGGTTTTTCCAAAATTTTGCCGTCCAAAACCACAACCGTGTCCGCCGCCAGACAAAGGGTTTTCACGCGGAAAAATACCTCTTTTGCCTTGCTTTCGGCAAGCCGCTCAACGTATTCTTCGGGCGGCAGATTGTGATTTTCATTTTCGGGAAGAAGCGACGGCACCACTCTGAAACTATAACCTTCCTTTAATAGAAGTTCACGTCTTCGCGGTGATGCGCTTGCCAAAACAAATTCTTTCATAGTTTTAGATAATAGGTTTAAAGTCTAAAAATTACATACCTAAATTCAGTCGATTTTAGTAAGCGACGCTGCGGCTATGCTTTGGCCCACACGCTTAAATTCCTCGTCGGGCAAGGAAATTTTAATATCTTTATATAATGGGTATTCCTCTTTAAGCACCTTTTGGGCGGTTTCCATAATAATACTGCCGCCACGGCCGCTTGTAACCCTGCCGAGTAGAAGCAGATTTTTGATCTTGTAAAATTCCGAATAGTAAGCGATGGCGTAACCGAGATAGATACCTACGTCCTCGTAAATCTTTTCAGCGACCTCGCTACCGTCCGCTAACATCTTCTGAACCACCACAAGTTTTTGCGCAGGTGTAAGCCCTTCTTCGAAAGTAACACCCGCCAAACCCGCAAGTTTAATAATACCGTCCTGCGAGAAATATTTTACGCCTACGCCAACATCGCCCGACCATTCGTCAACCATGGCGTTTTCGTTCATATCCACGGGAACGAATGCAAGTTCGCTAAGCCAATCGTTAAGGTTTCCGTCCTCGTTTATGTAGCCGCCCGCCTCGCTCGTACCCATAGCGATACCCAACACGCAGTTAGATTTAAGGTTAATTGCCCCTGCCAAAGCGGTAACGTCGCCGTCGTTTGCAACCTTTATAGGAGCACCCATTTCACGACCAATATCTTTATACATATTTTTAACGTGCGCTTCATAATCCTCTTTCGGGATTTTAATAAACAGCGAAGCAACCATAATTTTATCGTCAACGTAAACGCCGGCACTCGATACGCCGATTGCGTCCACACGCGGCATCTTCGAGCTAGCTCGCTTCATGGAGTCCATTATTCCGTCGTACTGATAGCGCCAATCGGTGGAAAGTTTGGGGTTCCAAACAACCTCTTCACTGTAAACCACCTTGCCGTCGATAACGGCACTGACTTTGCGGTCGCTTCCGCCTGCGTCAAAGCCGATTCTGCACCCTTCCAAATGTCCGCCTATATCCAAGGAGCATTTCCTACTTTCGGGAAGGTCCTTCTTTGACACACGAATAACCTCGAAAGGCTTTTCGTAAACGCCGGACATAAAATCGTAGTCAAACTTGCGTTTTCCGTTTGCGGAATAATCGTCTTTTATAAGATTATAAAGGTATTCCGGCCCGCAAACGTAAATTTTGTAGCCACCCGCAATCCACAGTGCGGACTTAATAAGCCGCTCTATAATGCGGTAGTTACGCATTGCCATACTTTCGTCAGCAAAAATCTTTTCGGAAAAGGCATAGTTAAAACCGCCGTTTCTTTCTATCACAAAGCTTGCGGTAAGGTTTTCCGCATTCTCAACTTCTTTTCTAAACGCCTTAAGTTCTTCGCTTAAAGGCATAAATTGTTTGTCGTAATTTAAAGTAAACTTCATAAAATCTCCAATTATCAAGACACAAATATATTATGAAAGCACTAACTTTTTTGTTTCGATAGTTCACTTGCAAATATCGGCATATGTTAATGTCAGCAGATTTTCACCTGTGCGGAAGCGTTAAGGGTAAGGTCTGCAAAATCACGGTTTATATACCTAATATAACCTTCCGCCGCTATCATGCAAGCGTTATCCGTACACAAAATTTTAGGCGGAAAAATGGCGTTAATCGACCTATAGAGGCACTTTTTAGTTAGTTGTTCCCTAAAATAGCCGTTTGCCGCAACCCCGCCGCCAACCGCAATGGTTGGGATAGAGTACGCTTCCGCCGCCTTTATGGCCTTGTCGCAAAGTACGTCTATTGCCGCAGATTGGAAGGAACAAGCAAGGTCGGCTTTATTGACTTCTTCCCCTTTTTGCTCTTTCGTATGCACGTAATTTATAACCGCAGTTTTCAGTCCGCTGTAAGAAAAATCGTAGCCGTCGGAATTTTTCAGCATTTTGGGAAGGGTTATATTATAGGTTCCCTCTTTTGCAAGCCTTTCAACGTTAGGTCCGCCGGGATAAGGAAGCCCTAAAACGCGCGCGACTTTGTCAAGTGCTTCACCTACTGCATCGTCGAGGGTGGAACCCAAAACTTCCATTTCGGTGTAACTTTTAACTAAGCATATTGCGGTATGCCCGCCCGAAGTCAAAAGTCCGATAAATGGCGGCTCAAGATTTTTATCCGCAAGATAGCACGCCGCCATATGCCCTCTTATATGACTTACGGGAAGAAGCGGCACGCCGAGCGCATACGCAAGGGATTTTGCATATGACACGCCAACTAACAGTGCGCCCAAAAGCCCCGCCCCGTAGGTTACGGCAACTGCGTCGATATCCGAAAGGGTAATGTCAGCGTCCTTTACCGCCTGCCTTACGCTTTGGGAAACGGCTTCGGTGTGCGCCCTTGAAGCGATTTCCGGCACCACGCCGCCGTATTTTGCCTGTTCGGTTGCCGAACTTAATATAACGTTTGATAAAATTTCCCGTCCGCCTTTAACGACCGCCGCCGCGGTTTCGTCGCAGGAAGATTCTATTCCCAAAATCACGGGAGCTTTTTTTAAGGGTCTACTTTTAACCCGTTCAAAGTAATTCATAATATCTATTTAGCGAATTTCAATAATTTTTGAATCCGCAATTCCATGCTCTAAATTCACAAAAAGTGCCCATATAGGTCGATTATCACAAATTTTCAATCGGCTCTATACGTAGCAAAGGGAGCTGAAAGCAACCACCGGCTAACTAACTTCTTTTTAGATATTCCACGATAAAGTTATCCAGATCGCCGTCCATAACAGCCTGAATGTTACCCGTTTCGCAGCCCGTGCGGTGGTCTTTAACCAAGGTATAGGGGCAGAAAACGTAACTTCTTATCTGACTTCCAAACTCGATTTTTTTGATATCGCCCTTAATTTCCTGCGCTTCCTGAAGCCTTTCGCTTTCACGAAGTTCCACGAGCTTACTCATAAGCATGCGCATTGCCTGCTCACGGTTCTGCACCTGACTTCTTTCATTTTGACAGGCAACGATAATGCCCGTAGGAATATGGGTTATCCTTATAGCCGACTCTGTTTTGTTAATGTGTTGTCCGCCTGCGCCCGAAGAACGGTAAGTGTCCACCTTCAAATCTTCGGGTCTTATTTGTATTTCGTCGGAATTGTCGATTTCAGGCATTACTTCAAGTGAAGCAAAAGAGGTGTGCCGCCTTGCGTTTGCGTCAAAGGGGGAAATTCTTACAAGCCTGTGAACCCCTTTTTCCGCTTTAAGATATCCGTAAGCGTTTTCGCCTTCGATTTTGAAACTTACGCTTTTAAGTCCTGCATCGTCGCCTGCAAGCCTGTCAAGTTCGGTAAGCTTATATCCGTGCTTTTCGGCATAGCAAATGTACATACGGTAAAGCATTTCCGTCCAGTCGCAAGCCTCCGTTCCGCCAGCACCCGCGTGCAGAGTAAGTATTGCGTTAAGGTCGTCGTACTTGCCTTTTAAAAGGGTGCGGAGTCTTAATTCCTCGATTTCCTTTTCCGCGCTTTTCAGTTCCTCGTCAACCTCGGGCAAAAAGGAATCGTCGTCCTCTTCGGCGGCGAGATTGACCATTTCTTCGGCGTCGCTTAATATCTTGTAAGTCTTTTCCACAAGTTCGATTTTCTTTCTATAAGACTGCGCTTTTCGAGCTAATTCCGTGGAAAGTTCGAGGTTATTCCAAACCTCGGGGTCCTGCTGGCGTTCCTCTATTTTTTTAAGTTCGATTTTTGAGTTGTCTATATCGAGGGAATTTTTGGCTTCGTCCAAAATCCCCCGTAGTTCTTTGAATTTGTCGTAATATAAATCTGTTCTTATCATTTAAAGCACCGTCGCAATTTTTGTTTTTGCAGTTTTAAAAGTCCCTCTTACAAGGTCTAAAAAGGCACAAAAACCTTTGATAACCGACCTATAGGCGGGCTTTTACAAGTTTTGAGTGTGGAGTTGTGGATTTAAGTTATTATATAAGTTTGCAAGCGAACGTCTGGATTGCCACGGCAATAAATTGCCTCGCAATGACGGAATAATCTAAATCCGCTTCTCTTCACGCTTCTCTTTTCTCCGGCGAAACTATTGCGCCCAAAGAAAGCCCTTTATCTTCCGCAGCAGTTTTTGTACTTTTTGCCGCTACCGCAGGGGCAGGGGTCGTTTCTTCCGGGAACCTTTTCCGCTCTTACCTGACCGCCCTGCGGGGGAAGATTGCTTTGCGCCATATTGTAAGTCTTTCTTTCCACCTCTTTAGCGGGCATTCTGTCGATATTGACTTTAAGTTTGAGTAAAATTCTTGCGGTTTCGTTCTGAATAGCCTCTGTCATTTCCTCGAACATTTCATGCCCTTCTTTCTTGAAGGCATTGATAGGATCTTCGTTGGCGTAAGAACGGAGGGAAATACCACGTTTCAACTTGTCCATAGCGTCGATATGGTCGATCCAGTGTTTATCTACGGTACGAAGCATGATAATTCTTTCAATCTCGCCGTAGTCCACACCCTCTTCTTTATAAGCCGCAATCTTCTTCTCGTATTCTTCGGCCGTCTTATCGGCGCACTTTTTCACCAAATCGTCGTAAGAAAGTTTCTTGACGTCATCCGCAGTTACAAAGTCGCTGCCTTCGGGAATACAGTAACGCTCAAGCGCAACGTTCATCTTGTCTACGTCCCAGGTTGCAACTTTAGTGGGGTCGGGTATACCTTCCACCAAAACGTCGCCAACGTAATCGGGAATAAGATTGAGCACGTCCTGATGCACGTTTTCTCCGCGCAAAACCTTCATTCTTTCGCTGTACATAACATGGCGTTGGGTGTTCATAACGTCGTCGTACTGAATGATACGTTTTCTTATGCTGAAGTTTCTGCCCTCGATGTTTCTTTGTGCGTTTTCGATACCACGGGAAAGCAT
Organism: uncultured Clostridia bacterium; assembly: GCA_958419945.1. Lineage (GTDB taxonomy): Bacteria > Bacillota > Clostridia > Christensenellales > Borkfalkiaceae > UBA4636. The sequence continues at coordinate 10,711 of CATZIC010000032.1, read as the reverse complement.
TTTCGCAGACAACGGAGTGTCGTCGTCCATCTTGAAAGACTTGTACATCGCCTGCATTCTTTCACCGCCGAAACGGGACGCAAGTTCGTCCTCCAAAGAAATATAGAATACCGAGGATCCGGGGTCCCCTTGACGGCCGGAACGACCACGCAACTGATTGTCTATACGGCGGGATTCATGGCGCTCGGTACCGATAATCCTTAAACCACCGGCTTTAACCACCTCTTCTTTTTCCGCCTCGGTAACGACAGAGTGCTTACTTAAAAGTTCCGCGTACTTTTCACGAAGTTCTTTAATGTTATCGGGAACGTCCTGAACGAAGGAAACCGCAAGTTCGATATCTTGATCCTCGTAACCTTGATTTCTTAAATCCTGTTTCGCCATAAATTCGGGGTTACCGCCGAGCAGAATATCGGTACCACGACCGGCCATGTTGGTTGCGATGGTAACGGCGCCTTTTCTGCCTGCCTGTGCGATAATTTCCGCCTCGCGTTTATGGTTTTTGGCGTTTAAAATATTATGTTTGATTCTTTCACGCAAAAGTGCGCGGGAAATCATTTCCGACTTCTCGACGGTAACCGTACCCACCAAAATAGGCTGTCCCGCTTCGTGGTGAGCCTTAATGTCCTCTACGATTGCCTTGATTTTTCCCTTTTCGGTGGGGTAAATCACGTCGTTGTTGTCTTTACGAATCATCGGGCGGTTGGTAGGTATTTCCAAAACGTCAAGTCCGTAAATGGTTTTAAATTCCTCTTCTTCGGTTTTGGCGGTACCGGTCATGCCCGACAGTTTTCTATAAAGTCTGAAATAGTTTTGGAATGTTATGGTTGCCAAAGTTTTGTTTTCGCTTCTGACAACTACGTTTTCCTTGGCCTCTATAGCCTGATGCAGACCTTCGGAATAACGCCTTCCGAGCATAAGACGGCCGGTAAATTCGTCAACGATTATAATCTCGCCGTCCTGCACGATATAGTCGTTATCGCGCTTGAAAACGTAATGGGCTTTTAACGCCTGCTGAATGTGGTGGTTAAGGTCCGCGTTCTCAACGTCCGCCAAATTCTGTATACCGAAAAATCTTTCCGCCTTTTCCGCACCGCTCTCGGTAATCTGAACGGTCTTTTCCTTTTCGTCAAAGGTAAAATCGTCGTCACGGCGCAAGGTTTTTACGAAACGGTTTGCATCGATATATAATTGAGAAGACTCTCCGCCCCTTCCTGAAATAATAAGCGGGGTTCTCGCTTCGTCGATCAAAATGGAGTCGACCTCGTCTACGATTGCAAAGTCAAGCCCACGCTGAACCATGTCTTTTATGTTGACTTTAAGGTTGTCCCTTAAATAGTCAAAACCGAATTCGTTATTGGTACCGTAGGTAATATCGCAAGCATAAGCCTTACGCTTGTCGTCGTCGTTCATTCCGTGAACGTTTACGCCAACCGTAAGACCCAAAAAGCGGTAAATTTTACCCATCCATTCGGCGTCACGAACGGCAAGATAATCGTTTACCGTAACGATATGAACGCCCTTTCCGTTAAGAGCGTTAAGGTACGCGGGAAGGGTTTCCATAAGGGTTTTACCTTCACCGGTTTTAAGTTCGGCAACACGCCCCTGGTGGGTACAAATACCGCCCATGACCTGAACTTTATAGTGGCGCATCTTTAAAACTCGCCAACTCGCTTCTCTTACGACCGCAAAAGCGTCGTACAAAATATCGTCGAGGGTTTCGCCTTTTGAAAGACGATCTTTTAAAATCGCCGTTTGCGACTTAAGTTCTTCATCCGTCATACTTTCGTATTTAGGCGCAAGCGCTAAAACCTTGTCCGCCATCTGACCGATTTTTTTAATGCTTCTTCTCGAATCTGATTCTAAAATGTATCTGATTAGTCCCATATCTGTCCCCTTTGGGCTTATTTTTACAAATTTAATTGGTTTTCGCGCAATAGCCACGACTAAAGCGCATACTTCCACTTATACTTATATTTAATATAATACTATATTTTAACGATTTAGTAAACCTTTAAAAGTAATTTTTAAGGAATTTTTTGTAATTTTGCGAAATATCGCTTTTAAAGTGAAGTTTTGTGCCTCGCAAACTTCAATAATTTCTTTAAGTCCGCAATACGACTTTGTCGTATATCATATCGAAGATATATCATTGCGCCGTAGGCGCTCCACTCAACGCTCCACTCTCAAAACTAAAAAAAGTGCCCCTATAAGCCCGTTATCGCCATGCAAGCCTTTTTGTCACCGCCATTGCAAGCCAATTTATCCACTTCGTCATTGCGAGGAGCCGAAGCTCCGTGGCAATCCAGACATTCGCTTGCGAACTTCAATAATTACTTTAAATCCACAATACGCAGTAGGCAAATTTCATTGCGAAGTAATTTCATAGTGTTAGCTATTTCAATGTCCTGCACCGGTCATAGGTTGAAAAGCAAAAAATAGGCGAAAACCGACCTATAGGCCGATTTCCGCCAAATTTTGTTATTTAATTACAAGCTTGTTTGCTTGTAATTAAATATTCTATTTATTTTACATTACCATCAAAATTACACTGTCTATTTTATAGCCATCCATTTGGCGTAAAGTGTAATTTCTTCTATTTCATCGGTTGTAAATATTGTATCGTTATCAAAATCCCATTTTGTTACACACTCGGCTTCCTTATGCCAACCGCTATATTTTTTTCGTATATAACTTTACAATAGAAATTTTCATCAACAACTTCGTCTTTTACGTTGCATGATCCACACCCTGCAATCCCCGCAACCATAAAAAACATGTAGCTAAAACTAACAATTTCTTCATATTTTTTCTTCTTGTTTATATCACGTTAATGTAGTTCTTTTTTATATTACATTAATGTAGAGTTTGATCGATCTTGGTTTCCAAACCGCAGCTGCGTAATCTGTAGTCCTAAAAGAATATACGTAACGTCCTCTTTCCAATACGGTTTTACTTTCAACCTCGTGCAGCCAAGCGGTTTCATCGCCATAAAGCAAACTGCTATAGAAAGAGTATGTTTCACTTGTATCAAACCAGGTATCACCAAATCTCGGGTGCTTTGATAGTTGATACTTATCAACGTAAAATCTGCGTTCCATGCCGTCATAGGGGATTTCAACGTGCATTTCGTTGGTATCCGGCGTAAAAATGTAAACGTCGCCGCAATTCGATACGATTTTAATAGTTACGTCGTACTTTTTGTCCTTTTCATTTTCTCCGCAGCCCGTTACACAGAATAGCATACCAAGCGCTAATAAAATTGCTAATAATCTTTTCATAATTCCTCCAAGAAACATTTTTTATTTTGCTATTGTACAGAGCAAACTTTTTATTTTTTTATTTTACTGTTATGTACAGGTAAACTTCTCTGAAACGCCACAAGTTTTCGTCCCCATATATTTCGGTTGTTACTGTAAGACAATATTCCCCGATTTCCTGCACGTTTTTATCCGTTGTTTTGTACTTGCCCCCCGGCGGACAAAAGATCATTCCGGTCTGAAAATCATTATGTCCGTTGGGTGTAAACCAGGTATCACCAAATCTCGGGTGCTTTGATAGTTGATACTTATCAACGTAAAATCTGCGTTCCATGCCGTCATAGGGGATTTCAACGTGCATTTCGTTGGTATCCGGCGTAAAAATGTAAACGTCGCCGCAATTCGATACGATTTTAATAGTTACGTCGTACTTTTTGTCCTTTTCATTTTCTCCGCAGCCCGTTACACAGAATAGCATACCAAGCGCTAATAAAATTGCTAATAATCTTTTCATAAATACCTCCAAAATATATCTTTATTTGGCATAATTAATGCCATAAATTTTTGCGATTAAATAAATTCGTTTAATATATAACTTATATCATTTTCAAAACAGTGAACTTCCATATAAATCACCTGTCCTTTACTATCTTCCAAACGAATAAAGTAAACGAATAAATCGTTTGCATCGTTTACCCCCTGCTCATACGTAACCTTCCAATCTTTAACGGTTGTCTGATTTTTATGATTGAGATATGCTGCTTTATAGCCGAACTCATAATTTTTGTCATGCTCTATCTGTACTTTTATAAAATAATAATCATCACCCGTATCGACTTCACCATCTATTATGGTAAATACCAAGGAATCGTCATCAAGCAATCTTAATACGTCCTTTTCGGTGATTTGCATCTTATTTATGAATGGATAATCTTTGGCAACCGTTTGAAATTCCGCATCTGTAAGCGCTGTAGAATACACACGATCATCACCAAACCTAAAATCAAAATCCTTTTGTCTGTTGTTTAATAAAATCGGAAGTAACACCGTTAAAAAAATTGCAATTAAACAAAAAACGGCAAGCGTTGGTATCCAAAATCTTTTATCCTTTACGAGAACGTTACCCACTTTATGATATGGCTTACAATCCTCTTTTGCCGAAAAATCGCTTAGTCGGTCTTGGTTTTTGTCATACCAAACGTTAAAATCTTCGGTTTCGTTTTTAATTTGTTTTTTAATTTTTCTTTCTAATTTTCCCATTATATATACCTCAATAAATTCTAATCGAATAACTTAACCTGCTACCGCTGAACACTTTTACCAAAGCTTTCGTCTTTATGACGTTTCAAAAAAGCAAAAAGTATCATAAAAATCAGAAAAGGTCGAAAAAAGTTTTCCGGCCTTTTTAGTTATATAATCGCTTAATTTTTTCTTTTATTTCAGCATATGCCCTTTTCACCGTTATGTAAGACTTTCCGCTGTCATGCGCAACGTCTTTCAAGGTTTTATTCCAGACGCAATGTTCTATAAATAAATCCCGTTCATTTTCGGATAACTCTTTCAAAATATCCCTCAGCCACGACTGGTCTTTCGTATCGGTATCCGCAATATCGTATATATCTTCGATATTTACGCTGCAGGTATGCCGTCGCAAAAAATCTTTCGTCTTGTTTTTCGTCATTGTAATTAGTAGTCCGACGTGATTTCTTATCTCGTAAGGATCGGACGGATAGTCAACAAGTTTCATAATGATGTCCATTGCTATATCGTAAGCGTCATTTTCATTTTTCACTACGCCGAGCGCCGTATAATAAATTCTTTGAAAAAACTGCTCGTATAAAATTTTTATCGCCCCGATATCCTTGTTTTTCAACCTTTCGATAAGGCGAGCAAATTCTTTATTCGTCATATTGTATCCTTCCGATATTACTAAATAATTATAACAAATCTTTCCGAATATATCTATCAATTATCTATAATTTTGAAAAATAAATATTTCAAAACCTTCCCGACAACTAATATAAGATAATAAACCACAACTCACCGCAAATCAAAAAGTCCGCCTATAGGTCGGTTATCGCAACTTTTTAAATAATTTTTCCAAATCCCCTTCTCTTCACTTTTCACATCTCTTCTCTGGCAAAGCAATTGTATCCTTTCCGTCATTGCGAGGAGCGAAAGCTCCGCGGCAATCCAGAAACAAAAGCTAATTGTGCGTCAGCCTGGCTCCTTTGTGCAAAGGGAGCTGTCGGCGTATGCCGACTGAGGGATTGTCAAAAGTCTCGCTATAAGCCCGCTATCGCCACTTTTCAAATAAATTGTCGTCAATTACATTGCAAAAAAAATATGGCTGCCGCAAGCGTTTATGCTTGCGGCAGCCTGTTTTTTAAGCTAACAATTACTTATTAGCAAGGTTTTTATATTTGTTAAGACGTTCGGTGTTTTCTTCCTCTGCCTTTTCAAACAATTTTTCAGCAAGTTCGGGTTGCGCTTTCTTCAAGGAAGCATAGCGGTTTTCGCCGAGCAGGAATTCCTGATAACTCTGAGTAGGATCCTTAGAATCGAGTTTGAAAGGATTCTCGGTTCCGACCAAAGTAGGATTGTATCTGTATAAGTGCCAATAACCTGCGTCAACAGCCTTCTTTTCTTCAGCTTGAGAGTTGGTCATATTGATACCGTGGTTGATACAAGGAGCGTAGCAGATAACGAGGGACGGTCCGTCGTACTTTTCAGCTTCGCAAATAGCGTTCAAGAACTGCTGTTTGTTAGCGCCCATAGAGCATTGTGCAACGTAAACGTAGCCGTAACTCATAGCGATCATACCAAGGTCTTTCTTCTTAACCCTCTTACCGCCGGAAGCGAATTTAGCGATAGCGCCGGTAGGAGTGGACTTGGAAGCCTGACCGCCGGTGTTGGAGTAAACTTCGGTATCCAAAACGAGAACGTTAACGTCTTCGCCCATAGCGAGAACGTGATCGAGTCCGCCGTAACCGATATCATAAGCCCAGCCGTCGCCGCCGAAGATCCAAATGGACTTCTTGATTAAGCAGTCTGACTGTTCGGAAATACTTACGAGCGTGGTCTTAAGTTCCCCTCTTGCGGACTTAATAGCGGGTGCCAAAAGTTCGTTGATAACGGGTGCCAAGCGGGTGGTAACTTCCGCACTCTTCTTATTTTCAAGCCATTCGGTGAAGGTAGCTTTAAGTTTGCCTTTTACGCCGAGCTCTATAGCCTTAGTAATATCGTCGGCAAGTTTAGCCCTTCTCTGAGCGTACGCAAGATTCATACCATAGCCGAATTCCGCGTTATCTTCGAACAAGCTGTTAGCCCAAGCAGGACCTTTGCCTTCTGCGTTCTTGGTGTAAGGACAGGTAGGAGAACTACCGCCGTAGATTGAGGAGCAGCCCGTAGCGTTGGCAACAACCATTCTGTCGCCGAACATCTGGGTTACAACCTTAACGTAAGGTGTTTCGCCGCAGCCTGCGCAAGCGCCGGAGAATTCGAACAAAGGCTTCTTGAACTGACTACCCTTAACGGTGGTTTCTTTAACGTTAGAGGTATCCTGTGCGGGAAGTTGTTCGGAGAATTCGTAGTTGACGCTTTCTTCTTGAACCGACTGTTCAAACGGAATCATAACGAGCGCCTTTTCCTTAGCGGGGCAAACGTTAGCGCAAACGCCGCAACCCATACAGTCTAACGGAGATACCTGCATTCTGAATTCAAGACCTTTAAGCTGTGTAGCGGGAAGTGTCTTGTAAGATTCGGGCTTTTCTGCGCCTGCTGCGTTAAGAGCGGGACGGAGACAAGCGTGCGGGCATACGAATGCGCACTGGTTGCACTGAATACAATTTTCCGGAATCCATTTAGGAACCTTAACCGCAACGCCGCGTTTTTCGAACTTGGTCGTACCGGTAGGAACGGAACCGTCTGCGTTAAATGCGGAAGAAGGAAGTTTGTCGCCTTCGAGTGCGGTAATGGGATGAATAACTTCACGGAAGTATTTATCGTCTGCTAAAGCAGGGCTTTCTGCGCCTTCGGTTGCGGTTGCCCAGGAAGCGGGAACGTCAATTTTAATAAGGGAAGCGCTTGCTGCGTCGATTGCGTCGCAGTTAGCTTTAACGACTGCATCGCCTTTCTTGCCGTAGGTTACTTTAACCTTTTCTTTCATGAATACTTCGGCGTCGGCGTAAGGAATAATGTTAGCAATCTTGAAGAACGCCGCCTGTAAAACCATGTTCTGGCTCTTTGCACTGCCGGCTTTGGTTGCAACGTTTAATGCGTCGATAACGTAAAGTTCAGCCTTCTTTTTGGCAAGAAGTTGTTTCATCTTGGCAGGAAGGTGTTTTTCTAAGCTTGCAACGTCGTTCCAGGAGCAGTTAAGCAGGAACTTTCCGCCTTCTTTAAGGTCGGAAACCATGTCGTAACGGGTTACGTACGAAGGATTGTGGCATGCGATAAAGTCGGCTGCGTCGATAAGATAGGAGGACTGAATGGGTACGTCGCCGAAACGAAGGTGAGATACCGTGATACCGCCGGACTTTTTGGAGTCATAGAAGAAATAACCCTGTACGTATTTGTCGGTGTGGTCGCCTATAATCTTAATGGAGTTCTTGTTTGCGCCGACCGTACCGTCCGAACCTAAGCCGTAGAACTTGCAGGAAACCGTTCCGGCAGGTGCAGCGTTAAACTGTTCGGAGAAATCAAGCGAAGTATTTGTAATATCGTCGTAAATACCGACTGTGAAATGATTCTTGGGTTTGTCCTGTTCGAGGTTTTTGTATACAGCCAAAATCATGGAAGGATTGAATTCCTTGGAACCCAAGCCGTATCTTCCGCCAACGACGGTTACACGGCGTTTTGCTTCCATTAAAGCGGTGCATACGTCAAGATACAAAGGTTCGCCGAGAGAGCCCGGTTCTTTTGTTCTGTCAAGTACCGCAATCTTCTTAACGGTCTTGGGAAGTGCTTTCAAGAAAGCTTTGGTCGCGAAAGGACGATATAATCTTACTTTCAATACGCCGTATTTCTTGCCCTGCGCGTTAAGTTTGTTTATGGTTTCTTCAACCGCTTCCGCACCGCTGCCCATGATAACGATAACTTCTTCCGCATCGGGCGCGCCTACGTAGTCAAATAAATGATAGGATCTTCCCGTTAAGGCGGAAACTTTGTCCATCATTTTTTGTACGATTGCGGGGGTTGCTTCATAATATTTGTTTGCGGTTTCACGGTTCTGGAAGTATGTATCCGCGTTCTGCGCAGTACCCTTCTGAATAGGATGTTCGGGGTTTAAAGCCTTCTTTCTGAACGCTTCGATGTCCTTCATGTCAACGAGGGACTTCATTTCGTCGTATTCGATGGCGTCGATCTTGGAAACTTCGTGGCTGGTTCTGAAACCGTCAAAGAAATGTAAGAACGGAACCTGTGATTTCAACGTGGAAAGATGTGCCACAAGAGCCAAATCCATAACTTCCTGTACGGAACCGCTTGCGAGCATTGCAAAACCCGTCTGACGGCATGCCATTACGTCGGAATGATCGCCGAAAATGTTAAGCGAATGAGCAGCTAAAGCACGTGCGCTTACGTGGAATACCGTGGGAAGAAGTTCACCGGAAATCTTGTACATGTTAGGAATCATAAGTAACAAGCCCTGGCTTGCAGTGTAAGTTACGGTAAGCGCACCTGCGGCAAGTGAACCGTGTACGGCACCTGCTGCGCCGCCTTCGGACTGCATTTCCGCAAGTCTAAGCTTCTGACCGAACATATTTACTCTGCCGGCCGTCGCCCATTCATCTGCTACTTCCGCCATAGGTGAAGACGGGGTTATCGGGTAAATTGCCGCTACTTCGGAAAACGCATACGCTACGTGGCTGGCAGCGGTATTACCGTCAATGGTCATCTTTTTCATTGATTGAATATCCTCCGATATAAAATTTTCTGTTTTAAATTAAGGCACCTTTCGGCAATAATTTCAGCCGCCGAAAAAGTCCTACGCTTATTATTATAATGGTTATCCCAAGCAAAGTCAAAGATTATTAGGGAAAATTCGCAATTTTTAGCAAAAAACCGTCTTTAAACTAAACATTTTTTCTAAAATCTGCTAAATTGCCGTACCCCACACCGCTTGCCGCCAGGCAAGTATCACTCGCCTATTGAAATCGAATGGCGGTTTAAATAGGCAATATCACTCTTTTCCAAAGCAAAAGTCCGCCTATAAGCCCGTTATCGCCATGCAAACCAACTTATCCCTTTCGTCATTGCAAGAAGCGAAGCGACGAAGCAATACAGACATTAAAATTAATTTTACGTTGGCAAAAAGTCCACCTATAAGCCTGTTATCATTCATTTTTTACTGTAAGCACCAAAAAATGTGGCGTGCAACAAAAGTTGCACGCCACACAAATTTTATCAAAGCTTATTATTTTTACCAAACAACAACGTTTCCGTTGGCGTCATAATGCCAATAGTTACCGCTTGCTGTAGGCTCCGTTTCGGAATAGTAATACCTTGTAGCATTTTGCAAATATTTGTTAGTATCACCCAAATCATAAAATCTTTCGCTTCTATCGTTCCATTGTGAAGCCGTGCCTTTGTAATACACTTTTTTTAGATTTTTGCAATCCCTGAACGCACTAACACCAATTGTCCATACCGATTCGGGGATTACAATACTTGTAAGTCCCGTGCACCCACTAAATGCACTATCATAGATCATCTCTAGTCGATCTGGGATTATAATGCTCGTAAGTCCCGTGCACCCACTAAATATGCCTTCTTCGATTGACAATACTTGATCGTGGAATATAATGCTTGTAAGTCCTGTGCAACCACTAAACGCATAAAAACCGATATTAATTATTTCTTTTGGTATTGTTATTTCTGTAAGACCGCGACAATTTTCGAAGGCGCTTTTACCAATATTCGTTACTAAATCGGGGATTTCGATATTTACAAGACTAATACAATCTTTAAACGCACCCTCGCCAATTCTCGTAACTGTATCGGGGATTTCAAAACTCGATTCAGTTTTGCCGGGAGCGTATTGAATAAGCACGGTGCCGTCTTTGCTGTAAAGATTACCGTCAATAGATTTAAAATAAAAGTTATTTTCCGCAACGTTTATACTTGTAAGCCCTCGGCAATTTTCGAACACACCACCAAGCATATCCGAAACTTTTTCCGGAATTGTTATACTTTTTAGACTAATGCAACTTTTGAAGACGTTCCAACCTATATCCGTTACACCGTTACCGATAATTACGCTTTCAAGGGCGGTACAGTTTTCGAACGCACTATTATTAATTCTTGTAACTAAATCGGGGATTTCGATACTTTTTAGGCTACGACAATTATAGAAGGCTTTGATATCAATAACGGTTACTCCGCTACCGATTGTCACACTTTTTAGCCCTATGCAATCAGAGAACGCATTGAAGCCGATATCTGTTACGCTG
>CATZIC010000031.1 GCA_958419945.1 uncultured Clostridia bacterium | reverse complement strand
TTGCCGGAAGTAAGTACAGTGCTCTTATAGAACAACTGAACGCTGAAATCTCTATCGCCGCCAACGTAGGAAAGGGTTACAACGCCATTTTCATATTTGGCAGTGTTCATAGTTACTACGGAACCGCAGTTCCAGCCGGCATCTTCAACAAACCAATATATAAGTTTGTCTTGGGGACCGTCTGCTTCGCTATTTTTAACCAATTCTGCATCGGTAGGAAGAACGAAACTTTCAACCGTTTCACCGGGGTTTACGGGATCGGGATCAACCGGTGTGGTGCCGCCCGTAACGATATTCCAAGCAACGTTGGATACGGTGTAGGTAACTGCTTCGGCTGAACCTGCAAATTGAATATCCAAAGTGGAGATTTCGCCGCCGGTTGTGAATTCTACTTCAACTTGATTGTCGCCTGCAACGAGGGTAATTTCTTTGCCGTTTACGAGGCAAGTACCCGCTTTGCTTGCGTTAATGGTAAGTGTAAGTTTATATTTGCCTTGAGCAAGTACGGAACTCTTGTAGAATAACTGAACGCTGTAGTTTACGCTGCCGCCAACGTAGGAAAGGGTTACAACACCGTTTTCATATTTGGCTTCGTTCATTGTTACGATAGTACCGCAACCCCAATCGCCTGCAACGTACCAATATATAAGTTTATCTTGGGGGCCTGATTCTTCACCATTTATAAATTCCGCATCGGTGGGAAGAACGAGGCTTTCAACCGTTTCACCGGGCTGAGGTCCGGGACCCGGATCGGGTTCGGTAACTTCGTTCATAGCAACGTCCTTAAAGGTAAGGGTTGCAGCGTCGCCTGCCTTTACGGCTACCTGAATGCTTATGGAAGCACCTTCGTAGTTTCCGACTGCAGGTTGAACGAATTCGATTTCAACAAGCTTTTCTACGTTAGCCGTAAGTTGTACTTTTTGCTTGTTGATTTGGATTGTATTATCGATAGTGGAAGTAACTTTGAGCGTGAGCTTATAGGTCTTTCCTACAACGTTTGAAGAATAGTGGTAGAAAAGTTGTAAGCCGTGTTCAAGTGTGCCTGATACTGTGTTGTAGGTAAATGTGATTACGCCGTTATCGTTTTTAGCCTTGGTAACGTCGACAACTGCGCCCTGATTGAATTCGGCTTTCGCATTCCAATAATACCAGGTGTCGGGAGTGGTCGTGGCAGCGCCTGTTGAACCGTCCCAAAGGATACCGTTTTCACCGAAAGCGATGTTTATATCGTCGCTGGGCTGAGGTTCGGTGCCTGTAGAAACTTCCCAAGCGACGTTGGATAAAGCGTAGGTAACGGCCGTTGCGGAACCGTTAAACTGGATATCCAAAGTGGAAACGTCGCCGCCGGTCGTGAATTCTGCTTCAACTGCGTTGTCGCCTACAGCAAGTGTAACCGTCTTACCGTTTACACGGCAAGTGCCTGCTGCGCTTGCGTTAATGGTAAGCGTAAGTTTGTATTTGCCGGGGGCAAGTACGGAACTCTTATAGAATAACTGAACGCTGAAATCTTTGTCGCCGCCAACGTAAGAAAGGGTTACTACACCGTTTTCATATTTGGCTTCGTTCATAGTTACAACTGAACCGCAGTTCCAAGCTGCGTCTTCAACGTACCAGTAGATAAGTTTATCGCTGGGGCCTTTAGCTTCGTCACCTTTCACGAGTTCGGTTTCCGGAGTAAGAACGAGGCTGTCTACTATCGTGATTTCGGTTGTGGAAACTACCGTTGCGGTGGTTTCGGACCAAGCGGAATCAAGATACAATGCGCTTGCGCCTTTTGCAAGAAGTTTTACCGTATAGGTTCCTTTTGCAACGGTTGACAAATCTATTGCTTTACCGTTTTCAACTACAACCTGAGCGGAAAGAGTATCGCCTGTGAAGAAGCCGAGAACGTAAGCCGCTACGTTTTTGGCGTCGTTGGTATCGGTGATGGTGATAACGTTGTTATCGTCGATTTCGAAAGTGGGAGCCGTAAGCGGAGCAGGCTGAGCTTCTTCGAAAGTCAAATTGGAAATTTTAACGTTTGCCGCTTGAATTTCGTGTTGTTCGTTGGTCTGTCCGTAAAGAGCAAATATCATTGCGAAGGAAGCGCCGTCGGATTCGGTAATTGCGACTTCATAGTGGTTTTTGCCGCTATTAAGCATTACTTCGTTTCCGCTTAACGTAACGTGACCGGAAACGTTTGCGTCTATTTCAAGGTCGAAACTCATTTTGTAAACGGTTCCTGCAACGAGTTCGGGCGCTTTGTAATATAACTGAACGTCGTCCCAGTTGCCTGCATTGTTCGAGAAACTGAACGTAACAACGCCGTCGGTGTAGTTTTTATCGGTAACCTGAACCCAAGACTGTGCCCAATATGTCCATTTTCCGGGGGTTGCGATAGCACCGGGTGCACCGTTGTTCGGAAGTTCATAGGAAGCAGCCGCAGTGATTTCCATTTCTACGCTTGTAGCGGAGAAGTCGGAATTACGATAGCGAACGTCTTTTGCGATTGCCTGAAGTTTTACTGTGTAAGTGCCTTTTGCGATTGAACTTGTGTCAATCTTTTCGCCGTTTTTAACTTCGATGGAGCCTTTGTTGTCTGCGCCCTGGAAGAACACCAAGTTGTATGAGCCAACGCCTTCGGTGTTAGGATCGGTGATCGTGATAACGCCTTCGTTATCAAGCGTGAAGGAAGGAGCCTGAAGTTTTGTAAAGGAAGTGATTTCTTCCCAAGCAATGTCGGAAATTACAACCGTGCCGTCTTTTAAGAAAGCACCGGTAGCGCTACCGTCGTCGCAACCTAATGCGAGGTCGAACGAGGACATACCGGATTCGCCCAAAGCAGCGGTAAGTTGATAATATACTTCAATGTTATTGTCGCCTGCGTTAAGTTCCAAAACGGTACCGTTTAAAGTAACCTTGCAAGCTACGTCTACGTTTATTTTGCAGTTTAATTTGTAGTAGCTGCCTTTCGTCTGCTGGCTGTTCTTGCGGAAAATCTGGAAGCCGTACCAATAACCCGGATCCCAATCGCTGGTGTATTTAACGTGGATTTCGCCGTCCTGATAGTAAGCGTATTCCAAATCTACGTTTTGCATACCCCAACCGGCTCTTGCCATCCAGAAGAAATATTCGTCTTCAATAAGATCTGCGCCGTCAAATGCCTGAGATTCGTCGTTATATGCCTTCGTGCCCTTTTCTTCGCCGCACTTAAGATCGTAGTAGGTGCTGCCCTGTTTAGGTAGAACTTCTACTTCGATATCCGCAAATAAAGAGGAGTTTACAGCAGCCGTTATAGTAACCGTGCCGGGTAAAACGCCTGTTACAAGACCGTTTTCCGAAACGGTTGCCTTTGCGGGGTCGCTAGACGACCAAGTGCTGACCGTGGCGTCGGTGTTGATCGCTTTTGCGGTAAGCTGCAACGTACCTTCCTGCTCAACCGTCAATTTTTCGGTTACAACAGCTCCGTTGTAGGAAACTTCAACTCTCGGTTGATCTGCAAGAGACGTAACCGTAAGGGTGCATTTTGCTTCGCTTTCACCCTGTTTTGCGATAACGTCTGCCTGACCGGGTTTAAGACCTTTTACGGTACAGATTTTGCCGATGGTCTTCTCGATCTTCAAAATCGTTTCGTCGCTAACCGACCAAACAATTTCATCGTTTGAAGAGGACTTTGCCGTTAAGGTCGTGGTCTTGCCTTCTACGATGGAAGTCGCCGAAGCCGTAACTTCAAGTTCAGTCGTGTTGTTTTTGTTGCAAGCAACCAGCGAGACGCTGAATGCAAGTACTAATGCCAAAAACAGCACTAACAAACTTTGCTTTTTCATGATTTACCTCCAAAATAACATTTTTCATTATTTAATTGCAGTGATTCTGCATGATTAACTTTTTTTTACTCGCCTGATAAAGTGATTTGCGTTTGGCGGTTAGCCAAACGCAAAAGGGATATCCCTTTTGCCGAATTTTATATTATCAGCGATTTATAAACTTTTTATCTCTTATAGCGGTTTCCAAACACGAACGTAGTCCACGTACATCGTGCCTTGGGTAAAGTCGGAATCGGGCGCTAAGCCGCCGTCGTAACTTCCGCCAACCGCAAGGTTTATAAGCATATAAAAGGGTTGATCGAAGGGTGCCGAAGCGGTGGTGTTTAACGAAGCGTTGTACCAAACCAAGGAGGAAAGCTTCATAACCTCTCTGCCGTCCACGTACCAAGCCATATAGCTTTGTGTCCATTCAAGCGCGTATACGTGCCAATCGCTTATTGGGAAAGTAAGATTTGCCGTATCGTTGGAATATCTATGTCCGTTGTTTACGGAATAGTGTAGCGCCGTGCCTATTTGATTAGAGATTCTGCCACGAGCCTCCATAATATCGATTTCGCCGCTTGTAGGCCAACCGCCGTATAAGTTGCGGTTATTTGCCGTCGATAAAGGCTCGGGAAGCATCCAAAAAGCAGGCCACATTGCGTTTTGGGTGGGAAGCTTCATTCTTGCTTCAAAATATCCGAAAGTGGTGGAAAATTTGTTGCGGGTAAGAATACGTGCAGAGGTGTACTCTCTGTCCCCCATACTCTCTCTTTTTGCGGTGATATACAAACTGCCGTCCGTAACCCCTACGTTAGAGGTGCTGTCAGTGTAATACTGCAACTCGCCGTTTCCCCAATACATGGGGCCGTAGGAATCGCCGTAATGGTCCTGCACGCCGTATTGATAGCCCCACTTGGAAGTATCCAAACTGTTACCGTCGAATTCGTCGTTCCATAAAAGACTGTAGCCCTCTTTTGAAATGGAAGGCTGCGGCTCGGCTGCCTCCACTACTTTTACCTTGCAGGTTGCGGAAGAATTACCCGCCGAAACGCTTATCATTGTTTCGCCTACGGAAACGCCGGTAATAACACCGCCGTCTACCGTTGCTATACCGGAATCGACGGAGTACCATTTTAACTCTTTACCCGTAGTGGAAATTGCCGAAAGTACCACGCATTTACCGACTTCGACCGTAATTGGGCTTAAGCTTATTATAATCGAATCGGGGGTCGGCGAGATAGGAGTGGGCGGTTCCGTGGGTTCAGCCTTTTCAGACACAACAACGTCGCAAACGGAAACAAGGTTGTCGCAATTAACCACGACCTGCGTTTCACCGACGCCGACGCCCGTAATAACGCCGTTTTGTACGCTAGCCACGCTTTCGTCGCCGACATACCACTCTACTTTTGCGTTTTGGTCGGAAGTTTCCACTTTCAAAGTTACCGATTCCCCAACAACGAGATTTATGGGAGATTGCACTACGGTAATGGAAACTTCACCGCCGTTAGGCGTGCAGCCGCCGAGCAGCGATCCGACAAATAAAAACACCAAGACTATTGATAAAATTTTTATGAAGTTTTGTTTTTGCAATAAAATTTTCATTGGAAGGATATTATATCATTTTCGACATTACGTGTCAATATTTATTTTGAAAAAAATATATGAAATTTATCCTAAAAATCACGTTTTATTATATATTACTTAACGAATGCCGCCGCCATACCGAAAATTTGCCGTAAAAAAGGCAGAAATTAGGGGCCCTATTTCTGCCTGAATCTGTGATACTATTGAATTTTCAAACGTTATTATTCCTTGGAAATTTTCTCTTTTGCCATAAAATATATTTCTTCGGTTGCGAAAGATATTTTCGTCAGTTGGTCTCTATTATTTAGCGGGTGAAGCCAATAACTTTCGTCGGGTGTGGAAAAGTCAAGACAATCGCCGAAAATATTGTTTTTGTACTTTTTCTTTTCAAAAGGATAGTCGTATTCGACGTGCACGCTTTCAAGTTCCGCCGCCTTCCATTCGATATGTACGGGCTTGCCGTAGCAAACGCAGTCCAAAACCGTACCTTCAGTCGTTTGCACTAACTTGCCCTTACCGTGAGAATAGAACCTTTTTGCGTTGGGCAAAGTATGCACCTCCACTTCGCTTTCAAAGTGATAGGTGCCGTTTCTGACTTCTTCACGAACAAGCGAACGCTCCCACTTAAACCAATCGGGAATATGCGAAAATTCCGTTTCCCCTTCTTCGGCTTCGAGCTGCCCTAAAGTGGTCATTTGCCAAGCTTTACCGCATTCTTCACACCATAGCCTGGTACCTTCGGAATACATTTTAAATTCCTTTCCGCAATGCGGGCAGCGGTATAAAATGCTGTGTAGACCCTCCGCGCGCTTTTCGTAACGGTTTTCGATGCCGTTATCTATCTGATAGCGAAAGTCGTCCCTACGGAATTTTTCCAGGATTCTTTGGTTTATTTCATCAACGGATAGAGTTTTTGTTTCTTCCGGCGTAACGATTTGGGTAATTTCCGCATGAAGGGGTAGTTTTTGCCGTGTCTTATTCCACTGCGGGCCTATTATAAAGTTGCCTTCCATGCGTAAAACAACGACGGGTATGCCCAAAAGTTTGGATAACTTTCCTACCGCCGGCGGAACGTAGGATTCGCAACCGTCCAAGGTATAGCGGGCTTCGGGATACATACAAAATACGTCGCCGTAATGTTTAACGCAGTAATATATGTTGCGGATAAGTTCCAGATCCTTAATGAATTTGCGCTTTGCTATGCAGCCGAGTTTACGCATAAGCCAATCGCCGTGGTCTCTTATTGCGTCAATCGCAACGATATTGTTTGCGCAGGTTGCGGGCTTAATCGCACGGTACATTACAGGAAAGTCCATTTCGCTTGCGTGGGTCGCTAAAAGAAGGTACGGTGGTTTTAGACCGTCCATATTTTTTCTTTCAATCGTAAGTTTAAAGCCCCTTAAGTTGCTGCTGACGACGAAGGTGTTTGCAATCCACATCCAAAATCTGCTTGCCTTAGGCGGCTTTCTAAAAAAGTCGTACTTTTTCACAGCTATTTCCATATTTATCCCCCTTTGTGCGCCCGAATATGCTGAAGTGTGCTACCGAACATATGCGGTCAATTTTATCATTCGTAATCAAGTACCCGACACACTACCTTGTAGCACAGCCAGGTGATTTTGCCTTGTAGCCAAAACGGCAGCCAATTTATACCGCCCGTTATGGAACGGTGAAATAAAAAACCGTACATTTTTTTATCTTCGCTTTTGATGTTTGCCCACATTTCCTTTAGGTCTTGCTTACGCTTCTTTTTATCGTCCTTTCCCGACGTCGTAAACATAACGGTAAGCGACATTATCTGCGAAAGATAGTGAAGCATGTACTTTTGCTGCCTTTTCGGCAACTTTTTTATATCTTCGTATTTGTGGGCGGACACCATATTTTGCATGACGCGTATTTGCTGCCGATACCTTTTCGTAATGTTTTCCGCCGTTACCGACTGGTCGCTTCTTCCGATGTAGTAGCGGTATAAGTCTATATCCAAAAAGTGCAGGGTTTTTACGTATGGCAAAGGACTGTACGCCACGATATTATCCACGTAAAAAGTATGTTCGGGAAGAAGCAATCCGTAGCTACGCAAGACCTCGGTTTTGTAAACAAGGTTATGCATAATCATACAGTCCATAAGACTAAACTTTTTGACCTTATCCCAGCCGAAAATCCGATTTTCGGGAAAATACTTTTTTAATTTTATAACCTTTTGCTTGCCGGCTTCCACCCTTTCTTTAACTAAATTTACTACGTATAAATCTGGCAAACAGCCCTGTTTTTGGTGGTTTTTTATTGCTTCCGACAAAATTTCTAGGCCCTCTTTATCCAGCCAATCGTCGGAATCCACCACTTTAAAGTATAGGCCGGAAGCCTCTTTAAGTCCTGCGTTTACGCCGGAGCCATGCCCGCCGTTTTCCTTGTCTATAACCTTCACTATCGAAGGATATTCGTTTTGGTACTCGTGCGCTACTTTCGACGTATTATCGGTTGAGCCGTCGTTCACCACGATAATTTCACCGTCCTCCCCCGCTACAAGTAAACTGTCTAAGCACTTTCTTAGATACTTTTCCGAATTGTAGCTTGGGACGACAAAAGAAATAAGCTTCATTCTAAACCTCTTTTAAGTTTTCGCCCGAAATAGTTTAGGGCAAAAAAGATTCAACAATTTTTATACTACTGATAAAGCTTCCTTTGTGTAACGTATAAATTACAATATTTTAAAAATTATTGCAAGTAACTAAAATAATAATTTATCTTTTCTTTCTCTCGAAAAAACGGAATTTGGAGTATTGTTGAAGTTCCTTTGCGGGAACGACAATCCTTCAGGCACTTACGTGCCAGCTCCCTTTGCACAAAGGAGCCATACAAGGATTAAAATATTATATAAAATGCTCGATAATCGGCTTATAGCCCCACTTTTGAGAATTTTCCTGCTTGGGTTTCTGGATTGCCACGGCAACGAGTTGCCTCGCAATGACGGAAGAGTTCGCATGCTAACGACACTCCCAAAGCCCGCAGTCGCCTACAGCTCCATTTGCTACATATGGCGTCAAATGTCGCCCGCGCGAAAATTTAAAACTCTTTTGCTAAATCCAACGCCGCGCGAACGGTTTTGTCCATATCGAAATACTTATATTGCCCAAGTCTTCCGCCGAAAATCACGCCGCTCGTTTTCGCAAGCTCGGCGTATTTTTCATATAAAGCGTTGTTTTTCTCGTTATTTATGGGGTAATATGGCTCATCCCCGCTTTTCCACGTGCAAGGGTATTCCCTTGTGATAACGGTATAGGGGCAGTCGGTTTTTGCAAAATGCTTGTGCTCGATTATGCGGGTGTACGGTACTTTTGTAGACGTGTAGTTTACAACCGCATTGCCTTGGAAATCGTCCGTCTGCAATTTTTCACTTTCAAATCGCAAAGTGCGATATTCTAATTCACCATAGCAAAAGTTGAAAAATTCGTCTATAGCGCCTGTGTATAGCACTTTCGTTGCGGTATCCCGGCCGCCTAAAAAGTCGTTATAGGAAGTTTTAAGTCTGACTTCTATACCGCTAAGCAGGTTTTCCACAAGCTTTGTGTAGCCCTCTTCGGGAATCCCTTGATATACGTCGTTAAAATAGTTGTTGTCGTAGGTAAACCTTATGGGCAAACGCTTTATTATAAATGCCGGTAATTCCGTTGTCGGGCGGCCCCACTGCTTTTCGGTGTAACCCTTGATTAAAGTTTGGTAAACGTCCGTACCAACCAAAGACAGCGCCTGCTCTTCCACGTTTTTCGGCGATTCACAATAAACCCGTTGACTTTGGATTTTTTCTCTTGCCTCTTCGGGCGTAGTAACACCCCAAAGCTGATTAAAAGTGTTCATATTGAAAGGTAAATTGTAAATTTTACCGTCAAAGTTTGCCAAAGGACTGTTGATAAAGGGCAAAAATTTTGCAAATTTGTTTACGTACCCCCACACTTCCTCGTCAGACGTATGGAAAATATGTGCGCCGTACTTGTGTACGATAATTTCGCCTTCACGCTCGGTATAGCAGTTGCCGCCTATAAAGGGGCGTTTGTCGATTAGCAAACATTTTTTGCCCTTATCCGTCAGTTTTCTTGCAAACACACTGCCAAAAAGCCCTGCGCCTACTATTAAAAAATCGTAATTCATTATTTATTGCCAATTTTTTAAAGCCGATTAACTTTATTTTTTATCTTTAGGTTTTTTATTTTTGAAAATTACCATGCCAAGTCCCTTAAAGAAATGGCCGTTAAACATCATAAGAAGGCCGTTAAGCTGCCTGCCGTTCATTCCGCCGAACTTTGCAATGCCTCTTACGGGTTGGTGTATTACCCCCATCGTAAGGGTGTTTGCCCCCGTTTTGTTGCCGAAAAAGGCCATCGCATTACGCACGAAACGCATAACGGCGGAAACGAAACGCCCTATCCAGCGCTTGGAATACCTTAAATCGTTCACCGTGCAGTTTTGGTGAATTACCATACGGTTTTTCTTATAGAAAGTATAACCGCTTTGCGGGATTTCCCTTCCCAAAATGGTCTCAAAGGTTTTGTCGTCGATATTTTTTATATCGCCCGATAAATAGCCGCCGAGATCAATTCCCTGATAGGGCAAAATTTCCGTGGTACTTTGCACGGAATACGTATCTTGCAATTTTATATCCGCAACCGAGGCGCCGACGTAAATTTGATACTCTCCCCCTTCTGTTTCCCACTTATTGGTTTTAACGTTGAAAAAGCGGAAGGATTTATCGTCGAAGGGTATAAACACACGCTTACTTTCGCCCACGTCAAGATATACCTTTTTAAAGCCTTTAAGTTCCTTTTTAGCGCGCGGAATAGCGGAATTTTGTTTGCCTACGTAAACTTGCGCTATTTCCGAACCGGCGACACTACCCGTGTTTTCAAGGGTAAATTCCACGCCCTTTTCGGTTACAGAAATATCGGAGTAGCCGAAAGTCGTATAAGAAAGACCGAACCCGAACGGGAAATTCACCTTAACGTTTGCTGTGTCGTAGTAGCGGTAGCCCACAAACAAACCTTCTCTGTATTCCACGGTGTTATATAGTCCGGGAAAATAAGGTGCGGAGGAACAATCCTCGTACCTATACGGCAAACTTTCGGAAAGTTTTCCGCTTGGGTTTACCGCGCCCGTCAAAACGTTCAGCATGGCACGTGCGCCCGCCTGTCCGCCCAAATAGCCGTGTACTATCGCTTGGGCGTCGTTTATTTTGTCAAGTTCTACGGCACTGCCGCATGAAAGAACCACTATTACGGGTTTGTTTAATTCAATAAGTTGTCCCAAAAGTTCCATTTGAACTTGCGGAAGTTTTATGTCGGCCCTGTCAAGACCTTCTGCTTCGGTAACTTCGTCAAGACCGGCAAAGAAGATAATTTTGTCGGCGGTTTTTGCCATCTCCAAAGCCTTTTTCGCTAAGCCCGATTTTTTCTTGCCATAGCGGTGGAAGCCTTCGGTGTAACTAAACTTTAAGCCGCTTTCTTCAAGACACTCTATAAAGGTATCTTTCTTTGTTGGGTTTACGATGGAACTGCCTGCGCCCTGATATCTCGGATTTTTGGCAAAATCGCCAACGATAAGAAGGTTTTCATCTCCATTAAGGGGCAATACGCCGTCGTTTTTAAGTAGTACAATACTTTCTTCCGCGCATTTAAGCGCTACTTTGTGGTGGGCTTCTACGTCGAACGGCTTTTCGTTAGACACGACTTTATCGGTGCGAAGTACGAAATCTATAAGCCTATCTAGACATTCGTCCACGTACTTTTGGTCCAAAGTTCCGTTTTCCAAAGCCTCGTAAACCTCGTCGTTGCCGTACTTGCAGGAAGGCATTTCCAGATCGCTTCCGCATTTTACGCCGAGAACACGGTCGTTACAGCCCGCCCAATCGGAGACCACAACGCCGTCATAACCCCATTCATTACGCAAGATATCTTTAAGCAAATGCTCGTTTTCGTTTGCGTATTCGCCGTTTACCTTGTTATAGGAAGTCATAAGCATTTGAGTTTTGCCTTCCTTTACGGCTATTTCGAAACCGGTAAGATAAATTTCACGCAAAGTACGCTCGTCCACCACGCTGTTGCTTGCCATACGGCGTAATTCCTGATTGTTTGCCGCAAAATGCTTTACGCAGGAAGACACACCGTTTGACTGAATTCCACGGCAATACGCCGCCGCCATTTTGCCGGCTAAATACGGGTCCTCGGAAAAATACTCGAAGTTTCTTCCGCAGCGTGGATTACGCTTTATATTAAGCCCCGGCCCCAAAATAACGTTTACGTGTTGAGAAACAGCCTCTTCACCGAGAGTTTCACCAAGCTTTTCACCGAGTTCTACGTTCCAACTGTTCGCCATTGTGGCGGCAGTCGGAAAGCAGGTTGCGGGTATGGATTGATTAAGCCCCAAATGGTCGGACTTAGCCGCTTGCTTCCTCAGTCCGTGCGGACCGTCGGAAAGGTAGGCGGAAGGAAGCCCCAACTCTTCTATAGAAAGGGTGGACCAAAAATCCCTTCCGGAAAGCAAATCCGCTTTTTGACGATTTGTAAGTTTTGAAATTATATCCTGATGTTTCATGTTGCACCTTTATATAAAGCTTTAAAAACCTATGTGATGTGTCTAAATATCTCTTATAATTCCGATAAAATACGCCTGAATATCTCATATATTCAGAGGTATTCGGAAAGTATGCGCAACGACTTTAATATTACAACGTTGTTTTATTGTTTGCCGTACGCAAATCGTTGAATTGTTTCAAAATAAGTTTTTGTTTATTTTCTATTAAAGCCTTTTTCTCGGGGCTTAGCGCTTCATAAGCCTTGCGCGCCGCCTCTTCCTTTTCGGCTTTCTTCTGTTCTTGCTGTTTCTTCTTTTCCAAGTCCGCAAGACGTTTTTTCCGCTGCTTTTCTTGATAGACTGCCTCTTCTTTGGCAAAATCAAGTCCCTTCTTTTGACACCTAATTTTGAGTTCTTTCAAAAATTCTTCTTCGGAAGCTTTTGTTGCGCTTTCCTCTTCCGCCTGCATACGCTGTTGCGGAGAAACGTACTCTACGCCCGCTTCTTCAGCCTTTTGGCGTTGATCTTTTTCTATCGCCTTATGGTCGAGTGCGGAGAATTTTTCAACACCCATAAAGATGAAGAGGAGTGCTATTACTGCGTAGCAGATGGCTTCCGCACCGATAAACACCCAAGGCATTGCCGCCTGAAGGGCTTGGTTGGAAACGGCGTCCTGCGAATACCCCGCAGAACTTAACACAAGGTTTAATACGCCTGTGGCAATACCAGTCATGCCCGCCATAATTGCGCCGTAGATGGTCATTGTAAGTCCGTCGGTACGGACGCCGTGGACGGCTTCCTGATGGTCGAGAACGTCCGCAAGCAGCGCCAAAGACAGGTACATTGCGGGCGTGGAGCCGAATGCCTTAACCGCAAAGGATACACACACCAAAGCGAAGTTATCCGGGGCTATAAGCCCGATAAAGCCGCCGATTGCGGATAGAATTGCACCCGCAAAAATCGCCTTACCCTTTCCTATTTTGTTGGAAAGAGGCCATGCTACCACCATTCCCAAAGTTGTGGGAACGGAGCCTAAAATAGCGATTGTTCCCGAGAAACTTCCGCCTATCGAGGTGGAAAACACGAGTTTACCGCTTGCGTCCGCTTGGCCGAACATCGCAGAGCAGAAATATAACTGGGAAACGTTTTTTATCATTCCGCCAAACTGATACAGAAGGAAGAAAACTATGATTATCCACCAATACTTATCTTTTAAACAGATTCTTGCCTGCTTTTTGATGGATACGGTTTCAACTTTTTGCTCGAGGCTTCCCGCAATCTGTTCTTCGGTAACGCGTTCACGTGTGAAGAAGTATTCGAGTAGCACGCCGATAGTAGTCGTCGCAATCATTGCCAAAACGAAGATTTTCCAATGGTTATATGACGCCGTTTGGTCGAGAATAAAGTTATTGAAGCTGTTTACGTAACCGTCGATTTGACCTGCGGCGTTAAAGTGGGCAAAGTAGTCTACGCCCAAAACGCCCTCTATTTTTGTAGGATCCATTTGGTTTACGAACAGCAAATTGAGAAAGAATGGCAAAATCATCGTACATAGCCCCATTGCCGCAAGCATCGTTGCGTTTTGTATGGTGGCAAGAAGCGATCTGTCTTTACCGTTACGTGTGGAAAGATTTACAAGGCCCGCGTGCGGCGTGTAGTAGAAAGGATATGCAATGGCAAACCAAAGGTTGTAACCTATTGCAATCATTACGAGTGCGAGGATTTCCTTGCTTTTATCCCCCGTGCCGTTGGCAAACGGGGAAAACACGAACAGTATCAAAAGTGCCAAAACGCTTAACGGTATCGACAAAAGTAGTAGCGGTCTTGCTTTGCCTGCTTTCGAGCGGCTTTTGTTCATAAGACGGCCCACCAGAATGTTGCCGAAAACCACGAACACGACGGAAATTACCGGCAGCCAGGTAAAGAACCAGGACGCCCACGTGGTCATGTTAAGTACGTCCGTCATGTACTTGTTGAAATAGTTTGACAAAACAGAGTTTGCAATCAATGCAAGCGTTGGCCCCAAAAAGTAGCCTATAGCGCCTTCGGGAAACAATTTTGCATTGGCGGATTTGATTTTAGTGGAAAGTAGCGGGCTTTCCAATATGCTTTTTTTTGCCATTTTTCCTCCGAATTTTTATCTTGTTTAACGTCTTGTTAAGTCTCGGATTCGGCTTCGCTTACGCCCGACTTTTTGTAAATTTTTAATTTTTTTACTAAAAGCCAACCAAGTACCGCAATACCGATAAGTACGAGAAGGTCTACTCCGAGCAAAACGAATTTGTAGATTGCCGTTCCCGGTACGTATCTTACGCCGTGAACAAACCCGTTCATTGCGTTGGAGTTGACTACTGTATACAGAATGTTTTTAGCGGCTTTTTTGGAGTAGTAAATATTTTCGTTTACCTCTTCTCCCGAACGAAGACCGTTAAAGCTTCCGTTAACGTTAAGTTTGCCGTCTCCGCCCGCTTCCAACATTTGTTTGGTGTTATTTATCATATAACTGCCGGTGTCGTAGTCGCTTAAAACGAAACCTTTAAAGCCGAATTCCTCACGCAAGACTTTCGTAATAAGTTTATAGTTTCCTCCCGCCCAGGTCGCCCCGATACGGTTAAACGAGGACATAACCGCCGTGCAAGCGGGAACCGTAGTCTTTTTCATTTCGTAGCCGGTGGTTCCGTTGTCGCCGCTTACGGGAGTATTAAAGTTTATTGTAACATAGTTATCTTTTATTGTCAATTCAAATGGTTTAAAATATAACTCTCGCATGGCTTGTTCATTACTGAAAGTTACCAAACCGTTTTGGTCTCTGTGGGTTTCCTGATCGTTTAGCGCAAAATGCTTTATAAAACCGTAGAGTCCCTTTCTGCTAGCTCCTTGAACCTCCATTTTGCCCATCATTCCGCTTAAATAGGGGTCTTCGGAATAGTACTCGAAGTTACGGCCGCCAAACGGCGTTCTGTGAAGGTTCATACCGGGTCCGTACCAGCCCGAAGCTTTACCGTACAGACTGTCTTCGCCTACGCTACTGCCCATTTCGAGGGCAAGTTCGGTATCCCAGGTGCATGCAAGCATATATTCGGTTGCCCAGGTCATCGCGCGATAGCCGTCGCCGATTGGCCAGGATCCGTGTTCCACAATCTGATTTAGTCCTGCGGGACCGTCCAAATCTATGGCTTTCGGCTTGTTTACCGATTCCATTTCAGGCGAACAATAGCCGCACTGTGACACAACCTTAGCAAGTTCCTTTACGTTGGTCTGTTCCAAAAGCAAATCCCAACGTGGATCGTCGTAGGATGCGCCGCGCAAATCAATCAAGTCAAGACCGTTGTCTTTATTTAATACGGGGGCTACGGAATCGTGATATTTTGCACTTTCCTCGATAAGAGAGTCCGTAGACGTCAGTTTTTGCAAAATATCATCCGGAACGACAGCTCTGAACTGTTTACCGCCTATCTCGCAACAAGCGGCAAGGTGGGTGTTGCCCCAGGGGTTTTTACCCTCTCCCGGACATTCCACGGTCGCCTGTGATGTTGCATACCTTAAGCCCAAATTGTCCATTTCCGACCAATTACTGCGTGAAAGGTATTCGCTACGGTCAATTAAAGTAGCGTCCGAAAACAGATTGCTTACGCCGTCATATACCTTATCTTGTTCTTGGTGATACTTTTTGACAAGCGAAGCACTGCTTTCATTGCAGGAAACTCCGGTAACCTCAGCCGTTTCGATAATTCTCGACAAAACTTCGGTATCCGTGCATTTTGCTTTTACAATATTGTTGACTGCCGTGTGTGCGTCGGTGGCGGCGGTTATGTAGTAGTCGCCTTTTTCCAGCAGATAACCGCCCTTGCCGTACTCGTCGTAGGACCTAAAATCGTTTACGTTTACGGTAATCGTTACTTTTTGACTTTCGCCTGCGGCAATAATATCTGTTTTGGCAAAGCCCGCCAAATTTACGGAAGCTTTTTCCAAATAGTTATCTTTGTCATACTGCGTATACGGCGCCTGATAGTACACCTCAACTACTTCTTTGCCTGCCCGTTCTCCTACGTTTTTGACGGTTACGTTTACCTGCATATTGCCATCTTCGTCAGGCCCTGTTACGGAATAGTTTTGCCATTCGAAACGGGTATAAGAGTGTCCGAAACCGAAAGGATAGGTTACCGTCTTTGCGTAATCGTAGTTACCAAGACCGGGCGTGCCCAAAAGGTAGTCTTCGTACCGTGTTTCGTAGTACTTGTAGCCAACGTAAATGCCTTCGTTATAGGTTACGAAGTAAAACGGACATCTGCCTGCGTCCTCGTTAATCTCGTTTTTGCCGTTACCGTACTGACCGCTGCTGTACATTAGTTCGTCGCCCCAATACATAAGCACGTTGCCGCTTTTGTCTGTAAAAGCGGCGTCGCCGAAGTTTTGCATGGCGGGTGAGGAAAAGTTGTCGTAACAAAGGGTGTCGACAAGGTGGCCGGAAGGAGAAATTTCCTTACCGTCTTTATCTTTGCCGCGAAGCATATAGCCAAGGCCGTACGTACCCGTCCTTCCCGCACCGGGGAAGTTTATAACGGCAGTAATATTCTTGTAAGTTTCGGTATCGCGTATAAAACCAAGCTCGAAAGCGTTATTTGAGTTTACCAAAATTATAACGTTTTTGTAAGTCTCGCCTAAGAAGCGGATTACGTCCCTTTCATCGGAGTCAAGTTCAAGATAGTGTTCGCCGCTTTGTCCGCCGAACTCCGCCATGTCTCGCGGTTCGTCGCCGCCTTCGCCGCCCGTTCTTGAAATAACGAACATTGCAACGCTGTTTTCGCCGTCAACGCCGTCTAAAACACCGCTTGCTTTAATAACGCTTAGCGGACATTCACCTATTTCCCATTGGTAACCTCTGCCGTAATTTACGACGCCTACTCCTCTTTTGTAACTGCTGCCGGCTCCGCTTTTGTAGAAGTTCCAGAGATCTTCGTTTACTTTAAAACCTGCGTGTTCCAAGCCTTCCCTTAAATCTACGGTAAGTTCGAAACTGCCGGAGCCCGAACCGGAACCGCCGCTTATAAGATTTACGGAAGATACGCTGTATAAATCAAGTTGCGTACCCTCCGAGAGGGGGAGCAGCCCGTCGTTTTTAAGCAAGGCCGCTCCGTCCTGTGCTATCTCGGCGCAAAGTTCTTCTTCATAAGCGTATAATTCGGCAGGACCTTGAAAGCTACTTTTGTAATACTCGGTATCCGCACCGAGGGTATCCCCTTTTAGACTTGAAGGAGTATACCCCCATAATTCGGATAACTTATAGTCGAAAACGGTGAAACAAAGTACGTTTAGTACTATAGCGAGTACTAAAAGCAGAGCGATTCCGCCCGACAGAGAAGCAATAGAAAGTTTTGTAGGCTTTTTTATTGCTTTGTGCGCAAACATAAATTATTCCTCCTGCGAAGCGACTTTATGGTAAGCTTTTACAGTTATATTACCCGTTGCGGCGTTCGTACCTAACTCGTTTTCACTGTTTAATGCAACGAACAATTTAACGGGATTTTTCGAAAGGTCTACGGTAATGATAAAGGTTACTTCTTCACCTGCCGCTATGGTAGCGGTAGCACCGTACTGATAAGCCGACGCATCCAACTCAACTCCGTTTAAAGAGGCCGCGGAAAGCACGCAGTTATAGTTTTCGTCCTGTACGCCGACTTTGACAAACGCAGCTTCCGTTCCGTTGTTCTTTATTACCAATTTGATAGTGTTGTTGGCTTCGGTTAAATTAACGTCCATATTGCCGTTTACGTAACGGTCACGTATCTCTTGTGTGTGAGAGATAACGGATTTTTCGATTGCGTTAACTATGGTATAGTTGTCGTTCCAGGTTACAAGGGCAAGGTTCATAGCCACAAAGCCGTCTTCCTGCGTAGGAACTTTTGTGTAAGCGTTTACGGTTATATTACCGGTTGCGGCGTTCGTGCCCAATTCATTTTCGCTGTTTAACGCAACGAACAACGTAGCGGGATTTCTTGCAAGATCGGCAACGATTATAAAGGTTGCTTCTTCACCCGCCGCTATGGTCGCGGTAGCTCCATACTCATAAGCAGAGGCTTCTAACGCCACGCCGTTTAAAGAGGCTGAAGAAAGTACGCAGTTATAATTTACGTTCTCCTGTATGCCGACTTTGACAAATGCAGGTTCCGTGCCGTTATTCTTTATTACCAATTTGACAGTGTTGTTAGCTTCGGTAAAATTAACGCCCATATTGGCGTTTACGTAACGGTCGACTACCTCTTTGGTATGAGAAATAACCGACTTTCCGCCTTCGTTAGTTACGGTATAGTTGTTGTTCCAGGTTGCAAGCGCAAGGTTCATAACCGCAAAGCCGTCAACGGGTTGCGGGTCGGGTTCTATGGGCTTACCGCCTGTCGAAATGCCTTGTAAGTCGGTAATAATGATATCGCCGCTCGTTGGCATATCCGCACCGGTAGAGTTAAGGAATATTACCATTTGGTCTATTGTCATTTCCTTAATTTGGGCAACAACGTCTGCTTCTTCGCCTGCCGCTAAAGTCAGGTTTATGGCGCTTTCTAAAGGATTAAGAGTAACGATATCGTTAATTTTGACTGCGGAAACGCCGTTATCGCCACCCTCTTTTTTAAGGTCGATACGCAAAACGGCCGCCTCCGTAGCGTTGTTTTTAATATGAAATTTAACCCAAGAATAGGAGTTGGCAAGCGGCATACCACAGCACTTGTAACCGGAGACGTCCTCGGTATGGCTTACGGAAATACCGTTGGTTTTGTCAACCGTGTACATTCCCCAGCCGTCAAACGCCGTGTAGTCAATGGCTGCCCAGCCTTCCGTGGGAACAACGAGCTCGTCGGGGTTGGGTTTAGGATCGGGATCGGGTTTGTGGTGGGGTTTTGTAGTGTTAGGATCGAGCTGTGCTTCCGCAGAGCATTTTATCCATTCGTAATCGGCGTGGCCGCTGTAATCGTCGTTAAATTTACCCATCCAAGCTTCTGCGCCTTCCGTGCCGCACCAATAGTTCATAACAAGCCTACCGGGCTCTTCCGGCCAGGATTCTCCCGAACGAATTTTGGAACGAAGTACCTGATAAACGGGTTTTTCGTCTACAAACCAGGTAATGGAATCTTCCGCCCAACGGAAACCGTAGTCGTGGTATTCTTCGGAAGCGTCAAAACCGAGGTCGTACATATATTCGTGCCCGCCCTTGCCGTTAGCAAAGTAGTTAAACTGTACTTTCGTAGTGTCTTTTCCTAAAAATTCTATGTCGATTTCGTCGTGGTGGTTTTCCTTTATTACGTTGCCGTTTTCATCGTACCATTTGTCGTATGGGCCCGTGCAAACGAAGAAAGTGCTTGCCGTGCCTGCGATTTTTGCGGGTTTCATTCTTACCTGATAGTCGCCGTAGCCGTAAAAATGTTTGGAACGCACTTCTGCGCCGTAGTATTCGGATTTGCAAGGTACGTTGGTTTGGGTTTCTTCGTCCCAAGTGGTTTCTTTTTCCGTCATTTCCGAAATATAAAGGGAAAGCTTATTTTCTTCATAAGAAACGTTTTGGGGATTCCACCAAACGTTGAACGGTTCGCCGTTTTCCCAGGAATAACCCATGCTTCCCGATGCAAAAGTTTCCGCCCTTTCTTCTGCCGTTTTAGTGTAGTCTGCTACTATTTCGGCATTCAAAGGTTCTGCGGAAATAGGTTTGCTGCAAGCAACGAAAAGGAATGTCGCCATAATGACTGCTAATATAGCAGCCGCAAAAAGTTTAACTTGTCTCATAAAATTCCTCCCAAATTTTTATATATTTTTTTATTTGTTTATTTTGTCAAAGCATTAAGTCCGAACCTTTTTCAGCCGCAGCGGGCGTTTATATTTGTATTGTCCGGCGCCGCTTTTTGTGAATATATATTGTTATTATAGCACACCGAAACTTAGATTGCAATAGTTAAATTTATAATAATTTTTTGCCATATTCCTAATAATTTTATATTGCACGGCGATAATAATTACACGTTGCATTTCGGTTAATTATTAAAAATTTTGCGGTTATCGTACGGTCGCCATTAGCGGTTTCGGCGCTAAAGTAGTATAGGTAAACATATGCAAATACACTCACATATAAAAAAGTACGAACAACCTTTTATCGATGTTCGTACTATTTTCTATTGGCGGAAAGTAATGGATTCTCAAATATTATGAACGCTTTGCGTTTTGAAGAAAACTTTATTTTCGCCAAATATCATTATTATATAATTTGCTCGCTTTCGCGAGTTTAGAGTTCGAATCCCTTTTTTACTTTGTAAAGCAAAAAAACAGGCAAAAGCCTGTCCTTTTTGCTACTCAAACTTTTCGATTCCTATCATCACTTTTCCGATTGTTTATTTAATTTTGGTTCTCCGGCCTCATAGTTTCATGATACCGTTTACAAAATCAAATCTTTCCAAATTCCGGTTTTTTGAAATTCTTCCGGTATATGTCCAACAACTTGATTTTCATTAAGAAATTCAATTTTAAGATATTTTTCAAAATTGTCACCATAGAAAATGGAATCAGTTGGTTGCCAAAATGAAATAATCGGCATATTATCCATTCCATTTAAAAAACACCTGTGTTTGTAAAATGGCACCAATTTTGTGCTTGAATGCAAATAGTCCATTACTTTATTTCTAAGTTCAGTTTCATCTTTGGTTCTCTGAAATTTATCTTTAAATTTTTTTGATAAATCGTTATTTTCGAAATCAAATAAAAACGCATCGTCAATTATTTTTTGAAAGCCCTTTATTCTATCAACATTTTCTTGACTAAAATCTCTCCAGTTATAAAATCCCTCGCTGACAGGCATAGCATAAGAAAGAAAAACTTTTATCTCTGTTGGGAATTTAATATCAAATGTTTTTTGTGCCGTTAAAATCTCGTCTTTTGATAATCCTTTTTCAAACTTTATGCATTGTTTTTTCATTCTTTCAATAATTTCTTTCATACAAACTCCTAAAATCCAACTGCAAAGATTGTTGTGTTAAAAAGTTTTGTAAAGTTTTATGCTTACAATGCTTGGGTAAGATCTTAATTTTCATTTAGATAGAAACATTATAGCAAACAAAATTATGATTTTGCAAGCGTTAATACCTGCAAATATACCCACACGTAAAAAAGTACGAACTACCCTTTATCGGCTTTCGTATAATTCCATTCTTCCTCTTTTTTATTGTATCTTTGACTCTCTTCTCTTTTCCCTCTTACCTTTTATCCGGAAACGACAATTTGAGAGAAAAGTGAAAAACAAAAAGTTAAGAGTGGAGAAACAAAAAGAACGGGCAAAAGCCTGTTCTTTTTGCTTGGCACGAGTTATCCAATAAGTTCAAACTCTCGGCGAAAGATAAAGCAGTCTTTGGATTTGGTGTTGTACGGATCCGAAACCGTCACTCCTATCCGTTTATCTCCTATATCGAACGCTATATATCTCATTATTATTCCGCAAATTAACTTGTTACCTGCTTTACGTTTATTGTTATATTAGGCGGATACTTTGGCCCCGCTAAAATAATTAGTGATGGCTAAGTATCCCCTATGAGTTTTTAACTTTACAAGCATTTTTTAATAATAGCGAAAAAGGTCCGCATATTGGCGGCTATAGCGTTTTTAAAAATTCCGCGTACGCGGCGAACGCCGCCTTTGCCGCGGGATTGTCAGTAAAGGTTATAAATCTGTGTTTGGCTTTTTCGTTTTCCTTGGGGAAAAAGAGGGTCTGCACGCGCACGCCCGCCTTCTTCAGTTTATCCGCATAGCGCACGGACTGCGTTTCGTTCAAAGGGTCCACCGCGCCACTTGAAATGAACGTGGGCGGGAATTGAGGGCATACGTAGTTTATGGGCGAATACTCATACAGAAATTCCCGATAGTCGGGCATAGTCTGCGGCAGTGCCGCCTGTAAATAAGCAGCGAAGTTGTTAAATTTCAGCCGTGGCAGTACCGACAGGTCGAATGCGCCGTAGAAATATACGCACCCTATAACCTTATTAACTATCGGGTCGCCCGCTTCTATGCGTTTTGCCAGCCACAACGCCGACAGCTGTGCGCCCGAGCTGTCGCCCGCAAGTATTATCCTGTCCGCATCCCCGCCGTATTCCTCAGCGTGCGCTCTTAAAAATTCCACCGCAGCAGCCACGTCGCACTGCATATCCTTAAGAGTATGTTCGGGCGCGAGGCGGTAGTTGCAGTTAAAGACTACTGCGCCGTATGAGGCAAGAATTTTCGTTGTGGAGCGAAAGACGGATTTATCGTACGCCGTCCAGCCGCCGCCATGGAAATAGATAATGCAGGGCAATCCCTTGCCCGAAGGGTACATAACGTCCAGCGTATGCCTTACGTCGCCGTCGCCGCAATAGTTGAGATTGTACGCCGCTTTTACCCCTTTTACCCTGCGGTTAAAGACGTAAATCAACTTGGCGAGTGAAACCTGCACCCTCGTTTTGAGCTTGACTTTTGAAACTTGGTCCATTTTTACCTTCCGTAACGCAAATAAACTCCACAATTATACCCTACTGTAATAATTCTGTCAACTTTGTCATCGTATCGTATTGCAAAAAGGAAAATACGAACTCCGATTTTTTACCAGAGTTCGTATTATTAGACAATGGCGGAGAGTAAGGGATTCGAACCCTTGACACAGTTACCTGTGTACCGCATTTCGAGTGCGGGCCGTTATAACCACTTCGATAACTCTCCAAAAATATTAAAATACTCTATGCTTAACCGTGCAAAAATCGCAATTTAGTAGTTTTGCAAAGCCGAATACCGATTAAGCCTACACATTATACAACAAAAAGATAAAGTTTGCAACAAGTTTTACTAAAAAACGAGGCAAATTATCAAAAAAACAAACCAAGCACCCCAAAGCCTTTAATTTTTGGGGTGCGAATAGTTTATGTAATTATTTTTTGCGCTTATATACGTAACGGAAGGAAAGAATATTGTTTTCCTTATTTACGTAATTTTGTTCGCCTGTGTATTCGAAGCCGTAATCCTCTATAAGGTGGGTAATTTTATCGTCTGTAGAGTCCACCCAATAGAACACCAAAGTTATAGCGGAAAATTGCTTTAT
>CATZIC010000030.1 GCA_958419945.1 uncultured Clostridia bacterium | reverse complement strand
TTCTTTCACGATGCCACGAACGCCATATTCGAGTTCAAACGGCTGGCTTTTGTCAAGGAATTCATAAGGTGCGTTTTTAAAACCGCAATATATAAATATAGGTACGGCACATAAAACAAAGGCAAATAGCGTTACAAGACCGACTACGCCGACAAAGGTTTCCGATACGCCGTAGCCCGGCATTTCCGTCGCTGCCCCCAAAATAAGAAGGGTAATAGGGGAAAGAATGCACAAAAAGGTCGCAATAGCAATTCTCTTGGCGGCTTTTTTACGCTCGGCTATGTAGTCGTTTGCCTCTTCCAAGGAAACCTTTTTTACTCCCTCCGTGGTGTCGGCGGTAAATTCTTCGTCCTCGATCTCGTCTTTTAATAAATAGTCGGCGGTTACTCCGAACAACTCGCTAAGCTGAAGTATTTTTTCCAAACTCGGTATTGCCGTCGCACTTTCCCATTTTGAAACCGCTTGCCTTGAAACGTTTACCTTGTCGGCAAGTTCTTCCTGCGACCAGCCGTTCTTTTTTCTGAGCTTTATTATTTTGTCTGCTAAAATCATAACTCCTCCTTTTAGCAAGGTTTTATTTTCGCCATTATTGTAGCATAACGTTTGGTTTTACACAACCAACCGGCGGCTTTCAATCTGTCAACCGACGGTTGCATTTTCAAAAAATCTCGTTTACATGCGGCAAAACGACGTTTTTTGGAGGTTTTAGAAGCGATATGGCGTAAATATTGCTA
This sequence comes from uncultured Clostridia bacterium, assembly GCA_958419945.1. Taxonomy (GTDB): domain Bacteria; phylum Bacillota; class Clostridia; order Christensenellales; family Borkfalkiaceae; genus UBA4636. The sequence continues at coordinate 23,391 of CATZIC010000030.1, read as the reverse complement.
AACATATAAAATATCTTTGTCGTTTGAAAATTCCCCGTAAATTTCGTTGACGATCTGGCGGCGGCTTTGTTATTCTTATTTAAAAGCGGTAAAAAAATTACCGATTTAAAGTAAAATCGAAAAGGAAAATTCGGGATATGATTTGCAAGCTGAAAAAATGGGCGATAGAAGACGCTGCGGATTTGGCAAAAGCACTGTCAAACAAAAAAGTGCAGGATAATCTTCGGGACGGCATACCCTATCCATATACGGAACAGGACGGTAAGGAATATATTTCTTCTATGCTTTCCCAAGACGAAAACCAAACCTTTGCATTTGCAATCACGCTTGATGATAAAGTAATCGGCAGTATCGGCGTTTTTCGGCAGACGAATATACATATAAGGACCGCCGAATTGGGCTACTATATTGCCGAAGAATATTGGGGACGGGGTATTATGACCGAGGCTGTAAAACAAATTTGCGAATACGTCTTTACAAATAGCGACGTAATTCGTATTTTTGCGGAACCGTTTGCGGATAACGCAGCGTCCTGCCGAGTGCTTGAAAAAGCAGGTTTTCAATATGAAGGAAGGTTGCGCAAAAACGCCGTAAAAAACGGCAAGGTTATAGACATGAAAATGTACGCGATATTAAAAGAAATATAACTTTCCGTTAATTTACAATCGGCCAAAGTTTTTTGGGCTTACATATTTAAAAGAAAAGGCACGAGGAAGATTATCCACGTGCTTTTTTATAACTGTAAATACCCGATAATCGGCTTATAGGCAGGTTTTTGATTATTTTAGCGATAGCGTAACGGTGGTGTTACCGCTTCCGAGAATTGTTTTTAACTCTTCCGTAGTTACCCCTGTAATTTTGCCGATAGGGGTGTAACTCCAGCTGTTGCTGTCGTAAAAAATTACCATTTGGTTGCCCTGATAAAGCATGATATCCAAGGGCTTTGTAGTAATTTGCCTGTTGTCGGTCGGAAGGGAAAATCCAAGCCCGCCGACCTTTTCGAATCCGCCGTAATCGCTCATGTTTATGGTAATAGGCGAGGTTTTCAGTTTTTCCTTTAATTCCGCCGTAGCGCGGTTATCTTCAAGCGTTACCGAAAGCCTGCTACCATTAATTGTAAGATAAATTTGCATACTGTCCTCCTTGTCCTCGGGTTTTGGTGTGTTATCGTCCAAGCCGCTATTCGGCTTTTGCTCGGATCCGTTAGGTGTTCCGCTTCCGCTTGTAGGATCACCGCAAGCTGAAAAAAGGGATAAAACAAGCACCATTGCAGCCAAAACGCATAAAAGTTTTCTCATAATTTTCTCCTTGAAGTGCTATCAATTTATAAAAAGTATATAGCAAATTTTTCGTGGTGTCAAGGTCTTTAATTTACCGCTTCAGGCGTTTTTGCCCATTTCGTAAGCCTCGGTAAACGCCGTGGTTTTTTGAATTTCGCCTTTGCCGTCCACTCCCGTTCCGTATACCACGCCGGAAAGTTTTACGCCTTCAAAGCAATCTATCCAGCCCTGTAATCCTTTTATGGCTCCGTCCATTGCGGATTTTTCGGTGTCGGCGGCGGAAGTTAAAAGGTAAACTTCTTTAAATTTGTTTTCCTGTCCGTATAGGGGATTAAGCCTATCCAAAAAGGTTTTTAATTGTCCGCTTAAACAGTAATAATACACGGGCGTAGCAAACACAATAACGTCTGCGTTTTTAACGACTGGTAAAAGTTCGTTAACGCCGTCTTTATGTACGCACTTTCCGGTTTTCAGACATGTTAGGCAGCCAATGCAAAATTTCAGTTCGATATCACGCAGATTGATGATTTTTACGTTGTTTCCGGCTTCCGTTGCGCCTTTAAAAAACTGCACTGCTAAAGCTTCTGAATTACCGCCTTTACGAAAACTCGAATTTATTATTACAATGTTTTTCATTTTTGCCTCCATTAAAAACTTGCTTTCAAAACGGCACGGATTTCGTCCTTTGTAAGAATTTTATATCCGCCGTCCATAATAAGCGTACCGCTTACGATGCCGTCTAGCATTTCGGGTGTAGCGCCGAGGTCGGTAAGGTTCATAATAAGCCCCATTTTCTTCATCCATTTTTCCATTTCATAAAGCCCTTCGGTTGCAATTTCCGTATCCGTTTTGCCGACAGGGGATACCTGCCAAACGTTTACGGCGTAGCGTGCAAACTTTTTAACGCCGTACGGAAGGATAAATTTATAGTAGGGCATAGTAACGGCGGAAAGTGTCATGCCGTGTGTTGCGTCGGTATAAGCGCCTACGCTTTGCCCGAGCATATGCACCATCCAATCGGTTGTTTTGCCCTTTTCCACAAGGGTGTTAAGAGCCCAGGTTGCCGTCCACATAATGTTGCTTCTTGCTTCGTAATCGGTCGGGTTATCTATCGCTACGTTTGCGCTGTGGATAAGGGAACGCAAAAGCCCTTCCATGATATAATCGCTTGTGTTGTCATCGTCGCCGGAAAAATACTGCTCTAAAATGTGCGACATAATATCGTAAATGCCCGCTACCATTTGGTATTTTGACAAGGTAAAAGTAAATTCGGGGTTGAGGATTGAAAACTTCGGGTAAACTTCTTCGCCGAAAACGTGTCCTATCTTCAATTTTTGCTCGTGGTTTGTAATAACCGAACCGCCGTTCATCTCGCTTCCGGTACCAACCATGGTAAGTACGCAGCCTACGGGGATAATTTCGCAAGACGGTTCTTCAAAGCGTATAAAGTATTTGTCCCAGATATCCTCCTTGCAGTTTACTGCTACCGACAGCGCTTTTGCATAGTCGCAGACAGAGCCTCCGCCTACTGCAAGAATTAAATCGGCTTTGGCGTTTTTGGCACGTTCTATGCCCTCGTAAAGTTTATCTATCGTAGGGTTTGGCATTACGCCGCCGTCCTCGTAAATATTTTTGCCGCATTCTTTTAATATGTTTACTACTTTGTCGTAAACGCCGTATTTCTTTACCGATCCGCAGCCGTAGCAAAGCAAAACGTTTTTGCCGTATTTATTTAGTTCTTTTTTTAAGCCGTCCAGTGCGTCCTTTCCGAAATATAGCTTTGTGGGATTGCAGTAAGTGAAGTTTCCTAACACAATTTTAACCTCCTTTTTTACAAAAACAGCGAAGTATATACCGCTATTTCATTGCCTTCACAAATATTATAATGTTAAACCGGGTTGCATGTCAAATACTTATATCGAATATCGCATCATAGTTATCGGCTATAATTTGACAAAGGTCTTGCCAACACTAAGAAAGCCGCACGGCATTTTTATATGTCAGTAAAAATCATAAAAAGGCGGGTACGCATTTCTATATGCGCACCCGCCTTTTACTATAAAATAGCTTAAAAACCGTCGATAACCGACCTATAGGTCGACTTTTAAGGCTAAACGGCTATTAAGTAATGTTATGTTCACGAGAACTTTTAACAAATATAATGTAGTCCGATAGCGGCAGAGGATAGGAATAGTAGTACCCCTGAACAACGTCGCAACCGAGTTCCACAAGCCTGTCAAGGTCTTCTTTATACTCGACGCCTTCCTGCGTAACCTTCATGCCAAGGCTCTTGGCAAGTTGAATTATGCTCTTGAATATAGCAAGGTCTCTTTCCTCGGAATCGCTCTTTTCAAGGAAGAATTTATCAAGCTTAATTTCGTCCATCGGAAGTGACTTAAGAATTCTGTATGAAGAATAGCCGCTTCCGAAGTCGTCTATCGAGCATTTAAAGCCTTTTTGGTGCAGTCCGTCTACGATTACACGCAAAGTTTCGTAATCTTCATATGCGAAACTTTCGGTAAATTCAATCATTATAAGCCCGTCCGAAATTCCGTATTTACGCTTGGTTTTGTAGTAGTAATCCACAAAATCCGGTTGAACCGCCGTTATACGGGAAACGTTGACTGAAACGGGGTAAACGGTATTGCCGTGCGCAATCGAATAACTTATGTATTCGCAAACCTTTGTGTACACGTATTTATCAAGCTTTATGATAAAGCCGTTTGATTCGAAAAGTTGCATGAAAAGCGCAGGGGGATTGAATTTCTGTGTTTTGGGGTCGTACCACCTGACGAGTGCTTCGCAGCCGTCCTGCTTACCTAAACGCAGATTGTATTTAGGCTGATAGAAAAGTTGGAACTCACCGTCTTTTAAAGCGCCTTCCATTCTAAGTTCCATGTCTTCGTTTAAAAGGCGGGTCTTTCTAATTTCGTTGTTGTAATAGTTGAACTGCAGGTTTGCGTTTTCCGCAGTTGCGTGCGACAAGGCGTAATTTGCTTCGTTAGCAAAGTCTACCATCTGCGTTATCGTAACGTTTTCCTGCGAATCCACTTCGTAAATACCGTATCTTAATCTTATGTCGAACTTTTCGGTGGTTTTGTACTGAGCCGCAAGGTAGGTAAGGGTTTTAAGACGGGCCAAAAGATCTTCGTTGTCCTTAACGTGAATGAGCATCGTAAACTGTCCGTTCGAGATATGTCCGAAAGTTTCTTCTATGCCGATAATCTTGGTAAGCGCAACTCTTATGTGAAGAAGAAGGCTTGAAGTTTCGCTTTCGCCGAAGGTTTCCTCGATGTGCTTATAGTGCCTTAAATGAACGGCAACCACAACGAATTTTGCGTGCGTGCTGCTGTTTCTTTCCAGTATCTTTTTGGCAAGTTTTTCAAAGCCGTGCCTGTTAAGACATTGAAGTTTGGTGTCCGTGGTTTCCATATTGAAGTATTCACGTTCGCGGTGGATGTGCCTAATAATCAAGTAAACTATAACTGCAACCGCCACGATAGCGAACAGAATAATTATCATTATAATGGTGTCGACAAAATCCACGTTTGAAGCGCATAAAACGTTTACACTGTAAAGTTCCACAACGGCAAGGTCTTTAAGTTTTGTTTTGTCCGCACCGACGGAAACAACGTAATCCCTTCCCGTAATTTTGGTTTTTATTACGCCGTCTTTACCTTCGTGTATAAGTTTTAAAACTTCGTCGACGGGTGCGGCTTCACCAACCTTCAAACGCAAAGTATCTCTTATATTTGCGCTGTCAAGGTTGTCCCCGCCCACTAAAATTTCGCTTATGGAATTGTCTATCGTAAGGACGGAAAATTCAGCGTCGGCGTTAGCGCCTTCTTTCGGGAAAAGTTCCAAAAGTTTGTTTCTCGGGTAATAAATTACCACTGCGTCAATAAAGTCGCCATTTTTAACGGGTGCGTAAAACCCGACCATAGTCATTAAACCGTCGCTTGAAGATTCGTCGTCAAACGAGCCGATATAGCCCGCAACGTCAGGGGAATTTTTACGGTAGTCCCTTGCAACGTCCACGCCCTCGTAAGCCGTTCCGTTATCGGTATAAAGAGTGTCGCCGATAAAATAGCGGCACATTTTTACGTCTCTATAGGCCTCTTTAATGGAGGTCTTTTGTATAGTTTCATAAACGGCAGTGGTGTCTTTGCAATCCGCCAAAAGTAAGGATAAACTTACCGCTTTTGCGTTACATTCGGTAATCCTTTCGTACACGGATTCTTTGGCGTTGACAGTTCTTAAGCTGGCTTCGGAAACCGCCCTTACGGAAATATCGTCGGAATACCTTACTAACATAGAAACAGCTGTAACAAGCAGTATCACGCTGACTATTGCGATTATAAACAGTAATATTTTCTTGCCGTTAGTAACTGAAAATTTACGCAAGGCTATCTCTCCTTTTTTGATAGTTAAAGTTTACATAGTTTACGGTCGGCACTAATCGTTAAGTTTGGCTTTTGACCGTAGTAGGGTAAGGGTTTTTATAATGCCGTAAAGTTTTATTGAAGTGTTTTCAGCCGAAACACCTAATTTAAATTTAAATATCTTACGCGTTCGAACCCTCGCCATCAGACGTATGGTTTTTATCGTTATCGGTCTTTTCTTTTGGGGCGGAAGTCCCGGTGTTTTGGGCTTCCAGCCTTTTAATTTCCTCTTCGACAAGTCTGTCGAATTCCGCACGGTCGAGTTCGGTATTGCCTGCGCCTCCGTTCTCCAAAGCCGGCTTTTTACGCTTGGAAGCAAAATAGATGTAAAACCAAAAAATCGTACCGACGAACATAAGTAGCATGCAAATCACAAATCCCGTAGTAGTGGTAAATACCCTGCCGAAAAATGACAATACGGGAAGATTTTTAATATACTTTGCCTCTATCTCGTTTGGATAAACGTGTTCCTTGTCGGGGGCGGGGTTGGCGTCTCCCTGCGTAACGAATTCCTCGTTATCGCCGATAATTTCAATTACGCGGTGGGTGTTAAGGTTTCCGCTTATCGCACTATCACGAGAGCGGAAGGTTATAACGTCGCCAACTTTTATATCCTTTGGGTCCGTCTGTTTGACTAAAATATAACTTTTTTGGGGAATAGTGTCTTGCATGCTCGGGGTAAGTACCCACAATACGCTATACGGTATAACCTTTTTCCCCGTGATTTTTTGGAATGCCATAATGGCTATAAACAGGCCCACTATTACTATAAAAACCGTAAGAATAACGTTAAAAACAGTTTTAACCGTGCTTTTTTTCATAGTTTACCTATTAAATTTATTTCTCGGCTTCTTTTTAAGTCGTAATTTGTGCCTTGCTGCCGTAGGTGAACTCTTTTCCTCCTCGTCCGTGTCAAGGGTCTCGTCCTCTTGACCGTCGTCGGCCGTTTCGGCATCGATAGTTCCGTCGAAAGCCTCTTCGGTAACTTCGTCTGAAGTGTCAACCTCTTCAACCGCTTCGGTAGGGAATTCCGCTTCGGTGGCTTTCCAAGGTTCTGCTGCTGAAGTTTCTACGTCGGCAACTTCTTCCGCAGTTTCTGTAGGTTCAACTTCGGTTATGGCTTCGGTTTCCTCGTTCTGCGCAGCCGCTTCGGTAAGTTCTTCGGTTTCAACGGAAGTCTCTTCCGGTGCTTCTTCGTGGGTGCTTTCCACGGTTTCTTCAGCTGTTTCGGCGGCGGTATCAATGGTTTCCGCAATTTCTTTTGCTTCCACGGCTTCTTCCGTCATGGTTTCGGTAGTTTCAACTGTAGCCGTAGCCAAAGCCTCTTCGGTTTCGGGCGTTTCGCTTACCGTTACGGCAACCTCTTTGGTTTCGGGTATGGTTTCAACGGTTTCTTCAGCCGTTTTCGCAGTTTCAATTTTGTTTAGTCCGAAAACTTCCGCAAAAATACCGTCTACAACCTTTTTCGAAGCAGGGGTAACCTCTTTTGCTTGGAAATAATGTCTTTCCGCAGGTTTAGCGGCTATAGGTCCGTCTACAAGACCTTTGACCACCTTGCCGTTTACGACGGAAGCCGCTTTAACCAGCGGTTTTTGTAGATTCATAAGCTGTTCGGTAGTCATATAATCCCTTGTGTAGTCAACTTCGGGGATATCGCCCTGAACGGCGCCGAAAGCCTTCATAACGTCGTCTATAAGTTCCTTAGCCCACTTAACGCCACGCAAGGAGCGCACTTTCAAAACAAGCGGCAACGGCGGAGTCTTTTCTTCGGTGGTAAGGTCTTTAAGGTTGTATTTGGTGTCAACGTAATCGCCGGGATTAAGCGCAAAGAAAACCGCAAGGGATTTTCCGCGCATTTTGAATTTAATCAGAGTATTACGCCCGAAACGGAAACTTTCGTGTCCCCAGGCGATACTTGAACGTACTTTATTGTACGATAAAACGTAGTTTTTAACTTCACCGTAGAAGGACTGAAGTTTTTTGTCCGCCTGAATAAGACGGGCGGTAAAGGAATAGCGGTAACGATAGGTAACAATTTGGTCTGTCAAAAGGTCGACAGGGTTAAAGCCGCCACCGTCCTCGTCGTCATCGTCAAAGTCGTCGTTATCGTCGTCCGAATCGATATCTTCTTCGGCTGCGGCAATTTCTTCTTCGCCGCTTTCAAGAGTTTCTTCGGGTTTCTCGGAATCTTTAGTTTCGTCTTCGGGTTTATCGAAGGTAAGTTCCGTACCGTCGGCGCCGATAATTTTAACCAGCGGCGGATCCCAGGTCGCCATTTCCTCTCTCGTAGCGTAAGGCATATGGTAATCGATATATTCGGGATTTTCCAGCTTCTCGATACCGAGCGATTGCATTACGATATCTATAAGTTCCTTAGCCCATTTTACGCCGCGGTCGCTGCGGATACGGTGCAGGGTAGGGTAGTCCTTGTTGGATTTGGAGTCGGAAACGTCCTGCAAGTGGTATTTTTTGTCCATTTCTTCAATATTAACGGGGATATAAAGGTAAAGCGTTTTGCCTTTAACGTTCAGGCGTGCACACTTTTTCCTTCCCGCATTGAAGGTTTCATGGTTCCAACTTACACGAGATTTAACGCGTTTAAATGATAGCAGATAATTTTTGACTTCGGTATAAAAGTCCTGCGTAGGATTGCCAGCAAGTATAAGCCTCGACATGAAAGAATAGCGGTAACGGTAAAGAATTTGTCCGTCCTCGAGTTCCGCTTCCTCGTCGTTGTCCTGCTCTTCCTGAACGAAAAAGTCGTCGACGGCAAGCGCAACACGCACTGCAAAGTCGAGTTCCTCGGCTTCTTCGGAAAGGTCTGTAGGCTCCGGCTGTCCGTCCGGAATTTTATTGGTAAAATCGTATTCACGCAAGGAAAGGGGATCCAGTTCGTCCTTTATCTCAACAGGCAAAAGCCCGACGGGACCACGCATATCCAGCGCATTGTCAAAGTCGAAGTAATTTCTTACGTGCTTTTGGAAAAGTACGTATTGTTCTGCAAGTGAATTGTAAAAATCTTTCAAAAGGTCGTCTGATACGTTCTCGACGTCCTCTTGGATAAGGGTTTCGTAACCCAAGTTTTCGTAACTTTCCAAAAATTCCCACAAAGTAAGGCATTGACGGAAGTCAACGTTTTTAAGTAGGACGTTGGTACGCATAATGGGCGGACGAACGTAGTTTTTGCCCACCGAGTGAGCAAAGCCGGAATCCATATATGAGGTAACAAGCCGTCTTAATCTTAAAACACGTTTCCACAAATCGCTTGTGTAAATGTAGTTTTTAACAACTTCGTGTTCACGCGGCTTTTCCGCAATTTCTATTTTTAATGAAATTTTACCGTGTTTTTCTCCTTCGATATAGGTCTGATCGAAAGAAAGGGTGGAAAGTTTTTCGTCGGTGCCGCACTCTTCCGCAGCGTCAACTCTCACGCAAACGAAGGCGTACAAACGGTTAATAAGTGTGTTTATAAAGCGGTTTTCGTAAGTCAAAACCGTTTCGTCCTGAAAAACGTTCATAAGTTTTGCAGGCATAACCGTACCGTCCCTTCTTATTTCGTTAATAAGGTCGGTATGTTGGGAAAGGTGAATTATGGAGCGTGAAGTAACCTTCCTCGTCTGTTCGATGGGCCTAAGTTCTTCTTCCTCCTGCAAAAGTCTGCCGGGGTTACGGATAATAACGTCGAGGGAAGGTATAGTGTCCTCGATCATTCTTACCCATTCTTCGTCGATCATTTTGAGCATGAAACGTTTTTTTAGTTCGACTTTGCCTTCACCCTCTTTGAAAAAGCCCATTACGTTTTGGTAATAGGAAAATTTCTTCACCAGATTTTCCAAATCGGTGATGGTGCCTGAAAATACGTCCTCGGCTGTATTCTGATCCCCACCGGGGGTTAATTCCTTGTTCTCATCGGGAAGGATTAAATTGTCGGTAATTTTAACTTCGCCGTCCAAAATGAAGCCTCCTTACTCGGCTTTTAAATGCCGGGTAATAAAAATAGTGTTTTAATACGCTAAAAATATTCGTAAGGAGCTTTTTAGGTATAAAAGTTCCTTACGAAAAATTCTATTTATAAATTATCAGTAAGATTTTTGCAGACGTCTCAAGAATGCGATACATTCGTTCATCGTGTCTTTGCCGAACGTGGTATCGAGGAAGTTTATAAGTCCCTTGATTTCGTCTCTTATAAGACCTAAGTTCAAACTTTCGAACTTACGGAAAACTTTGGTCGCAAGCATGTAGTCAAGACCGTCGAGTTCATCGCCGCCGCAGGCAACGTATACGGGTACGAAAACCTTTAACTGTTTCATGATACGGTTACCGAAAGCCACTCTGAAGTGTTCGATAACGTAGTTATCAAGTTTTTCGATCTGCGAAAGCATTTCGTCGGTTACTGGGTGTTCTTCCACGGCCTTTTTGTAAAGAGCTTCAACGTGGCTATAGCTTATTCTTCTCGGCTCGGTTACAGGTGCTTCGAAAGGTACGCCTTTTTTGTCGAGGTTAATAACGAATGCACGGTCGTAAACCTTATCGGATACCGCGAACGTAGAGTCGTCGTTGTTTGCCGTACCGACGTACCAGACGTTGGTAGGAATCTTCAGTTTGCCGTCCTCTAAAAGCAGAGGGTCGTTCGGCCATACCGAAGGAACAAGTTGAATCTTCCATTCTTCGGGGTCGGGCATTTCCAAAATGGAAAGCATTTCAGCAAAGTAATATTCGACACGTGCGATGTTCATTTCGTCGAGGACGATAATGTTGATATCGTTTACGTAAGCAGATTCGTATATACGACGCAAAACTTCGGTTTCGTTAAACTTTTTGGTAAATTCGTTGAAGAATCCGAATAGTTCGGAGCGGTCCCTCCAGGACGGCTGAACGGAAGCAATGGTGGTATCGTTTTCAAAGTATTTGCCCATTACGTACGGAAGTGAAGTTTTACCTGTACCGGAAATACCTTGAAGAAGAATCATCTTCGTTGACGCAAAGCCCGCAATCATAAGACGAATGGTCTTTATTTCATAGAAAAGACGGGAATTAAAGCAGGCAAAGTTGCGGATTTCCTCGCAAAGTTGCTGTAAAGTAATGCCTTCGTCCTCAAACGGCGGTATCTGATAGTTGGAATACTTTTCGTCCACTGCGGAAAGGCGGAAAAACCTCGGTTCGTAGGCTTTCGGCTCTTCCGTAATGCTGTCGGCGGAAACCGTAACTTCGCCGGCGGTGGCAACTGCCTCGGCGGGAAGCGCCATATCGTCGTCTCTTAAAATCACGCTTAATTCCTCGTTGCCGATAGAAGCCGAACTCTTTAACGCCATAATACGTTCCTTTTCACGTGTAAGACGAACTACGTCTCTGTGAAGGTCTGCAATTTCCTCCAAAAGGTCCTCGTTGCAAACGAGAGAGGATCTGAATCTTATATATTTACGGACTAAAAGTACGATTAAAAATATAAGACCGAACCAAAATGCGTAGACGAGTATAAAGGACAAAATAGCAAGTACCCAGCCCCAAAAACCGAATCCGCTTTTGTACATCTCAAAAAATCCGAAGTAGGTTCCGAAGTCGAAAATATGAATTATTCCGAGGAAAAGTTCCTTAATTCCTTGCCAAATTCCGCTGAACATGTCCGTTATAAACGTAAAAAACCAGTTCAAAAAAGCGTCCATTAAATTTTCCTCCAAACAAAAACTAAGTGAGTGTTAGATATAATTTAAGCCAAATAGATTGCTGATTTTGGATAATATGGCATTACTTAAAATAGCGTAACGGCTAATTTCAAGCCGCCGCATATCAAAATCGGGGTTGTTATTTTAAAGAAGAAATTATTCGGCGTTTTCTTCCGTGCCTGTATTGCTTTCCGTATCGGCTTCCGCATTTTCTGCGTTTTCGGTACTGTCGGCGGCTTTTTGCTGCCTTGCAAGGTATTCTTCGATGGCACGCTGCTTAATAAGTTCCTCGTCCTCTTTGGTGATTTGTTTTTTATCCTTGTTGCGGATTTTGTTTATGGTGTTAATCATAACGATAAGCTCATAAATGAAAAATCCGGCAAGAGGCAAAACTATGCACACCAAGAATCCTGTGCTTGATCTTAAAAAGCCTATCACAGCACCTACGCCGCCGATCTTTTTACCCGTCCACTTGGCTTCGATAACGTCAAGTCCGATAGGGGAATCGGGCGCTACAGACATTTCTCTGTTGTCGCCTTGGGTTACGTAGGTAATGACGCCGTTTGCTTCTCTTTTTTCGATAATCCTGTGGGTGTTAAGTTCCTTTTCACCGTCGAAGTTAAGATCGACGAAGAAGGTTATAACGTCGCCCACTTGAAGATTTTTCTTTTCTTCTTCGGATAAAACGTGAGAAACTATAAGGTCGCCCTTTTTAAACCCGTTCGGCCCTTTCATGGAGTCCGACGAAACCGTCAAAAGACAGGTGTTACCGAGTTTCGGATATCCGGCGTTGCTTGCCTGAGCCGAAAACGCAAGTATGGTCATAAACAAAGCAAGCACTAGAAAGATCCATAACAAAACGTTTACGACGATTTTGATAGTTTTTTTAACTTTCTGATTCATTTTGTCGTCCTTTTTGTTGTTTTTTATTAAAGGATTTTTTTGGTTTTACCGCTAGATAAAAGCGGAAGTTATTTTAAAGTTGTAATTTTTTTTAAGGGCTTTAAAAACGAAGAGTTTTAAAGGCTTGCCCCGATAACAAAAAAGCCGTTACAAATATTCAAATTTGCAACTGGCTGCCTTAAATTGAAGACCCTGTAGTTTTGCGTCGCACGCTTTCACATGCTTTGCCCCTATAGCGCCGCACGGATATCGTGCTTTGCACATATAAAATTTTCATACTATATAATAACTTTTCTTTAAAAAGTATAACACAAACAAAAAGTCTTGTCAATTACTATAAATAAATATGTAAAAATAATATATGCAATAAAGCAAATTTTTACGCCAAAATTCCAATAAGTGCCGTTCCTGTACGCTTTGAAATGTTTTTTTATCCCAAAAACAGGAAAATCGGCGATGAAATTTTTAGGTATCTTATTGTGTGTCCATTCCGTCATTGCGAGAAGCTTTTGGCGAAGCAATCCGGACATAAAAGTTGTGGTTATAGCGGCCGTACGGTTAGGAAAATCTTGGCCAAAAACAGTACCATGTTTGCGATTAAAACGACATCGCGTTGTCGTTTTAATCGCACTTTTTGATAAAAAAGTACGACAATCTAAACTGTCAGTTTGGATTGTCGTAAATTTCACCGCTAGTATTACAATAAATACACGGGAATGCTGTACGCTTTTTCGTTAATGGGCCGTATACGGTCGCAAGTGTCAATTACCAAACCCGTCTTGACTTCAATATCAAATTTAGACAAAACGTCAAAATTTTTCGTCGGCTTTGACGGGGCAATGCTTTTTTTAATTTCTATCGGGTAAATTGCGTTCGGTGTAGCGTATATAAGGTCAACTTCTTTTTGATCTATATCTCTGTAATAAAACAGATAATCTTTTGCTTCGATATTATGCGCCTGTAAATTTTTCACGATTTCGCTTACGACAAAAGTTTCGAAAAACGCCCCGCTCATTGCGCAGTCCGCAAGCATTTCCGCACTTTGCCATTTGCAAAGATAGGCACAAAGTCCTGTGTCCATAAAATAAATCTTAGGCGACTTTATTATTCTTTTTGAAACGTTGGACATATACGGTTGCAGTAAATAGACAATGCCGGACATTTGCAGCACGGATATCCACTTTTTGCAGGTTCTTACATCGATTCCGACGCTATTTGCGATCTCGTCGTAATGTAATTCCTGCGCCGTGCGTAGCGCCAATACGGATAAAAAATTGCGAAAAAGAAGTTCGCTCGAAACCGCGATAATTTTTAGAATATCTTTTTCTATATACGTGTTTACGTAAGCCTTAAAGTAGATATCACGATTGGATACGCCCGTACATATATCGGGCATTCCGCCAATAAAAATATCTTCGAATATCTCTTTTCTCGTTCTGTATTTTCTTCCGCTTCTTTCTATCGCATAAAAAGCGCTCAATTCGGGATTAAAAAGGCTGTTTTCATATCCGTACTTTTCCGCCATAGTAAATGAAGCCATATCTACGATACCGCACCTTCCCGCAAGCGAATCCGCAATGCTTTCCTGCAATTCAAACCTGTTAGAACCGGTAAGAATATATAAAAGTTCTCTCGGCTTATTTTCCTTTAACCACTCTTGGCGCTTTTCGTCAACTATTTTTTTGATTTCATTCAAAAGTTTCGGTACTTTTTGGATTTCATCGATTATAAGTGGCACCCCGTAATTTTCCAAAAATAGTTTGGGGTTTTGCTCCGCCAAAAGTCTGTCGTCGTCATCGTCAAGCGTAACTTTTTTGTACTTGTCCCCAAATATTTCATTGATCGTAGTAGATTTTCCAACTTGCCTCGGTCCGTATACTACAACGCACGGAAAAGATAATCCGCTATTTATAATAGCCTTTTCGGCAGTTCGTTTAATATACATATCAAACCTCCTTACATAGATTTTACCTCATTTTTGCGATTAAGTCAACATTGCATTGTCGTTTTAATCGCACTTTTTTGTCGAAAGAGTGGGTTTTGGAGTTTTGAGCGCGAAGTTTTTGGAAGTACGGCGCCTTTTTGATTTTTTTCGCCCACCTATACTTGTCGGCAATACAAACTTTGCGTTTCCCGCCCGCCCCATATATTAACAACGGCGCTTTTTAATAATAATCTAAATCCTTATTCTCACTCGGCTATTGAAACAGTAGGGGGCAATAGCCGAATATCACTTTGACCGTAGGTCAAAATATCACTGCCTTTGAAAAAGGCGCAAAAAAAATTCCGTGAAGTGTTTTTGACTTCACGGAATTTTTATTTCAAATACGTTACCGTTTGACCGCGTTTTCAAAACCGAGCCTGTTTTGTGCCGCAAGTTTATGGTAAAAGTAAGGATAACTTATCCCATACCCCGCTCATAATTTGCGGGCGCACGGCTTTATTAACGCATCGGATAAGTATTTTTTCGCTTAAAGGGCTTTCCGAAAGCCCTTTAAGACTTTTTTAACTTTTGTTCTTTTAACTCTCGCTATGTAGGATTATTAGGAACCAGAAGCAGGGAGAGTGTCAAGTAAGTCAAAACTCAAACCAACTGTACCTGCGATTGAATGAGGTGTGTTAATATAATCACTATATACGTTTTCTGAATTACCATCGATATAAACGTAGACAGTAACTTCCACAGCAGTCGAACCCGTCAAAGTAACTTTGTTTGCGGTTGTTCCATTTGTAGTTGTGCTGTTCAATGCAAAAGTATCAGTAGTGCCAATTTTTACAACAGCTGACAAAGCGGCATCATCACTGTCACCTTTTGAAAACGTTACTTTGATATATTTTTCTGCATCTTCAGAGTCTGCGGAAAGCGTAAGCCATACTTTATATGTTAACATATAGTCCGCAGCACCTTCAGTTACAGGTCTAACATTCGTAATTGCATCAGTAGCATTATCTGAGTTTCCGTTAGATGCTGTATACCATGATTTCTCATCAACCGCTGTACCACCAACAGTTGTAGCCGCAGTTGTATAAGCAACAGGATAACATGCCTTTGCATCATTACCCTCTGTAGCATAGGTTGCCGCTACAGTTGTGCTCAAACCAGTCTTGTTGGAAGCAATACCAGAATTACCGCCGATAAGCAAGTAAATTGCGTTTGATTTTGCTGTTACTTGCATGCCAGTAGCAGTAACTGTAGTGTTCATAGAGAACCATGCGAACGTGGATGTAGCAAACATTGCGGCTGCAACCAACGTCATGCAAATTGCAGGAATTAATTTTTTCATTGAATGTCTCCTATAAAATTTTTTAAATGTTTTCTTTATATTACATACGCACGGCTCGTGTGCGCAATAATCTTAATATAATTTTTATCGTCCTTGTTTGGCTCCTTATGTAGTAAAGGGAGCTGTCGGCGAAAGCCGACTGAGGGATTGTAAAAAGTGTTGATAACGGGCTTATAGCGCGGTTTTTGTGCTTTTCCACTCGTTCTTGCCTTGGCTTCTGGATTGCCACGGAGCTTACGCTTCTCGTAATGACGAGATAAAAAACACTTCACTGCCGAAGGCGCGGCCGTTAGGCCTGCTCTTCGCCTTCAGTATCAGAAACGCTCATAACGCTGAACTTCATATCGATCTTCATAACGCCGCCGATAACCGAGTCCACGCAATCGGGATCGTTACCTTCAAGCCAAATGATAACGGTATACTTCATAACGTCGTTTGGCTTAAAGTCGTTTACAATATCTTTAACCACCGTGGTTTTATTGAAAAACGGAGTGGTATTGGGTTCCGGAATAGCGTTACCTTGATCGTCAACGCCGGCAGATCTTGCGTAGTCGGTTTTGTGATCCAACTCTCCGTTAAGGTTTGTAATAAGCCTTATGCGGACGGCCTTTTCGATATCCATAGTCATACTTGCAATGTTAATGCCGTATTCGTATGAAAGTATTTCCTTTCCTGTGTTTTTACAGTAGAACGTGTAGCAAAGATAGTTTTCACCACTATCGTTGCCGTCAACGGCGCCAAGGTCTAACTCGTCTAAAGTTGTGCCGTCAATGTTTGTCATTTCTTCCGAAGCTTTACAGTCAAGCCTTGCGGTAGGGGTTAAAAAGTATCTGTCCTCAGACAGGGACAACCCGTACTGCAGAACGTGATATTTGTTTACCGATATCGTAAAACTGCCGAACTTCGTGTACATTACCGATACTACGTATGCAAGTGCAATAAGTACGGCAATTACAGATAAAATCGCAGGAATAAGCCTTCTTAACATGCGGTAGTTACGCACTTCGGAAGCCTGCCTTCTTAAAAAGGACCTGCCTTTCTTTTCCGAAATCATAAGTCTTCAACCGCCTTCATTAATTCAAGCGCACCGTTAAGGTCAACCTTTTCACCGCCGAGTTCAATAAATCCCAAGCAGTCGGCGTTCCTTAACGCACGTCTTTTTTCGCCGTCGCCCTCTGCAACGGTATCTATGCCCATAGCCTTTACGTACGCCACCAAAGATGGGACGAGCTGTGGTTTATCTCGGCTCCCTGCCCACTCGGTAGCGGAACTATCCAAAATAACTACGTCGGGGGGGACCGTAACCAATTTTGACAGCGGAAACTCTTCCTTTCCGCAGCCTGTCAGCATGGTTCTTACTTTTAAAATCTTCATGTCCAAAAGGGCAGTGCGTGCCTTTTCGGTGTTCTTTTCGAGTAGGGTTGACGGGAATTCTATACAAACCTTGCTCGGTTCAAGTTTTGGGTTCTTTTTAAGAACGTCCGACATAATCTGAAACAGGTCAACGCTCTCGTTTTCCACGATTTCCGCAGGGCACCTTAAAGATAAAAACTTGATAGGGGTTTCCAAAGCGTCAAAACTTTTTAAGGCGGTTATAACGTGTTGCAAACTGTGTTTAAAAACCTCTATACCCGTATTAAGTTTGTCGCAAACTTCCCTGTAATCCTTTTCGTTAAGTCTGCCAAGGAGTATGGAATTTATTATCGTCTCCGTTCTGAACGCAACCGGAATTCCGCTATCTACGTCCACTATCTTTTCAAACTTCAGTTCAAGCGGTGTAACTCCGCTGTCGATAGAGAGTTTTACGTACTCGTTAAAAGAACGTGTTGAATTGTCCATAAATACTCTCCTTTCAAGATTCCAGAGTTTAAAGATAAACGTTAAAGATAAGCAGTTTATACCACTAGAGACAAAAAAAACAGCCCAATGTCAACGGGATAAACCCACTTGCAACTGGCTGCCACTTTATAAGGCCCTATAGCTTTGCGTAACACACTTTCGCATGTTTTGCTCAAATAAAGGTATTTAATTAACGTTTTCGCATAAAAACATCACCGAAGTTCTTGAAAAGGTGATATTTACGCACTAATTTTACCAAACCGATTTTCCTTTGTCAAGAAAATGACAAAAAAAATCACAAAAATAAGAGGAAATTTTTTACACTTTATTTACTGCTTGCCCGCATGCGTATAATTCAAAAGTGATTTGAGAATAATTTTATAGAATATCTCACAGTTTAAGAATAATTTTAATAATTATCCCGTATTTTTTAATATTATGTTTTATATTTTAAAGAAATTATCTTATATTTTAATAAAAAACTTTAAAAATCTTGACACTCCTTTAAAAATGTTGTAAAATATTACTCGCCGACTGTGAATTAGTCATTTTTTTTAACTTAATTTCATTATAATACTGCCCGAGGAATTATTCAAGTACTTTGTTTTTATCGGGCGGTTAGGAATGGTTAGGTAATTTGGCAAGCGGCGTGGCTTTATGCAGTTTAATGATAATATACAGTTGATAGCCCTTGCGATAAGAATGGTTACTCAATCATTATATGCCGGCTTGAAGGAAAAATTGCTTTGTATCCTTGTGTTATTGTGCAGCATGGCGCTACTAAGAGAAAAGTTTCTATATAGAGAAAGAGAGAGTTACATAAATGGAAAACAAGAAAGAAAAAAGGGTGGCAAAAGGAATTAGTATCCGTACCGTTTTGGTACTGTTTCTGATTCTTTCCGTTACGGTGTTCGTTGTAATGGGCTTCGTAACGTTCACAATCCCTATTTACAACAATAAAATGTCAAATTTGAGTAAGGAGATTTCCGAATGCCAAAAAGAGGTTTCGGATATCAAAGACTACAAGGAATACCTTACCCGTCAGGCAAGACTGTACGTTGAAAACAGAAATCTTATATACCTTAACAACTACTATAACGAGGTCAACAAAACGAAACGCCTCGAAAACGCAATAAACAGCCTTGAAAACAGAAATTTAGGTGAAGAGGCGGACGCGTCTTTACAAAAAATAGTTTCCTATGCGGAAAGGCTTATGGAAAAGGAAGCCTATGCAATGAAACTTGCGGCGCTTTCCGTCGATGAAAACAGCGAACTTCCGGAAGAGATTAAAAACGTTCAGATAAGCGAAGAAGATGCCGCACTTTCCGTTGCCGACAAACGATCCAAAGCACGCAGCTACCTTTTCGGAAGAGAGTACGTAGAATTAGCCGACGACTTAAGACAGGCTGCGGACCTTTACGTAAACCATATCACCGACGGGCTTGACGACGGACTTAAGGATCTTAGCAATTCCCTTTATATCTTAATGGTTGTTCAGCGTGTCTGCATCGGCGTAATGGTGGTTTTAGTCGCGACCATGTTTGCCTTTTGGGTGGCTTTCTTTATGTGGCCGGTGGGCGACTATATTAAGAGTATCGAAGGCAACAAACCCTTCCACGTTGGCGGAATAAGGGAATTAAGACTGCTTGCAAAAAGTTACAACAAGCTTTATATGAGTAGTGCCGCCGAAAAAACCGAACTTTTAATTCGTGCGGAAAGCGACTCGTTAACCGGTCTTATGAACCAGCGTGCCTTCTTCCAGCTTAAGGACGAGCTTAAAGACGACAAAGACCCGTTGGCGCTTTTGGTTATCGATATCGACCGCTTTAAACAGATAAACGACGAGTACGGACACGATATGGGCGACAGTATGCTTAAACTCGTTGCCTCCGAACTTCTGAAGATTACAAACGAGGACGACCGTGTTATCCGCCTCGGCGGGGACGAATTCGTCGTAGTTATCCTTAATATTACTTTGGCGGAAGCCGACAGAGTAAAACAGAAAATTTCCCTTCTTAACGAAAACCTTATGCGCCCCGAACCGGGCAGACCTTTACTTTCCGTTTCGGTCGGTGCGGCGTTTTCCGAAAAAGGTTATAACGACGAACTTTTCCACCGTGCAGATCAGGCAATGTATTCCGTAAAGCGTAAGGGCGGCGGAGGGCTCCGTGTTTACGACGGTACCGAAAACGTCCGCGTCGTAATAGAAAACGGCAACACCGCCGACAAGAAACAAAAAATTCTTCTCGTTGACGATTCCGCGCTTAACCGTGAGTTTTTAAGCGATATTCTGCACGAAAAATACGACGTCGTGGCGGTGGAAAACGGCTTCCGTGCCATGGACGAATTGGAGAGCGAGGGCAACAGTTTCTGCCTTATACTTCTGGATCTTCTTATGCCGGAATGCGACGGGTTCCAGGTACTCGATTATATGAAAAAGTACCGTTGGTCGGAAATTCTGCCCGTAATAGTTATTTCCGCCGAAAACGATCCTACGCTTATTACGAGGGCTTACGACATGGGCATTATGGACTATATAAGCCGTCCGTTTGCCGCAAACGTCGTTTTAAAGCGTGTGGATAACACCGTTTCCCTCTATTTAAGACACAAACGCCTTGCAGGGCTTGTGTTCCAGCAGATTCAGGAACAGGTGTTACGACCGTGTGCTTCAGGCACTCAGCCACATCGTGGAGTTCCGTGGAGATCAGCGTCCCTCGCACATTAAACATATCGACCTTATTACCGAACTTTTACTCGACGCTTTAATGAAAAAGACCTCTCGCTATGCGCTGACCGCTTCGGACGCAAGGCGAATAAGGCGTGCGTCCGTTCTGCACGATATCGGCAAAATTGCCATTCCCGAGGAAATTCTGAACAAGGTTGGAGGCTTCACGAAAGAGGACTTCGAAATCGTCAAAAAACACTCTTTGGAGGGTGCACGTATTTTGGAAAGCCTCGGCAACGTTCAGGACGATAAATTCCTTTTGACCGCTTACGAAATCTGCCGTTATCACCACGAACGTTACGACGGCAGGGGCTATCCCGACGGACTTAAAGGGGACGATATTCCTATTTCCGCACAGATAGTTTCGATTGCGGACGTTTACGACGCTTTGACCTCCGACAGGTGCTACAAAAAGGCTTGCACGCACGAAGAGGCTTTAAAGATGATTTACGGCGGCGAATGCGGCGTGTTTAACCCGATACTTATCGAATGCCTTAGCGAAATCGCCGATGTTTTACCGTTAAGACTTAACGAGTCTACCGACGTTATTAGCCGTCGGCGTGAAAACGAGTACTTTGCCGAAGAATTTTATCGGCATGACGAATTTACTTACACCAATCGGTTCCTTACAAACGCACGCTTTGAAGCTGTTAAGTCGGAATTTTTCTGCAAAGCCACCACGGATAGAACCTTCTTTTACCGTGCCGACACCGAGGAGCTTACTTTATCCCCCGAAACCGCGGAACTTTTAGGCGTTGCAGAACTGGTTATCCGCAAACCCCTTGAAACTTTGCCCAACAAAACCAATATTTTGGACAAAGCCTCAATCGCTACGTTGAAGGAGTATTTCTCGCCGCAAAGTCCGGAAACTTCCATGACCGTCAACGTTAAGTCGGCAGGCGCTGTCAAAAAGTACCGTGTCGTCGTTAAAAGCGTGTGGACTAACGATACGAACCCTCGCTGTCTTGGCGTGGTCGGTTTCTTCCAACCGGCGTAAACTTTATCTAAATTTAAAAGAAGTAACTTGTTTAGCAGGCTAAACTCCGTTACTTCTTTTTTGTTTTATATTAAGGATTTGCAATATTAGTAGAACCTGTTTTTATCTTAAAATATGCCGATAACCGACCTATAGCGGGATTTTTGTGTTCGGATTGTACCATCGTCATTGCGAACGAAGTGAAGAAATCTACTTGTTTCCACGTCATTGCGAGAAGCGTTGCGACGAAGCAATCCGGTTTAAGCATGTTTCTTGCCCTTGTGTCATGACTACTTCGGCAATAAATTGCCTCGCAATGACTATATAAATAATAATCCGTATCCGCAGTGCGCCGTAAGGCGTGCTTTATTAGCATTAGCGACTTCATTTGCCAATAGGCAATAACAGGCCTATAGCCTCACTTTTTGTGTTAATCATTGACTGAGAACCTGTATTTTTCTAAAACCTGTTCGACGTGTATCGATAAAATATCTCCGAAAAAAATCATTTACAGGCAAATCTTGTGGCTATTTTTAAAAAATTGTGTTACAATAACAGACGTTAACGTAATAAGACTAATTGGAATTGATATGACGAATCTATTTTTAGCATCTAACACTCTTTCAACAATACTTACTGTCGTAATGATTCTGGCAATGTTTTGTTTGCCGGCATTCGTCGTATGGCTCACCAAAAAGGTGAAGTTTTTAAATACCGTAGGCGCAATCGCGCTGTGCTACGTTCTGGGCTTTATCTTTTCCGTAATACCTATCCCGTATAACAAGGGTCTTACGCAAACGGTGGCTTCGGTAATCGTGGCGCTCGCCATTCCGATGATACTGTTTACGATAAATTTAGGCGACGTCAAAAAACTTGCCAAAAAGACCATACTTTCGTTTGGTTTAGTAATAATTTCCACCGTCGTAATTTCCTGTTGCGCTTGTTTTATTGCAAACGCTGCAGGGCTAAACAATTCTTCGCAGCTTGCGGGAATGGCGACGGGGCTGTACATAGGCGGTACGCCAAACTTGTATTTTGTCGGAAACGCTTTGCTTACAGGCGAAAATGCCAACGTCGTAATAGCTGCGGCAAACACTTCGGACTTTTTTGTGGGCGGAATATATTTCCTGCTTCTTCTTACGGTAATCCCGCCGCTCTATCGCAGGTTGTTGGACGGCAAAAAAGGGATTAAAAATTTAAAGGGAACCGGCTCGACTTCTAAGAACGAAGCGGAAACCGACCATAATTCGGAAGAATTCGACACGATACACACCGCGGAATACGACTATAAGTCCATTCCGAAAGATAGGTCAATATGGCGTCTGATAGGCGTTATCGGCTTAGCCGTAGGCTGTCTTGCGGTGGGTGCGGGACTCAATTTGCTCGCAACCGGCGGGCTGGATCAAACCCTGTATCTTCTTATTACGGTATCGGTTTTGGGCGTGGCTTTCAGTTTCGTAAAGCCCGTGCGGGAAACAAAAGGCACCTATCAGGTGGGGCAATATCTACTGCTTATTTTCTCTTTGGGCCTTTCCATGAGTTTGGATTTGAGCGTGCTCGTGAAGGAAATTTTGCCAACGCTTTTGTTCTTTGCGTGCACTCAAACGGCATGCATACTGTTGCACCTTATTTTGTGTAAAATTTTCAAAATAGATAGCGGTACTGCAATAATAACCAGCACAGCAGGCGTTTATGGACCCCCGTTTATCGCTCCCGTGGCAAATGCTGCAGGCGACAAAAACCTTATTGCCCCGGGCGTCATTTGCGGTGCGGTAGGTTTGGCGCTCGGTAACTTCATCGGTCTTGGCGTCGGCGCTTTGCTTGGAATATTCTAAACTAAAAATCGCTCTTAAATGCCTTTTATGTGGCAAAGATATTACTGAAATACAAAATGCATAAAAGCCAAAAAGTGCCGTAAACCGACCTATAGGCGGGTTTATGGCACTTTTTTCTGTCTTTATAGCCCCAAATTTCAACTTGAAGCAAACAAAAACAGTTCACCCGACAAGGCATTTTCGGAATCTAAAAAATCCATTTTAAGGTCGGCAAGATTTGCTTTTTTATAAACAATGATAGCTCGAATACGATAAAAGATTAAAAATAGTTGGGCTAATAAAGCACTTTTTCTGAAATAAGCATAAAATAACTTGCAAAATTATGAGTAGTTTTGTTACACTATACTTAGGCGAAATTAACGCCACAATAAATTATAATTTTAAGGAGATTTTATGAAAAAGTTACTAATCGTAATAACGTCCTGTCTTATGACGCTATTAATG
>CATZIC010000029.1 GCA_958419945.1 uncultured Clostridia bacterium | reverse complement strand
CAAGTTCAAAAAACTTGCAACAGCCCCCTTTTTATCTTTGGTCTTTACAAAGTAATGTCTTATTCTAACGTCTCATCACTAATTGAGCCAATTTTTACACTCACACTATAGTTACTGTCCGGATTAAGAGATTTTAATTTGTTTATTGCTTTATTTAAAATAAAATTACTATATTCCTTATTCTTTTTGTCCAATATTATCTTACATTTGTTCAAGTCGTTTACCGATTTTAAGGATTTTTTATTTCCATCTATTACACCGGATATAATAAATTCTATTTCACCTTCCCTAACGGAAACTTCTGTACTATAAGAAACTTTGAGATTTCCCTCAAGTAAATTATAATCACCCGAAAGGCTTCTTACCAAAGATTCCATATTTGCTTTAACCACACTTATATCCGCTTGAGAAACGGTTGCAGCGTTTTCATTTGCGCTTGAGGCATATTTTCGACTGTTATACTCGTTTATTATACGACGATACTTAAACCGCAATATAACAACGTATATCGTACGTATTATCCATACTATTGCAGTTATTCTGAAAAATAAAATGTGAAGTTCCAATTCCTCGAAAAAGACAGATAAAATAATTGCCGCAACTAACGTTAAAGGATATATTAGCGCCAATATTCTTGGCAATACGTTATCCAAAAAACCTTTGCCCTCTCTTTCCTTTACCTTTTCAATTTGCCGCTTTGCTATATAAAGCACAACTATGCAAGAAAAATAATAGCTTATTTTTTCATTTCCGGTTACCCAATCTACAAGCAGTGGTGCTACAATACCGAAAATACAATACAGCGTAAATATGCTAATTCCGGTTGAATCCGGTCCGTCTCGAAAAATTGATAAAAATAAAACAATACCATTTATTGATACTAACAGTATAAATACATCATTTAAATTAATTTCTTTTTGACCTATAGACAAAATTGTCATAGCCATAAAAAGGTTAAAAATCAAATACCATATTTGCTTTGCGGTGAAGCCTATCTCTTTAAAAATTCCTTTTTTCATTTGTCTCCTTTTCTTATAAAAAGTTCTTCTTTTGTACATTTTATGTACATCGACACTTATTTTAGTACAAATTATGTACAATGTCAAGAAAATGAAGGTTTTATTTAATAAATGGTAAAAATCGGCGATAAATTAAAAGAATTAAGAAAAGGCGAAAAGTTAACGCAAGAGGCGTTAGCAAAAACGCTTGGCATAAGCCGTGTGAACTACACAAGGTACGAAACGGACGCCGCACGCCCCGACTACGAAACATTGATACTAATTGCCGACTTTTACGATATTTCTATTGACGAGATATTGGGAAGAGAATAAAGTCCGACAACGTAATATTTTAAAACTCTCGGCAGAATTTAGCCGAGAGTTTTTCTTTAAAAAATGAGCTTTAATTGCTATTCTTTTTGTTTCTTCAGGGAAAAATTGCTTTTGTTGGGCACCAAAACAGCCCAAAAGCTATTATAGGGCGATTAAGCAGATATATCGACAATATTAAGTAAAAGTTTTACACCCTTAAATCACCCACACGGAGGCGGTGAATTACCTATTTATTATAATGAAAGAAGCAGCTCAATACACATTAGGACTAATCGCAGACATAAGAAAAAGGTCTTTGCTTGGCTCAAGCAAAGACCTTTTTTACTATTGACGCCTGATATAATCTATGGCGTTCATTGCGGCAACCGCACCGTCGGAAACAGCGGTGGCAAGTTGACGAAGTTCTTTTTCCCTCGTGTCCCCTGCGGCAAAAATACCGGTGGTGGAAGTTTCCATTCTTTCATTTGCCTTAATGTAGCCGTCCTCGGTAAGGCTTACAACGTTTTCAAAACGCTTATTATCGGGAATCTGCCCTATCGCAACGAAAACAGCGGGAACTTCGATAATGAATTCCTTGCCGTCTCTTACTGCTTTTACGCCGGTAAGATTTTCATCGCCTAAAAAGTCGGTTACGTTAGTGTTAGTTAAAGTAGTAATATTTTCGGTCTTATTAAGAAGGTCAATTAAACTTTCGTCGCCGAAGTACTTGTCGGTAAGGGTTAAAACGTAGACCTCCTGACAAATGGAAGACAGCAAAAGTGCGGACTGAAGGGCGGTATTTCCGTCCCCTATTACAGCGACTTTTTTGCCTTTATAGAAGGCGCCGTCGCATATCGCACAGTAATAAACGCCATTACCCAAAAGCCGTTTTTCAGACTCGAAGGGAAGATGCTTTTGCTGTACTCCGTTTGCGATAATTACGGCTTTTACGGTGTGTTCACATACATCGGTACCGACAACGAAAGTTCCGTCCTGCTTTTTAACAATGGCGGTAACCGTTTCCAGCTCGAAACTTGCGCCGAGGGTTAAAACCTGTTCGAAAAGTTTATTGGAAAAATCACTGCCGGCAATCGCGGTGTAGGACGGGAAGTTTTCCACTTTGGGTGAAAACGCGATCTGGCCGCCCACGGAAGTGGATTCTAATATCAGCACGGTTTTATTATTTCTTAATGCGTAAACCGCCGCCGTCATTCCCGCAGTGCCTGCGCCTACGATAATAATATCAACATTCATTATTTTGATTCCTCTACGAATTTTTTGATGTTTGAAGGATTAACGATTTTCATAACCTCGTCGCCGTTATACACAAGTAGGGTCGGCGCTTCGGTGATTCCGTTTTCACGGAAGAAATTTTCCTCTTCTTCAACGTATTTTTTGGTGTATGAAACTCCGCATTTGTCCATAATCATTTGAACCATGGAGCATTTCGGACAGGTTTTTGTCGCACAAAGAACGTACTTTGCGTCGGCTGCGCTATTGCACTCCGCTTTACTACATTCGCAAGAAGCTTCATGGGCTTTTTCTTCCGAATTTTCGGGCATTGCCGAAGCGTTGCGCACTGCGGCATCGGAAATTCGATAGACCTTTCTGTCTTTATATTCCTGCGATTTTCCGTCGTTCCAATTTTGCACGGGGCGGTAATAGCCGGTTATTCTCGAATAAACTTCGGTCTTTTCACCGCAGTGGGGGCAGGTAAACTGCTCGCCCGCAAGGTATCCGTGATTTTTGCAGACCGAATAGGTCGGAGATAGCGTGTAATAAGGAAGTTTGTGGTTTTCGGCAATCTTTCTTACCAAGGTTGCTGCGGACTTCCAATCCGGCAATTTTTCGCCTAAAAAGGCATGAAATACGGTACCGGAAGTATACAATACCTGAAGTTCATCCTGAATTTCAAGGGCGGAGAACACGTCGTCGGTGTAGCCTACGGGAAGGTGCGAACTGTTGGTGTAATAGGGCGTGCCATTTTCGTTTGCCGTTTTAATGTCGGGGTAGCGTGATTTGTCGTGCTTTGCCAAGCGGTAAGAAGTGGATTCTGCGGGGGTTGCTTCCAGATTGTAAAGGTCGCCGTAGGCTTCCTGATAATCGGAAAGTTTTTCACGCATATGTACTAAGACCTGTTTTGTAAATTCCTGCGCCTTTTCGTCGGTTAAATCGCAAGCAATCCAATTTGCGTTTAAGCAGGCTTCGTTCATACCGACAAGACCTATAGTCGAGAAATGGTTGTTGAACGTGCCGAGGTAACGTTTGGTGTAAGGATAAAGTCCTTCATCCATAAGTTTTGTGATAACCGTGCGCTTGGTCTTTAGCGACCTTGCGGATATATCCATAAGCTTATCGAGGCGTTTATAGAATTCCTCTTCCGTTTTGGAAAGGTACGCTATCCTCGGCATATTTATGGTAACAACGCCGATAGAACCCGTGTTTTCGCCGCTTCCGAAGAAACCGCCCGATTTTTTACGAAGCTCTCTTAAGTCTAAACGCAGTCTGCAACACATGGACCTTACGTCGCTTGGCTGCATGTCGCTGTTTATATAGTTTGAAAAATAAGGTGTGCCGTATTTTGCCGCCATTTCGAAAAGCAGTTTGTTGTTTTCGGTTTCCGACCAGTCGAAATCACGGGTTATAGAATAGGTAGGAATGGGATATTGGAAGCCTCTGCCGTTGGCGTCGCCTTCGATCATGACTTCGATAAAGGCTTTGTTTACCATATCCATTTCCTTTTGGCAGTCTTTGTACTTGAAGTCGAGTTCCTTGCCGCCGACGATAACGTTTAATTCGGCTAAGTCGTTAGGAACCACCCAGTCAAGCGTTACGTTTGAAAAAGGAGCCTGCGTGCCCCAACGGCTTGGGGTGTTTACGCCGTAAATAAAGGATTCTATCGCCTTTTTTACTTCACGATAGGAAAGGTTGTCCGCTTTTACGAAAGGCGCAAGGTAGGTATCGAAGGAAGAAAATGCTTGCGCGCCCGCCCATTCGTTCTGCATTATGCCCAAAAAGTTTACCATTTGGTTGCATAGTGTCGCTAAGTGGCTTGCGGGGGACGACGTGATTTTTCCGGTTACGCCGCCCAAACCTTCTTTGATAAGTTGGCGAAGGGACCAACCTGCGCAGTAGCCCGTGAGCATTGAAAGGTCGTGAATGTGTATGTCGGCGCTACGGTGTGCGTTTGCGATTTCGTCGTCGTAAATTTCCGAAAGCCAATAGTTTGCGGTTATTGCGCCTGAGTTAGATAAAATCAAACCGCCCACCGAGTAGGTTACCGTGGAATTTTCCTTTACACGCCAGTCGGCTACGTTAAGATATCCGTCTACAATCGACTTATAGTCTAACATAGTAGCCTTCATATTTCTTATCTTTTCCCTTTGCTTGCGGTAAAGAATGTAGGCTTTGGCAACGTCGTTATAACCTGCCTTTATCAAAACGTTTTCCACGCTGTCCTGTATATCTTCTACGGCGACTTTGCCGTTTAAAATTTTACTTGAAAAATCCGAAGTTACGTTTAACGCAAGTAAGTCTATCACGCCGGGGTGATATTCCTTTCCGATTGCTTCGAATGCTTTTGTGATTGCGGAAGTTATTTTTGCGATATTGAAATCAACTTCCTGTCCGTCTCTTTTTACAACTGTGTACATAATCTCTCCTTTTTTTGTCTTTAGCACTGCGAAAATCCTTCCGCCCGATGCTTTAGGGGTGATAAAAAAGGCAGAGTAGCTGCCTTCTGAAATAGGCAGAATAGCTGCCTTAAATGCGTAAGATTTCGGTGTGCCCTTATATACTATCACACCCCGGTTATTATGTCAATTATATCAACCTTATTTTTTTAACTTTTTCACTATATTTTGTGGGTTAAAAAACAAAAGGACACAATATATTGTGCCTTTTGTAAAATTCAGTGTTTACTGAATATATTCGGTGATGGAACCCAAAATTGCTAATCAATGCCCCGAATTTGAAGGTTTCGGACGGTTTTTGAAAAAGCCTTTGCATAAGTATACATTTCTTCCTTTTCGGGGGCAGTAAAAGCGCCCGAAAGTATGTCGCCGGAATCTTTAAAGCTTTGCAAAAAATAATTTTTTGCGCCGGAAATCCACTCGGAAATTTTATTAAAATCTTCCAAAGTAAACAATTCTTTACACACGGTTGTTCGGAATTCGTAATCCACTTTGCCCGAAAGTAAAAGTTTCACGCTTTCCTCTACAGGTGCTACGTCAAAGTCCTTTATGCCGACCGTTAAGGGGTATTTTTTCGGACTGTTTTTTATATCCATTGCAACGTAGTCAACTAAGCCCTTCTCGATTAAATTTTGAAGTTTTTTGGGGCTTGTACCGTTTGTATCGAGTTTTACCAAAAAATTACGCTCTTTAATTCTATTCAAAAACTCCTCTATATCCGGCTGAAGCAAAGGTTCGCCGCCGGTAATCGCCACGCCGTCCAAAATTCCCTTTCTCGAATCCAAAAATTTAAAAAATTCCTCTTCGGAAACGGTATAATCGTCCCCTTCCCTTTTTACGACCAGAGAGGAATTATGACAAAAGGGACAGCGCATATTGCAACCGAAAGTAAACACCGTGCACGCGCATTTTCCGGGATAATCCAAAAGAGTTAATTTTTGTAAACCTTTAATAAGCACCTTAGTTTGCTCCTTAAAATGACCTAGGCGGATACTTTCGTCGCACTGATTTTTTTAAAGACTGTCAGCCTAAACAAAAAAGTTAACTTAAATCTTTAAAAATGCGAAGCAATTTTAGGGGATAAAACGCAAAGAGAAAGGCGGAAAGTCGAACGAAATCGTACTTGCCGTACTATGAGAGAGACTTTGCGACTTTAGCGCAACTTTTCAAGTTGCGGCTTTATCACAGCGTTTTGCCCATAAAATAATTAGTGATGGCGGAAGTTTTCGCCTAATTTAATAGTACCACAACGGCGGTTTTTTGGCAACGAAATTCCCCTTTGAAACATTTAAAACATTTTACTTTTACGGTTTGACTTTATATCTTATAGTGGTATAATGGAAGTATGATTTTAAGGGATTATCAGAAACAATGCATTGAAATAATAAATTCGCTAAAAGGCGGATCATATCTTGTTTCGATGGCCACGGGGCTTGGAAAAACCGTGGTTTTTTCCGCAATTAAGCGAAAAGGCAAAGTTTTGATAATATCCCACCGTGAAGAACTCGTTCACCAACCCATTAAATATTACGACTGCCCTTGCGGTGTGGAGCAAGGCGCGGAAACTTCACACGGGGAAGAAGTTGTTTCGGCGTCGGTACAATCACTTATAAAAAGGCTTGACAAGTTTGACCCCGAAGAATTCGACCTTATAATTACCGACGAAGCCCACCACGCGGCAGCAAAAAGTTACAAAAAGGTGTACGATTATTTTAGACCGAGGCTGCACCTTGGCTTTACCGCAACCCCTAACCGTGGCGACAAAGTTCGCCTTGACGACGTTTTTGAAAGCATTATATTCGAACGCAACTTAAAATGGGGCATAATAAATGGATATCTTTCCGATATAAGGTGCTTGCGTGCGAAAATTTCCTGGAATCTTAAGCCGGTAAAAATGCATATGGGTGATTTTCAGGTCGGCTCTTTGGAAAAGGCTATAGATACCGACGGAGTTAATGCGGAGATTGCAAACGTCTATAAAAAGTACGCGCGCGGACAGACATTGATTTTTGCGACTTCCGTATCCCATGCGGAAAATATCGCTTCCAAAATAGAAGGTGCGGTGGTGGTTTCCCAAAAGACCAAAAACCGCGATAAAATTATAGCGGACTTTACCGCACGCAAAATCCCCTGCATCGTAAACTGCATGATTTTTACCGAAGGAACCGACATTCCTTTAATCGAAACGGTAATTATCGCAAGGCCCACCAAAAACCAAAGTCTGTATGCGCAGATGGTTGGACGCGGGCTAAGAAAGGCGGAAGAAAAACCCTACCTTAATCTTATCGACCTTGTCGGGGTTACCGACGATCTTGATATCTGCACCGCGCCGTCGCTACTCGGTTTAGACCTTACGGGCGTTCCGAAGTCACGAGCTTACCGCATAGAAGGTATGCTAACAGACCTTAAAGAAGTGGTTGACGAGGCTTCAGACTGTCCGCAAAATTGGATCGTAAACGTAAAAGCGGTAAGGCTTTTCGCCGAGTCTGAAGGGGTTGACACCTTTAACGTGAATTGGACCAAAAAGCCGAACGGCGACCTAGTGTATCAATTCGCCTGCGGAGACAGAATCGGCGTAAAGGCCATCAACGAACTAGGCAAAACCAAGCTTATGTTTTACTGCTACGACGAGGCGGAAAAGAGATTTAAGTATAGCGAAAGCGAGGAAACCACCCTGCAAAAAGCGTTATCGGACGCTTACGACTATTTTAATTATAAGCATGGCGACGAAAAGGCGCTTTGGAATCTTGACAATTATTATCTTTGGCAGAACTTCCCCGCAACGGAAAAGCAGGTTGCTTACGTTAAAAGTAAACTTACCAAAGAGGATTTTGACGCGGTTTACCAAGGCGGCGAATTAAGAAAGGGCGACTGCTCGCAGATAATAAACGCACTAAAAATTAAAAACGCCACAAAAAACGAACTTATGCGGCTACATAACGCCGCTAAGGAGAAAAACGCCGAGGAAGAAAGACTTAGACAGGAACTTTCCTTACTTAAAATAGAATATATTTTTACCACGAAATATAAAAATAAGTTTTACGCAATAAAGCACCGCTCGCGCCTGGTTGTTACAGACAGTTGGGATACGGCGCTTGAAATTATAAACGAGCTTGAAAAATTAGAGGGAAAATGTTTCTACAAAAAATTCTCTTCAAAGGCGCAGGCCGTCAAGTTCTTACGACAATAATATAATATATAAGGTCAATAGCCGATTTTTTAGGCAAAACCAAAAACTATAGTTAAATTTAACTATAAATTACTTTAATAAATGGAGATATCATTATGCCCTTATTCGATTATAAATGCCCTGTCTGCGGCAAAAAAACGAGTAAACTTGTTAAAGTTTACGACGAAAAAGTGTTATGTCCCGACTGCCAAGCCGAAATGGAAAAGGATTATTCCGGCGAAGTGGTAGGAAGCCTTGGCAAAAAGCCGTCGTCCTGCACGGGCGATTGCAAACACTGCTCCGGCTGTAAATAATTTCATTATTTTTACCGTCATTGTTTGCAACGCCACCACTAAGCAAGTACAACCCACACAAACTTTCAACGTCCACAAGTTTACGTTTCCCCCCCCCACCCCACAAGTATTGTGTATAGTGGCGTTTAGCCGCACGTCATTAAGGTTGTTACAAAACATTGGTTTAAATCGTCATTGCGAGTCGCTTTAGCGACGTGGCAATCCAGACACCCAAGCGGGAATAATTCTCAAAAGTGGGGCTATAAGCCCGTTATCGTATAAAATGGCTTTACCATACAAGAGCGAGGCACCAAATAAGGGCTGAAGCAAGTTAACAACAAACTTGCTTCAGCCCCTTTAAATTAGTTGATACTGATTTTAAGTTCTACTTGTGGAATTTTTCGGTGTAAAAATCAATGCACTTTCTGATTATTTCCACGGCGTCCTGTTTATGACAGATTTCCTTTACTGAAGTAACCTTGTGCTCTAAGGTTTTATAGACTTCGAAAAAGTGCATCATTTCGTCAAAAACGTGCGTAGGAAGCTGGTCGATATCGTCGTAATCCTTATAACTCGGATCCCCTAACGGAACTGCGATTATCTTTTCGTCGAGTTCGTTGTTGTCGTACATACGGATAACCCCTATCGGCTTACAGGTAACCAAAGTCATAGGATAAATGGAGTCGGAGCATAACACCAGAACGTCGAGAGGATCGGCGTCCTCAGCCAAAGTCCTCGGAATAAACCCGTAGTTTGCGGGATACACTGTAGAGGTATATAGAATTCTGTCAAGGCGGATTCTGCCCGTTTCTTTATCGAGTTCGTATTTTGACTTGCTGCCCTTAGGAATTTCGATAAGGGCTTCGAACCTTTCGGGGGCTATTCTTTCCTTTCCTATGTCGTGCCAAATATTCATAGTTGCCTCCTAATTTTCGGCTTTAACCGATGCGTTCTGCTCTTTAATTCTCTTAAGATAACACCTTCTGCACATTGCTACGTATCTGTCGTTTCCGCCGATACAAATCTGATCGCCCTCGGTAACTATATTGCCCTTATCGTCAATACGTGCGTTCACGGTCGCTTTTGAGCCGCACTTGCACACCGATTTAATTTCGGAAATGGACTCTGCAATCTCGAAAAGTCGTTTGCTACCGGGAAACAGATGGGTTAAAAAATCGGTTGCAAGGCCGAAGCATAAAACGGGCACGTCAAAGTCTATTACGATATCGTCTAATTGGTCCACTTGTTCGGGGGTCAAAAACTGACATTCGTCAACTATTACCACCTGGCAATCCAGGTATCCGTTTTTGTAAATTTCGTAAACGTTTTCTTTATCGGAAACTGCAAGGCATGGTTTTGAAAGCCCTATCCTAGACTTTACGATGGAAGTGCCGTCCCTCGTATCTACCGACGGTTTTAAAAGAAGAACTTTCATGTTTCGTTCTTCGTAATTGAATTTCGTAATAAGCGCCTGTGCGGTTTTTGAACACCCCATTGCGCCGTATTTAAAGTATAGTTTTGCCATAATTTTTCCTGTGTCGTGTGTTATAAAATTTGTCTTTTTTAGGTATACGACTATTCAACTTTTCCTAAGATAATCGGCCTATAGGCGGGTTTTTCGGGATTTATAACCGTTGCTTTTATAAGGCGGTTTTCGCTCTCTGTAAACTTAGTTTCGTCGTTAGAATATAGGGTTGCAATAACCTCTCCCTTTTTCACAAAGTCGCCGGTCTTTTTACTTAATATTATGCCTGCGGAATAATCTATAACGTCCTCTTTGGTGTTTCTGCCCGCGCCTAAAACGAGTGCGGAAAGTCCGTAGCCTTCGGTATCGACCGAGTGGATATAACCTTCTTCACAAGATAAAACTTGGTGTGAGAATTTTGCTTTTTCGAAAAGTTCGGTGTTATAAATAACTCTTTCGTCGCCGCCCTGCGCTTTAACCATTTGGGCAAAAGTGTTTAATGCGCTTCTATCCGCAATAACCCCTTTGATCTTTTCCACGCATTCCTCATAACTTCCCATGCCCGCTAAGTTTAGCATGTTTGCGGCAAGCGCTATACAGATTTCGGTAAGATCTTCGGGGCCTTCGCCGTTAAGGGTTTTTACAGCTTCTATAACTTCTAACGTGTTACCGATATTGTTGCCTAGCGGCCTATCCATATCGGTAATGAGTGCAAGCATCTTTTTGCCGGCCTTTTTACCGATATCTACCATCATAGAAGCAAGGGTTTTACTGTCCTCTACCGTCTTCATAAAAGAACCGCTGCCGGTTTTTACGTCTAAAACTATGCAATCGTCGTCTGCGGCAAGTTTTTTGCCCATAATGCTTGAAACTATTAAAGGCATACTTTCAACGGTTGCGGTAACGTCCCTTAATGCATACAAAAGTTTGTCCGCAGGGGCAAGTTCCGCACTTTGTCCTACGATTGCAATGCCGGTTTTATTTACGACGTCAATAAATTCCTTTTTGTCAAGGTCGGTTCTGAAACCGGGTATAGACTCAAGTTTGTCCACCGTTCCGCCGGTATGACCTAACCCCCTGCCGCTCATTTTTGCAACTTTAACGCCGAGGGTTGCAACGATAGGCGCAACGATAAGGCTTGTTTTATCCCCTACGCCGCCCGTGGAATGTTTATCTACGCGGATACCGTTTACGTCGGAAAAGTCCAATCTATCGCCGGAATCCCTTACCGCCATGGTTAAAGCCGCGGTCTCGTCAATATCCATGCCACGGAAGTAAATCGCCATAAGTAGCGCAGATACCTGATAGTCCGGGATTTCCCCTTTAACGTAACTTTCTATAAACCAGCGGATCTCTTCGTCCGTTAGTCTACTGCCGTCCCGTTTTTTCTTTATAATGTCGTACATTCTCATATTATCACGTTTCCTTAATTGATTTTTAAAACTAAAAAATGCCTTTCGGCAAGTTTTAGGTGCCTTTAATCGGCTTATAGACCGATTTTTGGCAAATTTTAAATGATTTACTTTAAGTTTTTGGGTCCAAAGTAATCGGGCAAAATTTCTTTAAGCGTATATACTTTTATATCGTCGGGCGTGCCTAAAATTATCTCGAAATCATCAGTGCAGAACTCCGCCATAACCTGACGGCAAACCCCGCACGGGGCACAAAAGCCTGCGGTTTCTCCGCTTTTTCCGCCCGTAATGGCAATTTTTGCAAAATTTCTTTCGCCTAAGTTTACCGCTTTAAAAAATGCAACCCTTTCCGCACAAATGGTAGGGGTGTACGCAGCATTTTCGATATTTGCGCCCGTGTAAACCTTTCCGTCTGCCGTAAGTAGCGCCGCACCGACCTGAAAACCGGAGTACGGGGCATAGGAACTGTTTCTTGCTTCTATTGCCTTTTGTAATAATTCTATATTGGTCATAATTTTCACCTTACAATTTTAAAAAGTGGGGCTATAAGCCGATTATTCGGTTACTTCCTTTAAAAAGCTTGTGCCCATGGTGTCCTCTTTATCCACGCCGAAATATTCCAAAACGGTTGCCGACATATCCGAAAAAGTAGGACGGGTGCCTAGGTTCACGGACTTAATTCCCTTTCCGTATAAAAGCATGGGAACGTATTCCCTCGAATGGTCGGTGGAAGGGGTTTTCGGGTCGCAACCGTGGTCTGCGGTAATCATAAGAAGATCTTCGTCCTTAAGTTTAGGTAAAAATTCCCCTAACCACTTATCGAACTCGGTTGCGGCTTTTGCGTAACCCGCAATATCGTTTCTGTGCCCGTAAAGCATATCGAAGTCAACGAGGTTCGTAAAACAAATGCCGTTAAAGTCGCGTTCTATCATAGCCATGGTTTTCTGCATGCCGTCGGCGTTTGACACCGTCCTATTTGATTCCGACAAAGACTTACCCGCAAAAATATCGTAAATTTTGCCTATCGAAATGGTATCGTAGCCCGCTTTCATCAAAAGGTCGAGCATGGTGTTCTTGGGCGGTATAAGTGAGTAGTCGTGCCTTCTTGCCGTACGCTTAAATGGATATTCGCCTTCGAAAGGTCTTGCAATAACCCTTCCTACGCCGTGTTCGCCCTGCAAAAGGTTTCGTGCGATCTCGCAATATTTATAAAGTTCGGGCACGGGAACAACGTCCTCGTGTGCGGCAATCTGAAATACGCTGTCCGCGGAAGTATAAATGATAAGCGCGCCCGTTTTAATGCTTTCCTCGCCGTAGTCTTTGATGACCTCGGTACCGGAATAAGGAAGATTGCACAAAGTTTTCCTGCCCGTCAGGCGCTCAAACTCCTTAACAACTTCTTCGGGAAAGCCGTTTGGATACGTGGGCAGCGGTTTTGGCGAAATGATACCCGCGATTTCCCAATGCCCTATCGTGGTGTCTTTACCCATAGAAGATTCACGCATTCTTGCGTGCGCCGCAAGGGGATTTGATATTCCGCCGCCAACGCCGTCTATATTAAACAAGCCCAACTTTTCCATATTAGGGCAGTTGAAGTTTTCGTGTTCCCTTATGGCGCCCAAAGTGTTACTGCCTTCGTCGTTCCATAAATAGGCGTCGGGTTCTTCGCCTATGCCGAAACTATCCAAAACAATTAAAAACAGTCTTTTCATTTTGACCTCTTTATACTTAATAATCGACTTATAGACAGACTTTTGTAGATTATTCCTCCGCAATAGTAAGTGCAATTTCCATCATTTTCGTGAAGGAATTCTGCCTTTCTTCTGCGGTGGTGTTATCCTCGGGGTGAACGAAAGAATCGCTTACCGTGCAGATGCAAAGTGCCTTTTTGCCGAGGCGTGCCGCATTTGAGTAAAGGGCTGCGGATTCCATTTCCACGCCTAAAACGCCCATTTTAGCCCAATCCATACCGCTGTTCGCGTCGTCGTAAAAAATGTCGGATGACAAAATATTGCCGACTTTGTAGTTTACACCCATCTTGTCGCATTCGGCAGCTGCGGCTTTCAAAAGTCCGAAGTCCGCAATGGGGGCGAAGGTTCCGGGAAGCCTGTATTGGTGTGCAAAGTTGCCGTCCGTACAAGCGCCCATAGCCAAAATAATGTCTCTTACCCTAAGGTCTTTATCGAAAGAACCGCAGGAACCTATTCTTATAATGCTTGAAACGTCGTAAAATTTAAAAAGTTCGTAAGAATAAATGCCGATTGCAGGCTGTCCCATACCGGAAGCCATAACCGAAACTTTTTTACCTTTATAATATCCGGTGTAGCCCTGAACACCTCTTACGTCGTTAACAAGAACGGCGTTTTCAAGGTAGTTTTTAGCAATAAATGCCGAACGTTTGGGATCGCCGGGCATTAAAACCGTTTTTGCGAAATCCCCTTTATTTGCAGTAATATGTGGTGTTGACATAATTATAATTCCTTTTTTAATTTATTTTTCAAGTGCTTTTACGGCTTTGACGACTCTGCTTGTGCCAAGCCTCGATGCGCCGATGTTTAGAAAGTCCTCGGCGTCCTTCAAATCCTTAATTCCGCCGGCAGCCTTTACAAGAACATTTTCGCCTACGTTTTCACGCATAAGTTTTACGTCTTGTAAGGTTGCGCCGTTTGTTGAAAAGCCTGTAGAAGTTTTGATGTAATCCGCGCCCGCCTCGGTTACAAGGCGGCACATAGTAATCTTTTCTTCGTCAGTAAGCAGGCAAGTTTCGATAATTACCTTCAAAATCTTATCGCCGCAAGCCTTTTTAAGCTCTGAAATTTCATTTTTGACAAAATCGAGTTTGCCCTCCTTTAAAGCGCCGATATTTATAACCATATCGATTTCGTCCGCGCCTTCAGCTAACGCCTCTTTGGTTTCGAAAACCTTAACCGCAGTGGTGTTATAGCCGTTGGGGAAGCCTATAACCGTGCAGATTTTAAGTTTTTCGCCCACGTATTCTTTTGCCTGTTTTACGTAACAAGGCGGAATACAAACGCTTGCGGTGGCGTATTTCATGCCGTCGTCGCAAATGGCTTTAATATCCTGCCAGGTTGCCGTTTGACCGAGCAACGTGTGGTCGCATTTCGATAAAATTTCTTTAATATCCATAAAATAATTCTCCATTTATTTTTTCAGTGTTATTTTTAGTCGTTATCTAATGGCTTTACTAAGTCGTCTTTTAGTCGTCCTGAACGTCCAAAGCTTCAAGCCCTTTCTTTGCTTCAGGCTTACTGTCGCCGTGTTTAACGAAGAACATAGTTATGAAAGCAAGACCTACGAAAATGGTTGCGTACGGGAAGAGGGTTTGATATCCCCAAAGGTCCATAAAGGCACCGGAAACGACGGGGGTTACGATTTGCGCCGCCATGGAAGCAGTGTAATAGTAGCCGGTGTATTTACCTACGTCCGAACCTTTTGCAAGTTCGACAACCATCGGGAAGGAGTTTACGTTTATGGTCGCCCAACCGATACCCGCTAACGCAAAGAGTACGTACATAATAGGTGCGGGGCTTCCCTTCTTTATAAACGCTGCGCCTAAAAATGAGCAGAAAAGCAAAAGCACGCCGACAAGAATGGTTTTCTTTCTGCCAAGCTTAGAAGCGATAAGACCTACGGGAATGTAACTTATAACAGCCGCCGCCTGAGCAAGAAGAAGGGTGGTAGCATAGTTTACGCCGAGATAATCGGAAGCGTAAACGGAATATTTTGAAGTTACGGCATTGTAGCCTATGTACCATAAAGCGACGGACGCCAATATCAAAATAAGGGAAACAAGCTGACTTTTCGTAAGTTTGCCGCCTGTGGTATCACGCTCTTCTGTTTCCTTGTCGCAGCCAAGCCTTTCCGTTTCTTCCTGCATCTCCCTTGCCCAAAGGGGCTCTTTAACGGTGAGAAGAAAGGCAATAAGCGCAACTATCATTACGCCGCAGACCGCGATTATGTAAAAACGGAAATCGGTTTTGCCTTCTTCGCTCGTCTTAAACACCGTTGCAAAAAGCAAAATTATGATACCGCCTATCGTGCCCATAAGGTTTATAATAGCGTTTGCTTTTGACCTTAAAGGCTTAATGGTTACGTCCGGCATAAGAGCAACCGCAGGAGAGCGGAATATTGCCATCGATACCAAAGATAAAAGTAGGAAAATAATGAACATCACGAGGGAATTTACAAACCCTAAAAGCGTGAAGAAAATTACAGCCGAAATGGTACCTATAAAAATAAAAGGTGTGCGGCGGCCGAATTTTGAACGGGATTTATCGGAAATGTTTCCAAACAGCGGAAGCATAAATACGGCGAAAATATTGTCAAGTGCCATGATAACGCCCGACCAGGTTTGACTCATTTTAAACTTGTTGGTTAAAATCAACGGAACGATCGTGTCGTACGCCTGCCAAAATGCACAGATTAAAAAGAACGCAAACCCGACCAAAATAGTACGTTTGTAGTTTAGTTTCATATCTACCTTCCTGCGTTGTGTTAGCATTGTGCTACGAAAATAAGTATATCACGAAGCCCCCGTCTTTGTCAATAGCGAAACGAAAAAGGTTTATTATATTTTTAGGTTATTATTTACTCCTCTATAGACTCGGTTCACACTCGGATTTTTTAGTAAAAGGAAAAGCCCGCTATGATACAAACACAGCAGACTTTTTTATGCCTTAAAATTCGTAGATTGTAGTTTTGCCCCCCCATTTTCGTCATTGCGAGAAATCTTATTGCCGTGGCAATCCAAAAATAGAGATAACTTTGGTGTCTGGATTGCCATGGTGCTTTCGCTCCTCGCAATGACGGTGGACTAATAAGTTGCTTTACTTCGTTCTTAGTGAGCCATCTACATGGTGCCTTTGTTAGTTTGTGGGGCGGGCGGGAAAGATAAGCAGTATTATCTGTTAGTGGGGGGCTTACAAAAGTCTATCGGCACCGTCCTTAATAATTACTCTAAATTCACAATGCATCGCAAGGAGTATTTCATATCGTAGATATTTCATTGCCCCGATAGGTGCAATAACCGACTTATAGCCCACTTTTTTATTGTATCCGTTAATTTTCAGTTCCTTCCGTTACAACTTGTTGTGGCTGTACGGTTGATACTTTTTCATCATAATAAGCGGCATTTTGAAGATCTGCAATTTCAGTTTCCCTTAGATTTGTTACAAATTTCTTACAAAGTATCTTAGTGGCAATCTGTAATCCCAACATAACAACGAACATAATCAATGCGACTATCGCAGCGCTTCCTAATGAAACACCCATAATCATTAACACGAGTGTTGCGATTATCAAAACGCCTTCAATAATATAGGCAAGTACGGTTAATCTTCCCAAAATTTCGATATCTAATTTTTTTGTGCCACCTATGCACGCCATCTTACGGAGGGATATAGCCATAACTAAACCACATGCAAAAATAGCAAACAAATTGAAAATTCCTATGCCATATGAAGCAATTTTTTGGGCATTTATAATATCTTTACCTTTCTGTAAACTTGCAAGTAAGGACGCATTATAAGTATCGTAAGGATTTCCTGCAATCAAAAGTAAAATAGCAACCAATGCGGCAACAGAACATAAGAGGGCGGCACCCTGTGTGATATTATACCAAAGGTTTTCTTCCTTGCTACGTTTTTCCGTCCGAACGGCAAACCCATTAAGAAGATAGACGCAAAATACAAGGACGAGCATAATTATGCCAATCGCATTCAAACTTGCGCTACCCATGCACGTAGCCGATAATATTCCGATTAAAACAAGCGTTCCTGTAGTTTTAAAGCCTTTTATAGCGCCCGTATATAGTTTGTCGGGATTTTTAATACAAACTAACGCTTTAAATAATGAGATAATAGCATTTATTACCAGCCATATAACCGAGATTATGTAAACCAACACACCAACCAATCCGGAAATAGCGATAAGTCCATTCGAACCGGTTTGATCGAGCACTGCATTTTCCTCGTAGATTGTCCGATACATAATGCGATATTTGTTGCTGTAAAACAAATCTTTTTCATCTTCCAAATCTTTGTTATAAATTCCCGTTAAGAACATACTTACCTTCACGGCATCAGTGTTTATCCCTTCATAATTCTTCTTATCGGCTAAATATTTTGTTAATTCAGTCTTTTTCTCTTCTTCGCTCGCATCAAGTCCATTAATGCTTGATGCAATTAGCTTGTCAAGATCCTTGTTTGCCGTAATCAGTTTATCAAGATTTATGAATCCTTTTATATTAACCAAGGCCTCCAATAAAGGAACCGATATTTCGACGCCCTTGTAAAATTGTCCGTCTACCGCCGCCTGCCTTTTTAAAACAACCGATTCGGCGACCTTTTTTCCTTCGAATGCCTTATCAAGTTCCTTTTCCATTTCTGAAATCGTTTTCAATAATTCGGCATGTTCTTTTTCTGTGCTACTACTAAACCTAAGTGTTTTTTCAAGTTCAATGGCTGCCTCGTACGCCAAAATTTTTGTTTCAAGTTCAGCCTTTTCTGCCGCCTCAGCCGCTTCTGCTTGTGCAACTTTTGCAAGATATTCCTTATCATCTTCCGTTAATTCCTTAGCAGGCTGTTGCGATGATGCGGCTGTTTCCACAAGCCATTCGCTTAATTCTTCAGCGTTTTCACAACCGGCGACAACTTTTCCCAAATATATAAAATCCTCTTCCGTTGGGTAAACGGTCACGTTGATGGGTGAAAAAACGCTCAGAACACCGATTACAAGGACGGCAACAAGGCAAACTATACCCTGAACCATAAACATAGTCTTTCTTTTCATAAAAAACCTCTCTTTAGTTTTATTGTTTAGAAGTAAACTTCTTGCGCATATTTATTCTATCAGAAGAATTCTACTATGTCAAGGATTTTTTTTGGATTTGATATAGAATATTGTTGAATACAGTTGGGTTTATTGAAAGTTATGAAATTAGGTGAAACTATTAAAGAATTGCGCAAGGAAAAAAACATTTCTCAACAGTCCCTTGCAAACAGTATTGGCGTGAGTCAAAAGGCTATTGATTTTTGGGAAAGGGAGGTCAATGAACCTAAAGCGAGTTATATTGTCAAACTTGCCGATTTTTTCGACGTAAGCACGGATTACCTGCTCGGTCGTAAAAATTAAGCCTCTTTCGTCATTTTGTCTATTATTTAAGAAAAAAACCGACGTTATCGGCGTCGGCTTTTTTGTATAGCGTTGTTTATAGTCTGGGCGAAGCTGTTGCCCCACTGACTATTTTAGGGGCAAAAGGCCCCCGATTTTATTTTGTTTTAGACTCTATCATTTTGAATTTCGTAAATATACTGCGGACCTGCATACCGCACAAATTCAAGTTTGTTCAATTCAGTCACTGCCTCAATAACTTTTTCTGTTCCACGTTCTTTTAGGTAGATGGTCAGTATGTGATGGTAATTCGGATTATCCTTATTAGCAAAATCATAAAAGTATATGCTTTCGCCATTATTTAAGCAAAAATCCTCAAGATTTATTTTTAGGTCTGGAACACTTTTTTTCAAAACAACCACAACTCTATCCGCATAAAAATCAATACCCGAATTAGAAAAATGAATCTTGTCGTCCGATAAATCAAACTGTTGCAAAAATTCCATTTCACTCGGTTTAGGTTCAACGTCCATTTTATCGCTTGTTACTTGATTTTCTACGCCACATCCACATAACGAAAAAATCATTATAATCAAAGCTAAACAAACCAATTTTTTCATAATATCGCCTCCTTAATTTCATGAATAAGAATATTCGATATTATTGTATCCGATTTTAGCTAATTTGTCAACTATTTAAATTTTAGCTAATATTTTCCTGCTTTTTTGAATATAAGAGAAACGGCGAACTCTACTTCTTCCGTTTGCCAAACACCGTTTTTATGGATATGTAAGAATAGGACCGTTTAAGTTTTTCAAACCTTTCCTTTGAGATTAGTCTATAAATAAGGCAGAAAATACCTACGCACACTATTGCAATAAAACTACCGGTAAGTGTGCCGAAAAAGTTTATAAATACGTCCGCTATCGTAAAATATCTGCCCGGCGTGCAAGCCTGAAAGATTTCGCATAGCGCGGAACAAATAAAGCACACCCCCGGTGACAGCACGAGGCTATACACGAAATTGGTAAGTAAAAACGAG
Organism: uncultured Clostridia bacterium; assembly: GCA_958419945.1. Taxonomy (GTDB): domain Bacteria; phylum Bacillota; class Clostridia; order Christensenellales; family Borkfalkiaceae; genus UBA4636. The sequence continues at coordinate 5,347 of CATZIC010000029.1, read as the reverse complement.
CATCCCCATATGCCGAAGCCCAAAAGCGCAAACAGTGAAAAATGTCCTAAAATCTTTCTTACGAAAGAATAAAAGTTGGAGTAAAGTTTTACGTCTATCACCTTTTCCGCGTACAACTCCGGATTCAGTGTACTTTGGCAACGAACGGTAATTTTACCGAAAAATTCCGCTTTTAACTTGTTGCCGTTTATTTTGCCGAAGCCATCTTTTACCGTCCAGATAACGTCGCCAGGGTACTCCACGGGTGAGTGCTTTGCTTTAAGGGTAATCGTCGCGTTTACCATTACAAAATCTGGGCAAGTTATCTCTAAGGTCCGTGGCATAACCTTATCCACCGTTACCGAAACGGTGCTTTTAACAGTTGGATCGAAAACCGAAGTATACGTAAGTTCGGAGGTCCCTTTGTCCTTCATAATAAGGTTTTCGCCATCAGTTTTAATAACGTCGGGATTACTTGACGAAACCGTAAAAGTTTTATCTGCATTTTCCGGCAAAACCGAGGCTATAAGCCCGTTATACGGCATTTCCGTGCCACTTAAAAAGGTTAATTCATCGATAAATTTGATCTCTTTTAGGTGAACAAAAGAAGGGTTTTCAGAAACGGAAACGGGAATTTCAGCAAAACTTTCGTCATCGAAAGTCGCACGCAAAACCGCCGTTCCGGAACCTATAAAGTAAGCGGTCCTTCCTACAACGGAAACCACGCTTTCGTCGGAAGACGAGTAGGTTGCAACCTTGTCCGAGGTCTTTCCGTCGTTTATAATAAACGCCGAACTTGTGCCCACTCGAGGGGTCGATTTCAGTGAAACTTTGTTTTGGGCGGATGGATTTTGTCCGTAAGAGGTTGCCTCGAAAGAATAGGCTAATTTTTCTCGACAATTTACGGTTGCGGTGATTTTGGCAGTGCCACGTTTATGGTATGTTAAAATTCCGTCGTCGACGGAAACTATTTCCGGTTTTGAAGATACGTACGTTATCGGATAGGATTTTGCGTTCTCGGGCGAAACGGTTACGATAACCTTTGCGGTATCACCGTCGTAGCGGAAGCCGCCCTTTTTTTCGGCATAGGCTTTTACAGAGGTCGGCTCTAACTCTTCGCTTCCGAAAACGGAAATAAGCATACCCATAACTTTTTTTGTATCCGATCCGCTTACCGCGCCGGAGATAAAAGAGGAAAGACACAAGTAGGCAAGCATTATGGTGGTAAGATAAACGGCAACGGTTGTAAACCTGTTTAGTTTTCGAAAATACCTTGCTTCCAAGCCTTCTGTTCTTTTCATAAACACTCCCCTCGCATAAAATATAATAACAACCAAAATCTAAAAAAGCAACCGTTTAAAGATAAAAATTTTTGTCGTTTTTTCATTTTTTAAGGGGAAATTTTTTTGGCGATTTTCTTAATCGAAAAGATAAAAAATCGCAGGCGGATTTAAAAAGAAAAAACGAGTTTTTCAAACCGTTTTAAGTTGACAAAAGCACTAAAAATGATACAATATTTATAACGAATACAGATGCGAGGCAATTATGAAAATAATAACAATAAGTCGTGAATTCGGCAGCGGCGGGCGTGAACTCGGAAAAAGGCTTGCGGATATGATGGGCGTAGCGTACTACGACACCGAAATCATTACGGAAATTGCAAAGCAAACAAACCTTGACGAAAATTACGTTTCCACTATTTCCGAAAAAGGGGTGCCGAGTTTTAACTTTCATTTCGGACATACCTTCGGCGCAACCATAAATCAGACCGCTATGGACGTGGTGATTGCCCAACACAAGGTCATAAAAGAAATTGCAAAAAAAGGCGACTGCGTTATCGTAGGAAGATGCGCGGATAAAATTTTAAAAGACCTAGAGCCTTTTAAGATTTTCGTTCATGCGGATATGGAATGGAAACTTTCACGCTGCAGAGAGAAAAACCCCGAAGACGCCGGACTTGACGACAAACAAATGATTAAAAAAATCAAGTCCGTAGATAACGGCAGAAAGAGAATGTACGAATTCGTGAGCGGAGGCGTTTGGGGCGACATGAAGGAATACGACCTTTGCGTCAATACCAGCGGACTTAATATAAAGGATATCGTGCCGTCGGTTTACGGCTACTTGGTTACTTGGTTCAAATGCAAAAATCATATATAGGACTTAACAGTCATTTTACCTACGGAAAGCTTTTCCGTTTCGTTGCCTCGCCGATATTAATGATGGTCTTTACATCCATTTACGGTGTTATAGACGGATTTTTTATCTCAAACTACGCAGGTAAAACGGCTTTTGCAGCTATAAACGTTATAATGCCCGTTACCATGATTTTGGGGGCTTTCGGCTTCATGATAGGTACGGGCGGAACGGCAATAGTTTCACAAACTTTGGGCGAAGGCGACAAAAAGCGTGCCAACAATTATTTTTCATTTTTGGTGTACGCAACCGCTGTAATAGGCGTAATTTTATCGGTTGTAACCGTTATATTTTTGCCGGGCATAGCCAAACTTTTGGGCGTTGACGATGAAATGGCGCCGCACGCCTTAGTTTACGGAAGAATCATAATAGGCTTTACTCCCCTATTTATGTTGCAAAGCCTTTTTCATTCCTTTTTTATCACTGCGGAAAGACCTGCGCTCGGTTTTAAGGTAACCTTTATTTCCGGCTGCACCAATATCGTACTCGACGCACTTTTCGTTTGGATACTCCGCTTCGGCGTAGCGGGGGCTGCGGTGGCTACGGGAATTTCCCAACTTGTAGGTGCGCTTATCCCCATACTTTACTTTGTAAGCAAGAAAAACGACAGCCTTTTAAGGCTCGGAAAAGGCGACTTTAATTTTAAAGTGCTTTTAAAAACCTGCACCAACGGCGCTTCCGAACTTGTAAGCAATATATCAGGTTCGGTTGTATCAATAGTTTTCAATAAACAACTTTTGAAGCTAGCCGGTCAAAACGGCGTATCCGCTTACGGCGTTATGATGTACGTAAATTTTATATACGTTGCCATATTTATAGGCTACGCCATCGGCACGGCGCCCGTTATAGGCTTTAACTTCGGTGCGAAAAACAAAGAGGAACTTCAAAACGTTTTTAAAAAGAGCCTCGTTATAATGGCGGGTTTCGGCGTGTTTATGACGGCGCTTGCGTTTATTCTTTCGGCGCCTATATCAAAAATCTACGTGGGCTACGATAACGAACTTTATGAAATGACAAAAAACGCTTTCAGGCTGTTTTGCTTTTCATTTATGTTTACTGGGTTCGGAATTTTCGGTTCCTCTATGTTTACAGCCCTCGGTAACGGCGCCGTTTCCGCAATTATTTCATTTTTAAGAACCTTAGTTTTTCAAATTTCCTGCGTTTTGATTTTGCCGAAGTTTTTAGGCATTAACGGCGTGTGGATTTCCATGCTGGTTGCCGACGTTTTGTCAACGGTGGTTACCGCAATATTCTTTGTGGCAATGCGTAAAAAGTACGGTTACTACTAGTTTGACACACCATCTTTAGGAAGATGACTTATATATTTCACAAAACTAATTATTTAACTTTTTTGTCTAAACTTTTGGAGCACTTCAAATTCTCAACGATACAATTTATATTGATTTTTTTGAAATATTTGCTATAATGTATATAAGTGTGTATCTATTGCAAAAATTGATGCACCGAAAGTTTATGAAAAGGAGCATCAAAATGGCAGTAGACACATTAAAAAAAGCACAACAAAGCAAATTTGATGAATTCTATACTCAATATGAAAATATCGAAAAAGAAATGAATGCTTACATAGATTTCAATCCAGATGTTTTTAGGGATAAAACCGTTCTTCTGCCTTGTGATGACCCCGAATGGAGTAATTTTACAAAGTATTTTGCACAGAATTTTGATAGATTAGGATTAAAAAAACTAATAAGCACCAGTTTCGCAAAGGCAAGTAAGAATTTTCCCCACATTCTTCAACTTAGTTTTCTTGAATTAAATTCGACTGAATACGATGAAACTAAAACCGATACCAAAGGCAAAATTTACACTTTAACAAAAGACAAAGCAAAGCACGTCAATATTCACGACTTGAAATGGAAGTATTTAGACGGTGATGGTGACTTTAGAAGCGAAGAAATTAAAAAATTAAGAGATAAAGCAGATATTATAGTAACGAATCCGCCATTTTCTTTGTTTAGAGATTTCGTAAATTGGATTATGGAAGCAAATAAACAATTTATTATAATCGGCAATGAGAATGATGCTTCTGGGAAAGATATTTTTCCGTTAATTTATGAAGGAAAAATTTGGCTTGGTAAAAATAGTGGTGATATGGCATTCAAAGTTCCTGCTGAAGCCGAAGCGAAAACAACAAGATTTTGGATAGATGAAAAAGGGCAAAAATGGAGAAGTTTAGGTAACATTTGTTGGTTTACAAATATTGATTTGGGCAGACGTCATATCCCGTTGAGATTAATGACTATGGAAGATAATTTAAGGTATAACAAACCTTTAATTAAAAAGTTTAAAGAAGAATATGGCGTTGATTATTATCCTAAATTGGACAACTATGATGCTATTGAAGTTCCAAGATACGATGCTATTCCTTCAAATTATGACGGAATAATGGCCGTCCCCGTTACTTTTTTGAAATATCATAATCCTACTCAGTTTCGCATTTTGGGATGCACTCAACGTGGATGTCATCCAGAAATCAATGATATTAAAAAGTATGATGATTATTGGGAAGTGCAACAAAATGGAGTAAGGACCGGTTCATCTGGCGGAAAAACTAATGAAAATGCAAATTTGGAAAAAAATGATGGCAAGCATAATTACTTTATAAATGCTGAAGGACATATTGTTCAATCTTTATATGGAAGAATATTTATAAGATTTACGGGAAAATAATATGGAAACAAAGTTAATTACACATTTAACGATAAAAGATATTTGCGATGGTTTTGTTTACAATGAATATGAAGGCAAAGGATTATTTGGTTGGTCTGGAAAATTAGTAATTCAACCCGAATATCAGAGAAATTACATCTATGCAGACGGTAAAAAGGATGCGGCAGTTATTCAGTCTTTATTAAAAAAATATCCTATTGGACTTTTATATTTTGTCAAAGTTGACGAAAACAAATACGAAGTATTAGACGGACAACAGCGAATTACAAGTATTGGTCGATACGTAACTGGTCGTTTTGCTATTATTGATGAAAATGATATACCTAATTACTTTTCTGGATTGCCAGAAGATAAGCAAGAAATTATCCTTAATACCAAACTAACTATTTATATTTGCGAAGGAACAGAAAGCGAAATAAAAGAGTGGTTTAAGACTATAAATATTTCTGGCGTACCACTTAACAATCAAGAATTGTTGAAT
>CATZIC010000028.1 GCA_958419945.1 uncultured Clostridia bacterium | reverse complement strand
GGGAAATGCGTAATAGGTCTCCCGATCAAAAGTAAACGGTTCCCCTAAAGCCGTGCAAAGTTTTTCTATAGTGGATTTAATTCGGGGTATGTTGTTATTTTGTGAAACGATAAAGGAAAAAAACGCTTCTTCCATGTCCTGCCGCAAAATGCGGATACCGGAATATCTTTCGGAAACGTCCAAAACCTTTTTAATGTTGCATTCACGGATTTTACTTAAGATTTCCTGATAATCCCTTTCTAAATCAAGGTAGTTTTCAAAGTACTTTTCGTCGTCGGTTTCCACAAAGGCTTTTCCTTCGCGGTTGTAAACTTTGGCGCACTTATTTTTTGAAAGCACGATAAAATAGTCCTCTTTTTTAAAGAACCTGAATACCTGTCCGCAATTTAGCGTATCGTTAAAATTTAAAAATTTTTGGTCTAAAGTAATCATTTTCGTAAAAAAACGCTGCCGTATAACGTTAAAAAAGCGCAGCAGCACGATGTCTTTCTTTAAAATAAAGAAAAAGCGCCGCTAATCGACTTAACGGCGCAACTTTTAGTTAATTTTCTTTAACTTCGATACTAACTTGTTTTTTGTCTTTGCCCAATCTTTCGAATCTTACAACGCCGTCGGATAAAGCAAACAAAGTATCGTCTTTACCGATACCAACGTTTTTGCCGGGGTGGAATTTAGTACCCCTTTGACGAACGAGAATATTGCCGGCAAGAACAAACTGACCGTCGGAACGTTTAATGCCTAAACGTTGCGCAGCACTGTCACGACCGTTCTTTGAGGAGCCGACACCCTTTTTATGAGCAAATAATCTGAATAAAAACATATTATGCCTCCATATTTAAATTAGTCAGCTGAAATAGACTCAATCTTAACAGCCGTGTAAGGTTGTCTATGACCTTGTTTCTTTCTTTCCTGCTTTTTGGATTTGTATTTGAACACGATAATCTTTCTGAACTTATCCTGTTTAAGTACTTCACCCGTAGCTTTGAAAGAAGTAGCGTCGCTTCCTACCTTAATACCGGATCCGTCGGAAACCAGTAAAACGTTGAATGAAACCTTGTCGCCTACGTTTGCGTTAAGCTTTTCAAACTTAACAACATCACCTTCCGAAACACGATATTGTTTGCTACCGTTTTCGATAATTGCGTACATTTAAAATACCTCCCTGTCCAATCTCGCCGAGAAAACAAAATCGGGCGCTGCCTTATAAAAAGCAGTCTTAAAAAGCCCGCCTCGTGCGGTTCCTAATTAATTTATCATGTTTTATTGTAATTGTCAAACAAATTTACATAAATTTCCCGCTTTTGAGTCATTTTATCTTTGAGGTGATATTTATGACAGACGTAAAACTCAATCAGGAAGAAATCAACAATATTTTTCAAAACGCAAATATTGCGCTTCAATCAATTTCAAACGTGCTTCCCGAATGCTCCTGCCTTAAAATGCGGGAGGAGCTTCAGGAAGAATACGAAGGCTACCAAAAGTTTATCGGCGATTTAACCAAATACATGCAGGAAAAAAATTACGAACAAAAGGACGTAAACGTTATGAAAAAGGCAATGCTTTTCACTTCGGTAAAAATGAACACCTTAACGGACGATTCCTGCTCTCATATAGCGGAAATGATGGTTAAAGGAACGGTTATGGGTATAACCGAACTTAAACAACTTATTTCCCGTGGCAAGGACCAGATAGACAGCGAAATAACCGAGTTTGCCGAACGCCTTTTAAGACTTGAAGAAGAATACGAAAAGCGTTTAAAAACCCTGCTATAAGCCCGTTAACGCTACTTTTTTAGAAAAATAGCGTCATACTTTTTACGCAAAAAGCCGTTGGATTACCAACGGCTTTTAATATTGATTTTTAGGCTTACGCAGCAAGCGCCGGTGCAGGCGTGGTAGGCGTTGTAAGGCTTTGGATAAGTTCCATAAAGGTACTTACTTTTGCATTACCCAAAAGTGCGGAAATAGCTTCATTTACGGCGGTTTCCTGAGCGCTTGGGTCGCTTAAAGCCTTCAAAAGATTCAAAGCTTCGTTTGCGGTAATATCGAAAACGTTGCCGTTTGAATCGGTGAAAGTGTACAATACCGTATCAGCGTCGGCGGTAACGGTTGCCTGCAAATAATCGATTGCAACGACCATTGCGTTTTGAGTGTATTCCTGCGCAATAACTGCAACCATAGCGGGATTTTCGCGAAGGGCCGCAAGGTTATCGTCTATCGCCTTGAAAAGAAGTTTTTCCACAACGTCATAGCCGAGTATTTGAGAAATTGTGTCAAGGTTTGCGCCTAAAACCGAAGTTTTGCAGTATTCCATAAGTTCCGCCCTGTACGTGGTGTAAAGGTCGCACATAACACCGAGATAATTAACCGTGCTGTTACCCAAATCGTCGGTTACGGTGTTGTTGGCAATTATGGTCTGAATCACAGAAAAGTCGGCACTCTTACTTGAAAGCACGAGGTTAACAAGCGCTTCCTTATAGTTATATGCAAAGGAAATAAGTTCCGCCATAAGTGTGGTTTGGGGGTTAGCGTCGAGTGCAGTCTTAACTTCCTGTAAAGCAGCGGTAAGGGTCTTACCTGTTAAAGTCTCAAAAGCAGCATCGAGGTCGGCAGCGGCAAGTCCGCTGAGTTTTTCAAGGGCAGCCGTGGTAATCGCAGTGTAATTGTCTACGGTAATCATTCCGCCCAAAACGCCGTTTAAGTAGTTCGCGAGCGCCTCTTTGGTGTAACCTGCCGGCACCAAGCATTTGTTGTAAACTATTTCGAAAAGGTCGCTAAAGATAAGATTAAAGTCGTAAGCGCCGTTAGCGTCTGCGGTAAACCAAGCGGTTACCATATTTTTAAGGGTCGCATAGTCCATACCCGCAATAGCGTTACTTGCACCATCAAGGTCAGCCGAAAACGCCTCTTCCAAAATTCTGAAAAATTCAGTTGTAGAGAAGGTTTGCGTGCCGTCGGTACCTGCAACGAACGCCTGTTTGAAAGCGTCGATAAGCCCGCCGAGTGTTACGTTGTTATAAACGATAAAAGCGTTTAAGTCCTGTCCGTAATTAGTGGTTAAATAGTTTGCAAAGCCGAGGATATCAAAGCCTGTAACTGCGCCGGTATTCTGGTCCACTGCAACGTTCTGACCGATTCCCGTAACGATTCCGTCAATGGTAATGGTGCCGTAAATAACTTTATCTTTAACCTTGTCATACGCAGCAGCCAAAGCGCCGCTCAAAAATTCCTGCGGGGTGGTCGTGCCGTTTGCTATTTCGATTAATTCGCCCAAAGTGGTATCGAATACCGCTTTATATTCCTGATACAAAGCTTCGTACTTGGTTTGAGTGGCTTCGTCCGTAGGAAGATATGCTTTAATTATCTTGTTTAAGGTAAGCGTCCCCGCATAGTCGAGAACGTAATCGTTCAAGGTTCCTTCAGCCGCCGCCGTCAAAATGCCGGATACCGTCATGGTGTGGATTTCACGAATGTAGCCGGGCATTGTTTCGTCGATACCGAATACGTCGCCGAGGTAAATCCCCTTATAAACGTTCGCAAGAATCTTTAAAGCGTCCGCTTGAATGGTAGCGGTCTTGAGTGCGTAAAGGTCGGAAAGTTTAATGCCGAGGGTCGCCGCAACGAACTTGTTGGCTTTAAGGTTATCGGGAACGAAAGATCCAACAAACGAAGAGGCCGAAACTTCTCCGAAGTTCTTTACGATAACGGCTTCAACTTCCGCTTGCGTTCCGGTAAGCAAAGTTTTTGCTTCGTTTAACGTGGTGTAAGCAGCGCCGCTCAATATCGGAGAAGAAGAAAACAGCATATTTAATAGCCAATTTCTGTCCATATTGACGAAAGGTTCGCTGTAATCGAGGAATATGTACGCCAAAGTCTTTTCACCGTAAAGGTTGTAGTCTATGGTAAGAGATTCGCTTCCGTCAATCTTGCAGTTTAAAATGTCGTTAAGACAGGAGTTAACCTGTTGCACCTTGCCTTCCGCATAGGTCCTGTACCAGTTTCCGTCGTGTCCGCGGTAAACGTTTATGCCCATAGCGGCAAGGTTGATACCTGCGGGAAGTTTGCCTTCCACAGCGGTTAGCGCCTTATTTATAACTTCCGTATATACGTCGCCGATAAGAAATCCTTCTAACGCAGTCTGACTTTGACCGGCAATAAGGTCTTTAGCATACATGTCGGAAACGTTTGTCATAAGTTTGTCGAAAGTGTAAAGTTCTCTGTTTTCGGGATCCGTAGGTTCCGGCTTAGGTTCCGGCTCGGGTTCAGGCTTAACAACGCCGCTTCCCGTGTCGCTTCCGGAAGAGTCGCCGGGATTCTTGTTGCATGCCACCGCAAATACCGAGGTGAACAGCAGCGTTACTACGAGTAACACCGAAACAAGTAAAGCAGAAAATCTGTTTTTCATAAAAACCTCCGTAATTTTATTGTTTTATAGGTCGAAAGCCCAAAAGTTTCCGACCGCTGCGTACTATAATTTCGAACGCTCTCTCGTTCTCATTTATCGCATCATTTATATTATATCATGAACTAATAAAGTTGTCAACGCCGTAGCGCTTTAACTTGTTAAGCCAAAATATGTAACCTGTGAAATCTTTGTGTAATCCCCTGCCGCTCTTGTCGGTAGGCTCGGCTCCGTATGTAGCAAAGGGAACTGGCTCGCAGAGCCTGAGGTATTGTCAAGGCGCCCGCCTCCCCGTCATTGCGAGGCACGAAGTGCCGTGGCAATCCAGACACCCAAGTTAAATTACATAATATATAGCATAATTTTCGTACACATATTATACTATCATATAACTTTTTTTGTTTGAATTTTTAAGTGTCAAATAAAAAATTTCACCACATTTTCATTTTCGGAATCGAATCTTTCGTCATTGCGAGGCAATTCATTTCCGAAGCAATCCAGACACAAAAGCTATTTCATTGCGCTAACTTGGCACCTCTCCATAAATTAAGTGCGGAGGCGTTCGCCTCCGCACATGTTCCATTCGGCTTTCACCGAAATTCAGTTTGTGAATTGCCGTTCGATACAAGGTATCGCTTAAAAACCTACTATTGAACTGGCGCGTATGTAACGGACAAGTAGTTAACGTAAAGTCTTGAGTTTTTGTCTGTGCCCATGCAATGAATTGTTACAGACGTTACGTTTCCGCTGAATGTCAAGGTTGCCTTTCCGTTTGCGGACAAAGATTGTTTTTCGCTTTTGGCTGTATCAGTACCAACTGTATAGGCAATAAAAGTCTTCATAGAAGATCCAATTTCTATAGATTGGATACTCATACCTTCCGGAACAGTAATAGTAATAGTTCCGCCACCGGTTCCGGCGCTATTTTGATACAATCTTATCTCCCCACTATTAAGTGCAGGAGCCGATGTGCCGCCACCCTTGGCTGTAGTGTAAGACACATTGTTATCTAATTTACCACTAGTTGCCGTGAACGTTGACTGTGTAACAGTTATAGGTTCAGCAGGCTGCGGGGTTTCACCCATGGGATTACTGCACTCGTCGCACTTACCGTCATTGTTGCCGTCGTTATGTACACCTGTTGCGGGCAAAGTTACTGTCACGGTGCCGTAGTCGGAAGTGTATACGTCCGAACCTTCTGTCGTACAAGTAGCGTTTGTATGATTATGTGTCCAAACCGAGGTATCGTTAAGCACCGGTAAGGCTTTCGTTTCGGTTGCGCCACAGTTTTCAACCGTGCAAACGCGTGTAGCCTCGCCTTCGAGTGTATCTGTGGGCGCTGTGGTTATTGACCAACTTCCAAATGTATGATCGTGCGGAGCAGCAGGAAGTGTGTAAACGGTAATAGAATCTAATTGAACCTGTGCCGATAAGGCGGAAATATCAAATGAATCAGTTTCTTGTTTAAACGCTACTGTAACCATTTTGCCGTTTTCTGTCGCTTCTGTTCCAATAGAGTTTTTCAAAGCAGTTGCATAGCTTGAGGTATTACAGGTGAATACAATTTTAACCATTGACGGATATTCAACTTTAATTGTTGAATTTTTGTAACAACGAATCGGTTTGGAATAATTTGCCACATTAGTGGTTGATGATGCTTTAGCGTTCGTAAACGTTATGCCATTTTCTTTCCAAACTTGTTTCGTAGTAGAAAATTCCGTACGTTTCGCCGTATTATCAAATGTTAATGTTTTTTCAACAAACGTGACTTCCTCTAAAGTGATTGTTACCGTGATATCAGAATTCACAGTGAATTGTGTACCGTTTTCGGTTTCCACTCCACCGGTAATACTTACCAAAGTGTAATTAATGCCTGTTTCCACTTTAAGGAAACGAACGCTTCCCGCAATGAGATTTGTTATTTCTGCAGGTTGCAAATTATTGTCCGTCCAAGTAAGGGTTACGCCATCGGGGCACTGTGTTGTCGCAGCTCCCTCACCCACAACATATTGAACGTTAATAGTATAGGTTTGAACCATCAAAGTGCCACATACGTCGCAGTTATTGTTGTTGTCGCTGTCCAAGCAGTCTTCTGTGATTGTTTCCGAGCAACGTGTGCAAATACCACTGTGAGTTGCTGTGCCATCTACGTGTGTAAATTGAACGTCGTGTCCCAATGCGGAAATTTCCGTAGGCTGCGATACAACCATTCCACAATCAGCGCATCTTGTTCCTGCCGAATATCCTTTTTCGGTACATGTCGCAGGTTGTGAGCCGAATTCTTCTGTCGTTTCGTGTAAACATGCAACACGATAGGTTATTGTGATTGATTCAATTGTTGTTGAGGTAGTTACAGTTTGGGTTACACTGTTGTTGACAACACCAAAAGTTGACCACCCACTCAAATTGATTGACTTCACAATATAGCAAGACGGGACTGAAACTGAAAGTTCACCACCAGTATATACACGCCATTGTGTACCACTCTTCCACAATCTGCTCGGTGTACTACCATCTGTTATGGTAACTTTAATACCACTGACTGTAGTGCCGTGTTCGTTGTCCGTACCACCGATGTCCAATTCTGTAATATTGTATCCGGATCCAGAAGCTGGAACAGTTACTCCAAGTTTTTTTGTGATGTCTGCAATTGAAATCGTGTAGGTAAGTTCATTGATTTCTTGCGAAGCAACCGCTTGAATGCTGATGTCATCTTGTACTTCAATTGAGAAGTCCCCATTGCTATCGGCAAACAACAATTCCGTTGTTCCAGCAATTGTTGTCTTTACAAAGTCTACCGAATAACCTTCGTTTGGCACAACGGTAAACTTCAACGTAGATCCGCTATTCAGTTCTAAACTTGTTACTTCTACGCCGTCAACGGTTACTGTCGCATTTGTTGCATTGAAGGTCACTCTTTGCTTTTTAATTTGCTCGATAGTTATTACTACAACTGAATCTTCTGTAATCGTGAAGGTATATTTGCCACTTTCGTCCGCTGTCAATTCCGCGCCGTTTACGCTGACGGATTTTACCACGTATCCATCAGTAGGAGTAACGGTGAACGTTACTGTGCTGCCCAATTGGTATGTGCTTGTTTCTAAAGTTGTTGTGCCGTTTGAAATTTGAACTTCTGTAACGGACACTTCGCAACCTTGCAATATGCAAGATGCGTCAAATTCTTGTGTTCCGTTATAGTTCTTCAACGTGCCGGTTACGGTAATTACATTGCCAACCTTAAGGTATTGCGCATTTGTTGTTTCGCTACTTGTCAAACGGAAGCATTGAACAATTTGTTCACCAACTTTGATATTTACCGTGATATTGTTGTACGTAGAACTCCACGGAGTTACTATTTCAGTTATTGTGCCTGTAAGTTTATAGGTACCGGGAAGTGTTTCTCCATCATTAAGAGCGAACAACGCATTCAAAATTTCCGTTTCGGAAATCTCGTCATTACAACGGGAACATACGTTTTCAACATAGTCATGTCCAAGTGCTTCTATTACTGTTTGCTCCACTGTAATAGTGTTGCAAACCGAGCATTTCTTGCCTTCGGTTAAACCTGTTTCGGTACAAGTTGCCGCTTTTCCGGGAACAACTTCTTCGGTATGACCAAGTGCAGGGATTGTTTCCTGTGCTAATATGGTTTCACCGCAAACCGAACATTTCTTACCTTCGGTTAAACCTGTTTCCGTGCAAGTTGCCGCTTTTCCGGCAACGGTTTCTTCTTTATGTCCAAGTGCAGGGATTGTTTCCTGTGCTAATATGGTTTCACCGCAAACGGAACATTTCTTACCTTCGGTCAAACCTGTTTCAGTACAAGTTGCCGCTTTTGCGGGGATAACTTCTTCTGTATGACCTTTAGCCTCAACTACTTCTTGTTTTACTAATACTGTGTTGCAAACCGAGCAGTGTTTACCTTCTGTCAAACCTGTTTCTGTACAAGTCGGTTCAACTGCTGCATCGATAACTTCTGTATGACCTTTTGCATCAACTACTTCTTGTTTTACTAATACTGTGTTGCAAACCGAGCAGTGTTTACCTTCTGTCAAACCTGTTTCTGTACAAGTCGGTTCGACTGCTTTATCTACAACTTCGGTATGACCTGTTGCGTCAACGTAAGTATCTACGTAACTATCACCGCAAGTGGTGCAGGTATGTGTTGTATAACCTTTTTCCGTACAAGTAGGTGCTGTAACGGTTTCTTCGTATTTATGTCCTGTCGCAGCAATTTCTGCGTAAGTTGTATAGTCGCAACGGGTGCAAGTTTCATAAGCGTTCCAACCTTTTTCTGTACAAGTTGCAGCCTTAGCTTCGTGATTTACAGTATCATGTCCGAGTGCAGCAATTTCTGCGTAAGTTGTATAGTCGCAACGGGTGCAAGTTTCATAAGCGTTCCAACCAATTTCCGTGCAACTTGCAGCCTTAGCTTCGTGATTTACAGTATCATGTCCGAGTGCAGCAATTTCACGGGTTTCAACGTGTTTACTATCGTTTGCACAAATGCGTTGTTGCTGTCCTTTTTCTGTGCAAGTAGCTTCTTTTACAGTCGTCCATTCGCCGTAAGCATGACCTTTTGCAAGGATTGTTTTAGTTTCTCTTGAAAGCTCTGCTTTGCAAACCGTGCAGTAAATAACTAAGTCGTAACTTCCATCATCTAAGCAGGTTGCTTCGATGCGGTTTTCTTCTACCGCAGTACCTTCTTTATGTCCGAGTGGAGCAATTTCTGCGTAAGTTGTATAGTCGCAGCGTTTGCACGTTTCGTAAGCATTCCACCCCTTTTCTGTACAAGTTGCGGCCTTTGCTTCGTGCTGTACTTTATCATGTCCGAGTGGAGCAATTTCTTCATAAGTTGTATAGTCGCAACGTGTGCACGTTTCATAAGCATTCCAACCTTTTTCGGTACAGGTTGCGACTTTAGCTTCGTGCTGTACTTTATCATGTCCGAGCGCAGCGATTGTTTCCGTTTTGGTTCCGTCGCATTTTGTGCAGGTGTAAGTTTTAACGCCTGTAGCTTCGCAAGTGGGTGCGGTTGTAACAACGCCTTCGTCATAACTATGACCGAGTGCTTTAATTTCACGTGTTTCTACGTGCGTGGAATCATTTTTACAAATGCGTTTTTCTTCGCCCGCTTCCGTACAAGTGGCGGCAGTTACGGTCGTCCACTCGCCAAAGTTATGAGCGTCTTTGTCGATGGGAATTATTACGCTACTTTTATCGGTAATTTCGTTTTCGCCTTTTTCGTCGCTGAACCACTTTCCGCAATCAAGGCATACGTAGTAAGTAATATTGCCTACTTCCGTGCAGGTTGCGGGCTGCCCCTTAACCATATAAACTTCTGCAGTTGCGGGAATTATTACGCTACTTTTATCGGTAATTTCGTTTTCAGCCTTTTCGTCGCTGAACCATTTTCCGCAATTTAAGCATTCATAGTAAGCCTTGTTTCCGTCTGCTGCGCAGGTAGCGGATTTTGCTTCAACGTAGTTAAGATTGTGCGGTAACGTCGTCACAACGCTATTTTTGTCAATGATTTCATTTTTGCCGTTTTCATCACTGAACATCTTGCCACAATTTAGGCATAGGTAATAAGCCGTATGTCCGTCTTTCGAGCAGGTTGGAAGAACTTCTTCAACCTTGCTAACCGAATGGTGGGCGTCTACGTAGTCTTCACGGTAACTTTCGCCGCAGGAAGAGCATACGTATTCGGTGTAGCCCTGTTCGCAGCCCGGTTCAACTACGTTTTTGACGTAATGGTGAGCGTTTTTAACGCACGCAGATACGCCAAACGAAAGAAGTACCACTGCAAGAACGGCTAACGTTGTGGTTAACAGTTTTCTCTTCATTTTCGTCCTCCGAAAAATTTGTGTTATTTGCGATCTTTCTCGGTTGAAAATCGAAAAATTCACGCACGATATAAGTATAGTCTAATTCAATTAAGTTGTCAATATAAAAGCAATAATTATATTATAATTACACTGTAAAAATTACCTGAAAATTTGCGGCGGAATTTATAGTGTTTAGGCGTTATTATAAGCGCAAAGAAAAGGGCATACACCCCGCCAACCTTATATTTTGCCATCTATGCATAACGATTTTCATTAGATAATCGACCTATAGGCGGACTTTTCGTGTTTTTAAGTAATCTTTAAGCCCCTACTGCCAATGTCGTTTACAAAATAAACAAAGGGCAAAAAAAAACCGGCGGCAAAACCGACGGTAAAAAAGTATAACAAGTCGGCCTATAAGCCGAGTTCTGTCTGGTGCGACTATCTATCTAATTCCGCCGTTACCGACGGACTTAAGCGACGTTTTGCGAAGATACCTCGGCGAGCAACCGAATCCGGTATCTTCCTATCTTGCTTCGAATGGGGTTTACACTGACGCCGTGCGTTACCGTACGGCCGGTGAGCTTTTACCTCCCCTTTTCACCCTTACCGAAAATTTCGGCGGTTATTTTCTGTTGCACTTTCCCTGAAGTCACCTTCGGCGGACGTTATCCGTCATCCTGCTCTATGAAGCTCGGACTTTCCTCGTTGAAATAATTCACCGCAGCCGCACAGCCGACTTGTTATAGTTACATTATAACACAGCCTTTCGGGATTGTAAATCGTTTTTTTTCACTTTTTTAAGGCAACGCCTTTAAATGATAAAATATCCGAATCGAACTCCGAAATACTTCCCTTTTTGGACAGACTTTTTTTGAATGCTTCTTCCAATAAGTCGGTCAATAGGTCGGTTAATCCACTTATTTTATCATAAAACAGGTAGTATGCAAGGCTTCCCGGAACGGTATTGATTTCGTTAAGATACACCGTTTCGCCCTTTACAATATAGTCCATTCGAACTATTGAGGAAAAGCCGAATTCGGTATAAACCTTACCGGTTATTTCCCTTACTTTTTCTCTTATTCTATCCGAAACCTTTGCAGGGAATTCCCTCTTTTTATACCCGCCTTTTCCTCCGGAATATTTGTCTTCGAAGGTAAGTATGGGGTGCGAAAACACAGGCTTTTCAAGTTCACTGACCTGAACATTACCGTCCTTTAGGTAAGCGGCGCAGTTTACTTCGGTAAAATCTTCGATATACTTTTCCACGATAGCCTTTTCGTCGAATCTTAATGCGTATATAAGGGATTTTTGAAGCTCTTCGTAACTTTTTGCAACCGAAATACCTATCGACGAACCCGTGGAGGCAGGCTTTACGATAACGGGAAGCCCTAACCCTTCCGCAATTTCGTAAACCGCTTTTTCGGAATCTTTATAAAACTCGTTCCGCATGATTTTTTTATACGGCACCACTTCTACGTCGGAATTTTTAAGCACGATTTTCGTAAGCGTTTTATCCATCGCCATCTTCGCCGTAAAGGTGTCCGTAGTGGCGCAAGGTATGTTGCAAAGTTCAAAAAGTGCCCCTATAGTACCGTTTTCGCCACTTCCGCCGTGCATGCAGTTGATTGCGCCCGCCACCGAAAACAGCGGTTTATTGCCCGCATATGCGTGTAAAACGTTCTCACCGGCGGAAAGGGTTACCCTAGTTAACTTCTTCTCGGAATACTCTTTATAAAAGCCGAGGTTTTTTAATTTTTCGCCTGTAAACCATTCCCCTTTCTTGTTTACGTACACAGGGACGGGTTGAAATTTACTTTTATCGAGGCTGTTAACGGCAAGACAGCCCGTAATAATGGAAACGTCGTGTTCGGGGGAAATTCCGCCGAAAATTACAATTATCTTTTTCAAAAAAAATACCTGAAAACTAATTCCTCTTAAGCTTCTCGCCGTAAACGGTTTCTCTTAGGTGTTTTCAGATATTCTTCTTCGGTTGTGAAAACCTTTTTATTTAAGTTGTTAAAAAAATTATTTTAAAGTTGCTTTCAACCTAATTACATAAATTTGTCGGGAAGGTCGTTTTCGAACAGTACCACGTCCCCTTCCTTGGAAATTTCCGAAAGAAACTTAATAGCTTCCGAAAGATTCGGCAAAATCTTAATATTTTCATACGGAAATTCCGCGTCCAAAAGCCCGTCTCTTATTTTATAAGCGTTGGGGCCGCCTATTATTATGGCAAAATCCACGACTTTGGCGATTCTTCTTCCGAACCTGAAATTTTCCAAATCCTCTAATCTGCCGAGTTCCACAAGACCGGGAGTGATAATGATTTTTCTGCCTTCAAAGCCCGCAAAGACCTCCAAGGCCGCCACGGTACCGTCCACGTTAGAGTTGTAACTGTCATCGATAATTGTCATGCCCTTGTCGTTTTTCATAACTTCCAGACGATGACGAATGGGTTTTATAAGCGACACGCCTTCCGCGATTTCTTCGGGGGTAAGTCCTAATTCGTAAGCAAGCCTTACCGCAACCATAACGTTTGAAACGTTGTGGTTTCCTATAAGCACGGTGGATACCTTTAATTTCTTTTCGCCAAAGCAAAGGGTAAAGGTGCTGCCTTCGGCGTTTGATACCACGTCCTCGCAGTAAACGCTGTCCGCACGGTCTTTTTTTACGCCTGCGGTAAGCACTTTTATGCGGCCATCGCGTTTCGCCCTTTCGCTCAATTTATAAGTTGTTTCGTTGTCGGTCGCAAAAACCACCGCACCACCCTCTTTTACGCCGAGGGCAAGTTCGTATTTTGTGTTCATAACCGCTTCTACGCTTCCGAAGGTTTCAAGATGCTGATTACTAACCCCCGTGATTATGCCGTAGTCCGGTTTAACGATGTCAACAAGTTCCTTGATTTCTCCCACGCGCCTTGCGCCCATTTCCGCAATAAACACGTCCTGCGTGCCGTCGTAGCGTTTAACGCTTTTGCAAATGCCCATAGGCGTGTTATATGATGCGGGCGTGGACAAAACGTTGTATTTAACAGACAAAATCGTCCTTAAAATTTCCTTTACCGAAGTCTTTCCGTAACTTCCCGTAAGTCCGATTTTTATAAGACCGTCCGCCTCTTTTAAGGTCTTTTTGCATCTTTCGATGTACTTTCTGTTGTTTGCGTTTTCGTAAGGTCTGTTTAAAATGTTGGAAAACTCCACGATTACCGGTATCATAAGCGGGGTTACGCACAAAAGCCCGAACCGAACGTCCGAAAAATAGTAGTTTTCTATAAGCAGGTAGCCGAGCGCCTGCATGCCGATAAGGACGAGCAGCGTAAACAGATAATAGGTAACCACAAAGGTTATAAGAAGTCTTACCGCCCTTGCCGTAAGAACAAGCAGCGCCTTGTGTTTTCTTTTAAAGTCGAAGTGAATGTAAACGATCGCAAAAAATGCGTAAAAGACAAAGCCGAAATAGGAATTCCATTGCATTTCCGTATAGGAAAAACCTACGCTGAACAAAAGGTAGGCCATAACCGACAACATTACCATCATGCAAAGTCTTGTGATGTAAACGTTGTCCCGCCGATAGGTCCACTTGTCGTAGGCGCTCTTTACGTAGCCGCAGCTTTGCATTATCTGCATGAACTTCCTTGCGATAATCGCCGCAAAAACGGTGTTTATAAGTGCCGCTACGCACGCAAAAATAAAAAATTCGGAACTGAATATGCCGGAAAATTCCGTTACTCCGTCGTAATGTATCATTCTGTCAAAAAATCCTTTACTATAATATTGAAAGAAATGTAATCGTCTATAAATGCGAAATGCCCGCCTTTAATAGTTACAAGTTCACAGTTACTTATTCCGCGTTGAAACCTTTTTGCCATGTACATGGGGGTTTCTTTATCATCATCGCCTTCCACTATTAAGGTGGGGGCGGTGATGGTTTTTAACTTGTAATCAAGATGCTCGTTAACTATTTTTATAAAACTGAGCCTGTTGTTTACAGGCATACTTTCTATACCGCTTTTGTTAAATTTTGCGCTGAATTTTTTAGCGCTTTTTTCACCAAATACGGTTTTAATCGACTTATAGCCCCACTTTTTTAAATAGTAGCCCACATTCCTCTTGGGCTTTAAACCGGCAGGACCCGTAAGTACTATCTTTTTAAAATCGTAAGGGGACATCTTTAAAACTATTCTTGCCCCAAAGGAATGCGCTACCACAGAAAACCTTTCCCCCGTGGCGGCTATAAAGGAACGCACAACGTCGCAATAATCGTCAAGCGAAAATGCGTAGGAAAGCGGAGTTTTAAACCCCGGCAAATCGGGGCAGTACACCTTAAAAAATTGTGAAAAGTACTCAAGTTGATAGTAAAAACTTTCCTTTGACGAACCGTAGCCGTGCAAAAATAATATCGGCTCACCCTCGCCGTCTACGAAAGTATTTAGTCCGCAAATTTCTGTAACTATGTTTTGCCCTCGCAATCAAACGACATAAGTAAAGCGTCCTCGTCGCCGTAATACCCTTTTCGGATTCCGTCGAAGGTAAATCCGGATTTAAGATAAAGATTTATCGCAGGCTGATTCGAAGCCCTAACCTCTAACAGGATTTTTTCCGCCGAAAGGCTTTTTGAAAGTTCCTTTGCTTCATCAATAAGAAGACGCCCAAACCCTCTCTTTCTAAAAGGCGCTGCCACCGCGATATTCATTATTTCAAAAACATATTTTGTGGCGATAACCGACATATAGGCGGATATTTCACCGTTTTCCTCGATAACGAAACTTTTATATACGGGATTTAGAAAAAGTTCGGAAAACATATTTTCCGTCCACGGGTCCTTAAAACTTTCCCTTTCGATTTTCATAACCTTATCAAGGTCAGATTTTCGCATTTCACGAATCATTTTCTGCCTTCCTCTGCCTGTGAAAGACGGAGATAGAAAGGATGAAGGGCGTCAACGTCTTTTGTTATTCGTGAAATATTGTTTTCCACGGCGTTTATAAGACCCTGCGATAAATCCGCAACTTTATCAATAAACCCGTCTATAAGCCCGTTAGCGAGCAATTTATATTCTTTTTGAAGATTTACAAGTTCATCTTTGGAAATAAATTTCGGCGGGAAAGTTACCTCGCTACAGTCAAAGCCTTCAACGTAAAAATGGTCGTGTTTGGCGTCGATAACGGCAAGTCGTTTTTTATCTATTTCAGTATATGCGATTGCTTCTAAGGTGGTTACGGGAAGCACGGGTTTAGAATATGCGTCTGCAAACCCTTTTATCGTTGCAACACCTATTCTTATACCCGTAAAGGATCCCGGACCGACGGTGGAGCAAAAAAAGTCGGCGTCCTTTAGCGAAAGCCCCGCACTCTTTGCAGTTTCCTCGATAACCGGCATTAACGACACAGAGTGTTTAACGCCCGGCATTTCCGAATAATAGGTTTTATAAATATCCCCGTTGCGGCAAATTACGTTAAGATAATCACCGCTCGTATCTATCGCAAGGTATTTCATAAAGTAATAATCCTTTTTTGGTTTTCAACCGTAATTTTTACGGTTTTGCAGTTTTTGGGAAGCACCGACTCAATGTTTTGTGCCCACTCGATAAGGCAAATTCCGCCAGCTTCGAAGTAGTCCGTAAGCCCTAATCCGAGTGCCTGTTCCCCGCCCGACAGTCTGTAACAGTCGTAATGATACAAAATGCCGTCGTAATCGTTCATGTAAGCGTAAGTGGGGCTTACCACGTTCTGTTTTATATTAAGCCCTGCGGCAACCCCCTTTGCGAATACGGTTTTACCCGCGCCCATTTCACCGTCGAGCAAAACCACGTCGTTTTTTTGAAGGGTTTTAGCGTACTCTTCGGCAATTTTGAAAGTTTCCTCGGGACTATTCGAAACGTAAACCATATCAGTCTCCGATTTTATTTATGAGTTTTGTAAGTGATTTATATAGTAAAAACGTTATTGCGGAAGCCACCAGACACCTTAAAAGGTTAAACGGAATAACCGCCCCAAAGGTGTAATAGGTGTAAAAGTTTTCCGCCGTTACGTTAAAGGAAGGCGGGCAAAGCGAAGTAATCTGTTCAAGCGTAAAGCCCATCACTTTAAGATATAACGGTATCATTATGGTAAGGTTGCATACGGTTGCCATGACGATAGAGCCAAGCGAACCTAACAAAAGTGAAATTACCGCACCCTTTTTCGTCCTGTGGTACTTATAGAAAAAGGAAGAAATAAGAACGAACGCAAGTCCGTTAAGAAGGTCGGAAAGTTCCCCGACGCACACCGTATGAGATAGCGGCAGTTTTAAAAGTATCTTAACAAAAACTATGATTCCGCCCGCCAAAGGCCCCATGGAAAACCCGCCGATAAGAGCAGGTATATCCGATAAATTGAGCTCCAAAAACGATGGAAAGGCAAATGATAACGGAATATTGATAAGATACAGAATATACGAAAGCGCCGCCATTATTGCAATTTTGGCGATTTTTTTTGCGGTAAAATAGTTTTTCACTTGTGTTTTTACAATCCTCGCTTTTAGTTAATTTTATTATAAAATATATACTTTGTCAAGTATATACAAAGTCAGAATCCTTATTCACATAAGGTTAAGGCAAATTTCGACGTATTTAAAAGTATTTCGCCCTAATTTGCAAAAAATGGCGATAACGGGCTTATAGCCCCACTTTTAGTGAAATTCTACGATTAGTCACCAACAACCGCTTTTAAAACTTCGCCTACTTTATCATGAATAACCAAAGAGGCTCTATTATCGTAAGCGGTGGCGTCCCTATTTATCAAAACGAGGTTTTTGCCGCAAAAATAATCCAAAAGCCCCGCCGCGGGATAAACGGTTAAAGAGGTTCCCGCAACGATTAAAGTATCGCAGTGCGCGATTGCCTTTATGGCGCCTGAAACAGCATCTTCGGGAAGGGTTTCGCCGTACAGCACAACTTCGGGCTTTATGATTCCGCCGCAATCACACTTCGGCACACCTTGACTATTTATGATTTTATCCACGCCGTAAAACTTATTGCACTTTTGACAGCGGTTTTTTAAGACCGTGCCGTGAAGTTCGTAAACCTTTTTCGAGCCCGCAAGTTGATGCAGCCCGTCAATGTTTTGGGTAACTATGGCTTTAAGTTTGCCCATATCTTCAAGCTTTTTAAGCGCGTAATGCGCAGCGTTCGGCTTAGCGGACGTGCAAATCATTTTTTCACGATAAAAATCGTAGAATTCTTTAGTTCTTAGCATGAAAAAGTCGTGCGAAAGTATTTCTTCGGGCGGATATTTAAACTTCATATTGTAAAGCCCGTCTACACTTCTGAAATCGGGTATGCCACTTTCGGTGGAAACGCCCGCCCCGCCGAAAAACACGATATTTTCGGACTCGTCGATAATTTTCTTTAAAATTTCAAGTTCTTCCATAACAGCACCTTATCATTAAATGGTTTAATCTTACACGTCGTTTTCCACAAGGCTTCCTACAGGCGTACGCTTTTGATCCGGCTTGTCAAACCTATGCGAATAAGCAAGCGGAGATAAAGAAAACCGTTTTTTAAACAGCCTCGAAAAATATAGCGGATCCTTATAGCCGCATAAAGAAGAAACCTCTTTTACGGTATATTTAAGCCTGTCCGCACCGGAAAGAATTACCCTTGCTTTATTAAGCCTTTGCTTAATCAGGTATTCTTTCGGAGTACAGCCCGTTTGATTTTTAAACACTTTTTTAACGTAATTTTCGCTGAAAGTCAGGCTTTTAAGATATTCGCTAAGACAAAAATCCGCATTGCCGATATTTTCGTTTATGGCGTTTTTGATCTCTTCCGTAACCCCTTTGCCTTTTTCGGAAAACGCACCCAAGTAGCCCGCTATAAGCGTACCGAGCCCTTCCAAAATAACAACACTACCGCCCTTTTCGTAGTAACGCAAGGCTTCCTTAAAACAGAAAAGTATAGGCAAAGTTTCGCCGTCGTTTATTATAACGGAAGGGATTTGAAAGTTCCCGTCTTTTATTTCCATGTAGTATGCAACGGTGTCCCCAACGCATTTACAGTTTACTTCCTCGCTTGCAAAAACAAAAGCCTGTCCGCCGCCTACTATAGTTTCTTTTCCGCGAAACAAAGCGTGCAATTCGCCCTTAAAACAGTAGATAATCGACCTATAGCCCGACTTTTGTACAAAATTTTCCTCTCCGGATAAGTTTTTTACAAGTGTTATTTCGTTCATATTTTTACCGCTTGTTTTCCAAAAGTCTGTAAATTAGTTTTGCAACGCCGTCCTCGTCGCAACTGTCTGTTACCAAATCGCATCTGTCTTTAATGTCCTGTTTGGCGTTACCCATAGCGACCGACAGTCCCGCCCCTTCTAACATCGGAAGGTCGTTATATCCGTCTCCGACCGCCACGGTTTCGGCTATATCCACGCCAAAATATTCCGCCACTTTATAAAGCGCCGTCTTTTTGGAACATTCCGCATTCACGAACTCCAAAAAATCCACACGGGAAATATAACATGCACATTTCCCGTTTACAATCTCGCTCATTTCCTTGCAAAAGCGGGGCGTGGAAACGGGGTCGTCGTACCACAAAATTTTGGTAACAGTATCGTCGCACACCTTTTCCAAATCCTCTACATAAATAGGTTCCACCTTGGAAACGGTTTTGTAAAAATCCAACTTTTCGGAAGGCTTTTCGGCGTAAAGTTTGCCGTTATTCCACATTATCATGGTGGAATTTCTCAAATGCCCTTCTTTGACTATGGTTTTTGCGACCGCTTTCGGAAGGTTAAGCGAATAGGTTATATTAAAGTTATCCACTATCATGGCGCCGTTATATAGTATAAACGTGCCGTCCGTAAGTCCGCAACTTTTTGCGACCTCCAAAACCCCTTGATAGGGTCTTCCCGTGGAAAGCACTACTTTAAGTCCGCTTTTTTGGGCAAGTTTTACCGCCTTTATAGTTTCGTCGGTAAGTTTTCCTTTACTGTTTAACAGCGTGCCGTCCATATCGCACGCCAAAATTTTATATTTCATAAACAAACCTAAATTTTTCGATGCCGAAATTATCCAATTACATTATAACGCAAACTTTGCTATTTACAAACTAAAATCCGCAAAAAAATCCTTCACGGCAAAATTTAGCCGCAAAGGATTGTATTTTCTTTATGTACTTTAATTATTTTGTGCAAAATCCGCAATTTTTCTATACGTAGATTGCAAATTTTCTTTATATCAGTATGCAAATCATGCCGGACTTTCTTTCGTTTACGGCTTTAGTAACCACTCTTTTTAGCTTAACCCTTAAATTATCGGGCAGCCTCTCGCACTTTTTCTGAAGTTCTTCGGAAACTATTTCCGATAAAGGCCTTCCGAAAACTGTGGCGTTATATCCATCCTTTTCCATCAAAGAAACGAAGTTTTCGCACTGCTCACGGCTTCCGTAAACGGGATCGATTTCCTGATTGAGGTCGGCACGAATTATATGAAGGCTCTTGGAATCCACACGCATTCTGACGCAGTACTGACCCGCCTTTTTGACCACTTGAGGGTCGCCTATATTGCAATCGTCGAACTCTGCACGCACAATGCCGTAACCGCCCGATTCAGCCTCGTTAAGGGCGTCTTTTAGCTTATAGTAATTGCGTTTGGCCTCGGTAAGTTCCTTAACGTAATTCATAAGCGCGGTTTCGTCCGCCACGTCCTCGCCGGAAGCCTCCGAAAGAGCTTTAAAAAACACACCGTCCAAAGCCTTACATTCCAAACTTACAACCCCCGTAGCCATATCCACCGAAGCGCTCGTGATAGGCTCGAACAGGTCAGAGCCGTCAAACATTCTTTCAAGCACGGAAGAATCCTTCATTTTGCTAACCTTTTTAACCGCTTCTTTCACCGTGCCTAAGGCGTAGGAAAGTATCTTTCCGTCCACGGGAAGCGCCTGCATCCATTTGGGTATGTCAAGGTCAACGGCCCTTAGCGGGAATTCCTCTAAGACTTTGGCAAGGATCCCTTCAAGCCCTTCCTTTTTGATCTTTGAAATATCCACAGGCAGCACCGTTACGCCGTACTTATTTTGAAGATCTATGCAGGTGTTTTTAACCTTTTCGTCGTCGGGCTTAGAGGTATTAAAAACCACGATAAACGGCTTATTGAGGGACTTTAGCTGATTTATAACTTGTACTTCGACGGTTTCGTAATCCGGCCGTTTAAGGTCGGTAAAGCTTCCGTCTGCGGTTACTACGATGCCGATTGTGGAATGGTCGGTTATAACCTTTTTAGTGCCGTATTCCGCCGCCTTCGAAAAGGGCATCGGACTATCCTGCCACGGGGTTGAAACAAGCCTTGCCTCGCCGTTTTCATCACCGCCGAGCGCACCTTCTACCATGTAGCCAACGCAATCGATAAGCCTTATTTTTGCAGCCATATTACCAACGTTTATTTTTACGGCCTCGGCGGGCACGAACTTCGGTTCCGTCGTCATAACGGTTTTGCCCGAAGCCGACTGCGGCATTTCGTCCACGGCTACGCTTTTTTTGTTATCAGCCATATTGGGAAGAACTATTTCTTCCATAAATTTAGTAATAAAAGTGGACTTTCCCGTTCTGACCGGCCCCACTACACCGATATAGATATCGCCTTCCGTACGACGGGCAATATCGCCGTAAATATCGTAATCCATATTTCCTCCGATTTTTTCGATTCCTACGTTAATTTATGCGGACGAATTTTTGATTATGATAAAAAGATAATTCTGTTTCCTTTTGCCGGCAATTAACTGCCTAAGCCACCACTACCGCCATTGCCGCCGTTTCCGCCATTGCCACAATCCACAACCGCAACATTACTAAATTAAAAAAGTCGCCCCAATTTCTTGACGGCGGAAATTTTTCGTGATAGAATAAACTTAACAAAAGGGGTGCCGTAATGGCTGAGATTATACCCGTTGAACCTGACAAGGTAATGCTTGACTGGGACTATTTGGTATTTTTTTATTTTGCCCCCTCTTTAGGAGGTTTTTTTTATGGCTTTGAACTTATTAAGTTCCGCAAAATGGTATTTGTTTAACTTCGATACGCCGTTTGACAGTGTAAAAACCATCGTCTTATGGCTCACGTTGCTTATCGCTGTAGCTTTTTCCCTGCTTTTCCTCTGTCTTAAAGGAGATAAACGGAAGAAGTTTTCAAAAATCGCAATCCTTTTCACCGTCTGCTATGCTTGTCTTCTCTCCATAACCTTTTTGGCGTTTACCTTTTCGGAAAACCAAAAAGAGGGCGCACTTATATCCTTACTCCTTATTCCGCTTGCCGTATTGATAATATCCATAGGGGTTTTCGCAACCATTCTTATTTTCAGTAAAAATAAGACCGCCAGGGTCTTTTCCGGCGCCATCGCCATAGCGGCGTTTGTAACAACCCTTGTATGCATGGGAATTCATTTTTTAAGCGGCGACGGAGCGGAAATGAATTACATAAATAACAAAGACGTTAATTCCGTTGCCCTCTATATTTTTGCAGCCCTTCTTACCGCGGCTGTAATTGCTGCGGCATTTATTTTCGATAAAGGTTATAAGGGCTTTGACACAAAATCGGTTACCTATGCCGGCGTTTGCATCGCTATGAGCTTCGCACTTTCCTATTTAAGAATAGTAAAGTTGCCGCAGGGCGGTTCCATAACCGTTGCATCACTTCTTCCCCTTATGCTGTATTCCTACGTTTTCGGAACAAAAAAAGGAGTCTTTGCAGGTACCGTTTACGGGCTTTTGCAAGCAATACAGGACCCTTACATTCTTCATCCCGCACAGTTTTTGCTTGACTATCCGTTGGCGTTCGGCTGTATCGGGCTTGCGGGAATATTCGCTAACAGCCGAACTCTTGAAAAAATCCCCCAACTTCAATTTGCTTTGGGAGCCCTCGTTGCAGGTTTGGGAAGACTACTGATGCACTTTTTATCCGGAGCTTTTGCCTTTGCCGCCTTTGCCGATGGACAAAACCCCTTCGTTTACAGTATCGTCTATCAAGTAGGATACGTTTTGCCGGACCTTGCTATCGTAATAGTTTTCGGCGTTTTGATATTTTCAAGTCCCTCTTTCGTGAAGTTCGTAAGAAGCAAAATGACCGTTTCCCCCGAACCCGCAAAATAATAAGTTTTAGTAACTGCGCCCAACCCGAAAAGTAATAATTTTCGACGCCCTTTTTCGTTTTTGTGTATACACCTAAACTAAAAACAGCAGATAACGGGCTTATAGACAGACTTTTGTAAGTGCGGAGTTTTGAGTATTGAGTTTATCGCCTTGCGAACTTCAACGCTTTGCGAATATCAAATAATTTTGTATCCACTTCGTCATTGCGGGTCAACTTGTTGGCGAAGCAATCCAGACATTAATGTTAATGTGCACGGAAAAACGGTCGGGATTTTGATATAAAAATCCAGACCGTTTCTTTATGTTTAAACTTCCTTATTCTTCATAAAATTGTTAGATAGCGGGATTATAGCCCCACTTTTTAAAGTTCCTTGGTTCTTTCTTCCAAAAAGCGATCCAACGTTTTATCCGTGCAAGAATCCAAAAGTTCGCAAATTACATCGATAAGTTCGGCACGGTCCGCCTTTAAAAGATATTTCTTGAAATTCTGCTTTTTCAAAATCCGCTCATATACACCGTCGTACGGCTTTAAGTATTCGTCATAATACCTTTTCGCCTCGGCGGGAAACAGTTTAAAGAAAACGGCAACCATGTGCATGCAAACAACACGCTTTCCGGAAGCCTGCTTGCAGTTACAGGCGGATTTTCCCGTCTTGTTAAGGTCAAGTTTTACTGTAACGATCTCGCCGGAATCCTCTATAATCCTGGCTTCGAATACCCGCGCCGTAACCTCTTTAACTTCTTTTACACAATCGTTTTTATAGCAATAATATCCGCTACGTTTGGCTTTCAGACTCGCCGTAGTCAAAACGTCCATATCTCTCCCCTCGTTTAAACTTTTTTACTCTAAATATATAACGCCACTGATAACCGCTTTTTGGTTAGTCGGTAACCTTGTCAAATATAGGATCGTCAAAAAAACTCTTTTAACAATATTCCCATCGTAGTCGTAATTTGATATATTGTGTCAAGTTGCACAGTCTTGAATTTTACAGAAACCAACTTTCCGACAGTCGACCGAGGAATGTCTCCCTCTTTTTGTATTTTATAGTTGGAAAAATTCTTTTCCGCTTGCAACCGTTTTAGCCTGTCCGAAACCGCTTCCATTAAAGTCATCTTAGCACCTCGACAAATCCAAAAAACCTTAAATAACCGCCCTATAGACAGACTTTTTGAGTTTAATACAGCAAGTCACAGGCACGTTTTTATTCGGTAACTTCGTCGAAAATTTTATCATGGAAAAAATCATCAAGCGATATACCTAAGGTTTCCGTTATCTGAAATATCGTGTTTAAGGAAACCGTCTTGTTCTTGCCGTTTAATATCGCCGCAATCGTCTGCCTCGGTATCCCTCCGTCTTTCGCAAGTTTATAGCACGTTATCTTCTTTTCGTCAATAAGTGCCTGTATTCTTTTACCGACCGCTTCAACTAACCGCATTTTTACCGCCTTCCGTCAACTATCATTGTCTAATTAATTAGAATTATACCCTACTCTAATCTAAACAACGACAACCGTAGTTGTCTACGCCGGTATTAATACCCTATTCCGAAAAATTTATTTACAAATTTGATACCTAAACACCTATAATCCAATTTACCCACCGCAACAAAAAAAGAACAGGCATCACCCCGTTCTTTTCACACATGCCGCCAATATGGCGATTCTAAAATCCAAGCTCCACACTTAGATATTGTTGCATGCTCGTTCGAATCCTTTTTAAGCCAAAAAATAATTGCTATTTTAACACAAAATTAGACTCAATTGTTACTATCTGTTTTATTATACTACTGTAATTGCTTTAAAAAATCTTTCAACTCTTGACAAATATTGTCAACACTCATATTAGCTATTATTTTTTTTGCACTAATTGAAAAATGGTAATTATCTTTATAATATTTAGCAAGGATAGACAGAAATTCTTTACCACCTACAATAGATATTTTATTCTCGAGTGAGGTCCAATTTTTACTTAAAAACGTCCTTGCCCGTTGATTGCAAGTCGCGGTATCCCATTGTTGACCTTCAGATAATTCTTTGCAGTCTATCCTATATTGACCAGAAATAGAATCAAAAACACTGTCCTTTTGTTGATCAATAATTTTCTCTAATGTTACGATAAACTCATCATAACTAATATTAAATTTACTAGGAATTAATGAATATAGTACTTCTGGTACTATTAAGTAGTTTTCAATTTCCTTTTTCTCCCAAACATGTAAGTTAAGATGTTCTTTTAAAGCTTCTTCCATTACATTTTTTACAATTATTGGATCTCTGTAATCCCTGTCAGCTAAAGCATAGCACAAAATTTGATTACTTGTTTCATTATAAAATAAGTTTGAAGCTCCATATACTCTTGATATTTTACTAAATCCACCAAATGCAATTGACGGAATATCAAGTTGACTACCATAAAGCAGTTCATTAAATCGATTCAAATAATACATGTCTTTGCCTTCAACAAATAGACATTTCCGTTTACGTCCCAAGTTCAGCAAAGCTAAATTTTGCATGCCGCCAATATCATCAATTATGGCTTGAACTGACTTAGAATCAGCTGCATAATGCATAGTTCTATCCTTTTTATTTATTTCCAAAATACAATCAGGCTCCACTCTCGAAATTATTTCAACCGAATGTGTTGCTATTATAATTTGTGGAAACTTCTTCTTTACTAGTTCCAATATTTTTCTTTGCATGTCTGGATGCATATAAACATCTGGTTCATCTAAAATTACTAAATCAAAATTTTTTGATCTGGATAGAAACCAAATAATTTGAAGCCACATTTGCAGCCCATTGCCCATTTTTCCTATTTCGGCAACGAATCCATTATCTTGAACACAGAAATTAATATAATCTGAGTCTGTTAGATTATAGTCTAACGAATTTATACGCAATCCATGCCAAGATTCCTCAGCATTAGCTTTAAATTCTTTATACAATTCATCTTTCCACAAATATATTTCATTTCTAAAGTGTAAGGATGATAAATATGTATCCATATCGCTTACGATTGTATCTGTACTTAAAAGTTTTTCATTTTCCCGTATTGGTCCAATTGGAGGAAGGATTCCGATTTTATCAATTCCAAGTTTTTCAGCACTCTGTTTTGTCTTGATGAGTTCATTGTTTTTTCCGTATACAACGGCAAAAGCAAAACTATTGGTTAAGTATATTTCTATCTTAGCTTTATTGTTAAATGTAGCTGTAATTTTAGCGTACGGACTAGTATTGTAAAAGTATATAATAATACCTAAATCTATTCGCAATTTTCGAGTATCTATGTAAAATCCTCTAACGATAGCTGGCAAATCTAACTCCACTGGTGCTTTTTGATAAATACGTTTTGTTGCTCCCTGGGCGGCTTTTGAAACAAGTCTTAAACTTTCTATCAGACATGATTTTCCTGAATTGTTTTCACCAACCAAGACAGTCAACTCCTTGAAATTAATTGTCGCTTTTCTGTAGCATTTGAAATTTTCAAGTTGCAGTTTTTGTAATAAAATGTTTTTCATCAGTTTACTAAATTAACCTTTTGATTATTTTACAGACAAATTATAACATATCTTTCGACAATTTTCAAAGGT
>CATZIC010000027.1 GCA_958419945.1 uncultured Clostridia bacterium | reverse complement strand
GTTACGGTGTAACTTCCGTCGGCATTCGTTACGCATTCTTTAGAGAAAGCGTAAGAATAAGACTTAGTGCCGCTTGAAGAAGTGGTTTGTTTTACTATGCTTACAACTTTACCGTCGTAGATTTCTACATAGAAAGTCTTATCGGCGTTGTAATAAACCTCGTTTACTCTCTTTTCGACAGTTACCGATTCGTAAGGAACAACCTTAACTTCGGATTCCGCACCAAGGTCGGGTTTGTCGGTGAAAGTAATATTGTAATGCGTGGAAGAAGTAACGTTGCCGTCAGCGTCGTATTCGGTTACAAGGTAAACTATTACGCCGTTAACGATATAAGCGTTACTGTATTCTACCTTAACGCCCGAAACGTAAAGTTCGATATCGTAGTATCCGCCTGCGGCATACTTATCCGAAGCAATAATACGTTTTACGACTACTTCATATTCGCCGCTTGAAAGGGTTTCGCTTCTGATAAATCCTGTTACCTGATATGCGCCTGCGCCGAGGAAGGTACCTGCTTGTAATATAAGTTCGTACTCATATCCGTCAGCCATTTGGGCGGTAACGGTATAGGTGGAGTTATCTTTATCGAAAGTATAAGCGGAATTTTCAACCGTAAGGATATTGCCGAGGGTATCGGTAAATCCCGACTTTTTGCCGAAGGTGCCCGTAGCGTAGTCGGCTGTCATTACGCCTGCTTCGTCATATTCGGTAATGAAGGAAATCTGACCATATTCGTTTTCAACGTAACTGCCGCTGAATACTGCCATAATCAATTCGTTCATATACGAATAAGACATAAGCTCGGTAACGCGTTTCATGTTGCTGAGCGTGTAAGTTGAATTGTTCGTGCCTTTATAGTGTAATTCGACGTCGAAACGATAACTTCCGATGCCGTCAGGAATCCTTAAGTGGAAGCCGGTTTCGTCTTTAACGACCGTTGCGGTAACTTCTGTTTCGCCGAGCATAACGGTTGCGCTTGTAGAATAAGATTCACCGCCGCTTGGTGCAAACGTCAAAGTGGTTATGGCTTTACCGTCGATTGGGTAATTTGTCGCATTGTCGGTTGCACGACTAAACTGTGCGCCGTAGCCGTCGTCGGTGTAATAGGTCTGACCTTCGAAGGTTATTTGGTCGTTACTTAAAACGAACGCGTTTTCCTCGATAACGAAACCATATTCGTTTGCGTTCGGGTTCTCTTCGTCATAGCTATAAGTGGTTGCAACTGCGCCTTCTGCGGTATAGTAGCAGATATTAACGCCGTCTTTAATTACGAAACCGAATTTAGTGAACAGCAAAGTGTCCATGTTTTCGGTATAGAAGTTTCTGGGATTAGCCTTGCTTAAAACGATGTTTCCTTTAACGGGATCGAGTTTATAAATGCAAGCGTCCGAACCTTCGTCGTTTACATAGTAAATAAGTTCTTCGGTAATACGTTTATAAGTACCGGTTTCCTTTTCGCCCTGACCTCTGTATCTGATGGCTTTACCAACGTCGTCGAGGACAAGAACCGTCCAATCGGAATCTTCGATGTAAACTCTTACGACCGAACTGTCTTTCAAAAGAACGAATGTGTTGTAGTTTCTGCCGGCATATGCAAAAGTGCTGAGTTTGCCGACGTAAGTAAGGTTATCCTGTCCTTCCTTGAAGTTTATGGTGATAACGTCGTTATTTTTGGTGTAAGTAGCGTTTTCGTCGATATATCTCGTTTCAGTATTTTCAGATCCTTCGGGTGTGTAGTACTCGAAAATCTTAGCCTTACCGTAACCGTCGAGATGGATATATCTACCGACGATTCTTTGGTTATCAAAGAGAATGTAAGCGCCGTTTACGCTGCCGGGGAATTCTTCCCCTCTCATAGTGAAGGTGCCTTCGTCGGTAACGTCAAAGAAGCGGTAACCAACCTGCGTAATCATTCTTACAAGGTTGCCGTCTACGCTGTACATACCGTTATAGGTGTTACCCTGCGTGTCGGTAAAGGTTGCGCCGTAGCCGAAGCCGTCAAGCGTAAGGTTACCTGCTTCACCGGAATACTGCTTACCTTCGCATTCTGCATCGTCATAAGCGTATACGGAGAACATAACCTGTGAAGAAGTATAAAGTTGAATGAACTTGAAACTTAACGTTTCCGAAGTAAATTGCATTACGGGTGAACCATAGTTTGAAGACAGTCCCGTAGAGGTAATAGTACCTACCGTTTCCGTCTTGGTTTCTGTTACTTCCTGCGTGTCGGGGTTGGTTTCCTTGGTTATCACCGTGTAAACCGCACCGCCCTTACCGTCCAATGCAAGGTATTCGTCAGCGTTTATAGAGCCGTTTGTCTGATATCTTACGGTGTTGAAAGGAAGATGCTGAAGTCTTGTAAACGTCAAAGCTTCTTCGTTGATTTCAAAATATAACGTGCCGCCGCTCACTTGCAAAGACGCAAAGGGCTGCTTTTCGGTTGCGGCAGTGTAGATACCTACGATTACCTGACCTGCAGTCGGATCGGTGTAAATTCCCATGCCGTTTGCAACCACGAGCGTGCAACCCGACTGGTCTGCGGAGTTATACTGCTTATTCATGGTTACGACGTTTCCTTCGTTATCGATTACTTGATACCAGAAGGAAATGTCCATGGTAAGGGTCTTATCGTCAAGCGCCAAATAAATTGACTTAATGGTAGTAAAGTCGTAATCGGAAGTGAAAATCTTGGAATCGAAAGGCTCAGCCGTTTCAATGGTAAAGGTGTACATAGCGGAGCCTGTCGCATCGCTTATAACGTCCCCTTTTTCGTACGTGCAGGTTGCAACTTTGATAAAGTTTCTTTGCGAATCCGCACCGTAAATATTTGCCTTTCCAGCTACCTCGTCATCGAGTACGATTAACGGAGCAATTAAGATAGATTCTTCGTTTTTGAAGTAATATTCCGCATAAGTGAGCAACTTTTCGGTAAACTCATATACGGTTACGGTATCCTTGGTTTCGTTGCCCTGCTCATCCAAAACCGCCTCTTTATGAGTGGTTACAAGGAACTTTTTGGCAGTGCCGTTTATGGTGGTGGATACTATATAGCCGCCTCTATAAGAGGTTTGTGCAGTATAAACACTCTTGTATTCGTTGATACCGTCAAAGTAAGTAAGATTGTACAAACCGTCGGTAACAAGACGGGTGCCGTCTTTGTTTTCCATGGTTACGTCAAGACCTTCGTTATAAAGCATATAACCAAGGCTTCCGCCGTACTCGAATATCTTAGCAGCTATCTTGCTCTGACCGTCGTTAAGTGTAATGATATCGCCGTCGAGAACGTAACTTAACGTCGCAACTTTTGTGGGATCGTTAGGATCGGTGTACATGGTTGCGGTAAAGAAACCGTCAAGTTCTATCTGCGCAGCGGTTGCTTCTGCAAGCTGAGAGCCGCTCAACAAGAATCTTTTTAGTTTGCCCATCGAGTATTCCCTTTCATTGCGTTCGAGGAATACGTAAGTGGTGTTGGTTCTTGCAATAGCAAACTCAAGTTTGGTGTCTTTCTTGGGTCCTTCGTAAAACTCTACGAAGTAAACGCCGCCTTCGGTTGTATAAAGACCTACGGACTTTTCGCCGTTGTCATCGTAGGTAATGCCGTTGCCTTTATCGAATTCAATCTTAACGCCTTCGATAACGCCCTCGCCCTGAACGAACTTGACGAAGGAACCGATTCTTCTCGATTCATCGTAGTAAATGAAGGAACCGTTGGGGTTTACCCTACCACGAAGATACAAACGTTCATCACGGTTGATTTCGAACTCGAAGTTGTGCTGATTGTAGGAAGCCATG
The DNA here is from genome assembly GCA_958419945.1 of uncultured Clostridia bacterium. GTDB lineage: Bacteria > Bacillota > Clostridia > Christensenellales > Borkfalkiaceae > UBA4636. The sequence goes on along the minus strand of CATZIC010000027.1, from coordinate 23,817 downwards.
GGAAGATACGTACCTTTAAAGTAGCAACTTCCGCGTTTTAAATAAGCGGTGCCTATCTTTTCCCCTTCTTTAGCTTCGACGAAGACGGTATCGTTTCCGCCGAGCATATCGAAGTAACCTTTCTGCCATACAGCGTACAAAGTGGTAGTTCTTACGGGGGTTACTTTATCGTTTTCCAAAGTAGCGTCGCCGCCGTAAACCGTACGGTCTATAAAGTTGGAATGATAAACGATTTCACCTTCGGCTGACGTTGCCCAACCGCTTAAATAGTAACCGTCAAGCTGGAAATAACACTCGTCGGTAAGACTTGTTTCCACACCGTAGTATGTATTGATACGGACGGTTTCGGATAAACCGCCGGTAGGATTATTGGAGCTGAAAGTAAGGGTTACGGCATTTCTGTCATAGTAAGCCTTTAAAAGGTTTCCACTTTCCGCTACGGTTATGGAAGTTACCGCTTCGGAATTTTCCGTCATCGTAAAACCTTCAAACTTTTTGTCCAAAGTCAAGGTTTTGCCAACGTATTCGTATACCGTTTCGACTTCCTGCTTGTCATAGCCGTTTAGTGCGGTGTTTTGAAGGTAAACTTCAACTTGACATGCGGCTTTATATTTAGCAACAAGATTGATTGCGGATTCAGCCATTTTAAGGTTTTTCTGAATTTCCCTTGTGCCGTTAAACCAAGCGCCGAACTCAAAACCGTTTTTGGTAGGCTTCAGGTCCTTTACAGCATCATATACGCTTGCACCCTTTTTAAGATAGAGCTTTGAGGTGGAAAGACTTCCGCCCGCACTATCAAGGTTAACCGCATAAAGCTGTTCCCATTTAGCATAAACCGTTGTATCTTCGCTAACGGTTACCTCGGTAACGGGGCTCCCGGTAAAATCAGACGTAAGATACCAACCTTCGAAGCTATAGTCTTCCCCGCGGCTGGGCGTAGGAAGGGTAAAAGGCTGGTCCTTACCAATCTCTTGCTGAGAGATCGCCGTTCCGCCGTTTACTTCGAAGGAAAGTTTGGCAGGCTTACCCTTGCAAGCAACCGCAAAAAGTGTAGTAGCGGCTACTGCTACGGCAAGCAGTACCAAAATCAAATTCTTTCTCAGATTTTTCATGTTAAATCTCCTGTAACGTAAAACTTGTACTTTATTAATCGAATCTAAGTTTATCTCGAATTATTTAAGTATATATAAATATACCACTTTCCGAGGCACCTTGTCAAACATAAACAAGCCAAAGAAAGTGGTATTTGCGATTTTTATTTTGTTAAGTTTTGTAAACTTATTTTGTTCGCCGTAAAAAGGCGGTTATTTGCCGTCCGTGGGCATTTATACGCCATAAGCAAGCGATTATGCGCCGTACAAAGACATTTATTTGCTGTAAAAAGTCATTTATACGCCGCAGAAAGACACTTTTCAGCCTACAAAACCGGTTTTCAGACAGAATATAGCCTATGCTGCAGGTTCCTCGGAAGGGGTTTGCTCTCCCGTAGGTCCTTCGGGATTCACCGGAGGGTCAACCACTGACGCTACTTCCCAAACGGCGTAAAGGGTCGTGCCGTCGGAAACGTTTGATATATCCGTAGCAGAATATTCCGCAACGGTCGCGCCTTCTGTAGTAGAATATCCCTTAAAGGTGTATCCCCTCCTCGACGGTGCGGTTACTACGTTAAATTCGTTTCCATAATAAATGGAATTTGCTTTTTTTGTAACCGAAAGAACGTAGGTGCCGTCCCCGGACAAAGTAGCGCTCCAAACGATGGGACGATAAGAAGGATTGATTCTACCACTCCAATCCGGCATAGCCTCTTCGGCATCGGTGTAAATGGTTGCTAAGTTACACTGATAAAACGCCCAGGCGCCTATCCAATCGATTTCCTTACTTAAGGTTACGGATTTAAGGCTTTCACAGCCGGAAAATGCGTAGTTACCGATATAGTTAAGGTTATTACCGAGTTCCAAATCGGTTATCTGATTAAGACCGCAGAATGCGTTTTCGCCGATGTATTCCAAAGAATCGCTAAGTTCAAGGTTTAAAACCGAAACACAGCCGTAGAATGCGGCTTTTCCGACCATCTTTACCGTAGCGGGAAGTTTAACTTCCTTAAGCATATAGCACTGATAGAAGGCAGATTCGCCTATTTCGGTAAGTTCGCCGGAATTACTTGTGTTTTGCTCAAATTCCAATGTTTCGAGTGCGGCGCAGCCTGCAAAAGCCTCTTTTCCGATAGTGGTAATGGTGTCCGGAATGGTCATGTTTTTAAGGGCAACGCAGTTATAAAATGCGTAATCGGAAACTTCGGTAAGCGCGTAGGAAGGAAGTAAAACTTCGGTAAGCTTATCGCAATAAGCAAATGCGGAACGGTCGATTGTTTCAAGTTTATATAAGCTTGATAAATCAAGGCTTGTTAAAGCTCTGCAACCGTAAAATGCCGAGCGACCTATTCTTATAAGGTTTAACGGGTTTCCTATATCGCTAAGGGAGACACAACCGTAAAACATAAAGTCGGAAATCTCTTCTATATAGTCGGTTATAGTTACGGACTGCAAACCACCGCACATGTAAAATGCGCCTTCGCCGATATATTTGACGTTATCCATGCCGCTGACATTGGTCAACATTTTTTCTTCATCGGTTGCAGCCAAAGCGTAATCGGCAATACCTACGGTATCCTCTTTTAAGGTAACGTCGAATGTAGCGGAAACCTTTTCCATATTAACGCCGACCGCCCATTTACCTGCGTAAACAACGCTTCCCGCCGTATTATTCCATAATTTGGATTTAAAGAAAGCGTATCCGCCGATTTTTCTTACCGAATCGGGAATTAGCAAATGATAATTTGATTCGTCAGGCGCACCCAACCCCTCGCACTTATAGAAGCAGTAAGAGCCTATTTCCTTAAGATTTTGCCCCATTCTGACAGTTGAAAGGTTAGTGCATTCGTAAAATGCGCCGCTTCCAACGACTTCTAAAGCATCGTCGTTATATGCGTCAAACTTGAAAAGTTTGGGACAGCTTTGAAAAGCGCCGCTTCCGACGTATTTAACAGTAGACGGTAAACGAACGGACTGCAAAAGATCTGCTCGGTAGAAAAGTGAGCTGCAGATTCCAACCGTGCCCTCTTTTATGTCAATCTTTTTAGCGGGTGTGCCGTCTTCTGCAAGAACGCTGTCGTCCCCAATAGAAACCACGGTAGTTTTAAGGGGGAAAGAAACACCTACAAGCCATTTATCGGCATAGAAAAGTTTTTCCTCATTAGCGGCTTCCTCAGCGGTACACAGCTTGGTTTTATAGATTATTGAAGTACCTACTTGCGTAACGCTGTCGGGTATCGTAATATGTTCGAATTCCGAACAGCCTACAAAACAGTTGGTGCCAATATATAGCAAACCTTCAGGAAGATCAACCCCTTTTAAGTTTGTACAGTAAGAAAATACACGGGCATCGAGATATTGAAGATTTCCGTTTTGTGCAAAGGTTATTCCGTTTGCCAAAGAACAATTTTTGAAAGCGTCACTGTAAATGACGTTTACGCCCTTACCGACGGTAAGGGAATCCAAACCCTTGCAGTTTTCAAAAGCCTTTTGACCTATAGTAACCACAGAATCCGGTATTACAATCTCTTTTAGACTACCGCAGCCGGAAAAGGCGGATTCGCCGATTGCCTTTACGTTGTCGTGCAAAGTGATGGATTCAAGACTTGAGCAGTTAGCGAAAAGGTATTGGTTTATTACCGTAACACCTTTCGGAACGTTTACTTCCTTAAGAGATACGCAGAGCATAAAGCAGTTATTGCCAATCTCTGTAACCGTTTCGGACATTGTTACTTTTTGAAGGTTTGGACAGCTGGAAAATGCGCTTGCGCCAACGTAAGTTACGTTGTTGCCGATTGTTACGGCGGTAATAGTTTTACTCTTTCTAAAAGCGCCGTCGGCAATACTTGTTACAGGTTTTCCTCTGTAAACGTCTTCGATTGTAAATTCACCGCTCGCCCTGCCTACTTTTGAAATCTGATATTCTCTTTCATTATTAATAAGAGTGTAAACACAGCCTGTTTCGTACAATTTGTGGAAGAAAATGGTTTCGGACCATTCAGATTCCTTCATCATACGGCTTGACGGTATGGCTTTTATTCTTATGTCGTAATCCCCTTCGGAAAGTTCGGACAAAGAATATATTGGCTTCCTGACGCTCCTCGTTAAAACTACCTCACGGGTTTCGTAATCTACGACCTCGACAGTGTAGTTTTTAGTGTCGGCAACTTCCGTCCAGGTCATATTATTGTCTTCGTCGACGGCTATTCCCGTCGGCGTGCCGATTTGACCTTTGTTGCACGCCGTAAATAGGAAAAGCGAGGTAACGAAAAGGCAGAAAAGTATGCCTATAGTCGCTTTTTTCATAATTTTTTACCTTTATTATTTGTGTTTTTTAAGCTTTTGATTGCGCCTGTCCCGTATAATTTCATGCGGCCACTTGAACTTAAACTTACGAACCGCTATATCGAGAAGGAACATTATGATAATTAGTATCGCAAACAAAATTCTCGGATCGAATACGTTATGGACGACCAATTCGACGTTTTCGAAGAAAACATCCGTATTTGCGGGGTCTTCGTTATAAACGCCGTTTCCGCCGGACGCCAAAAGTCCGAGCTTATTCTTAATGGCGTTGAGATCTACTATAGTAGTTTCGTCGTATTCTTCGGAATAAGAGAATGACTTATACATCGTATGAACAGCCGTTTCCTGACCTTGAGCATTTATCTTCTTCAAGGTAATCGTGCAAGTGCCGGATTTTTTAACGACAAATGAACATCTGCTGTAATTATTAGACGCTTCAAGCGGAGAAATTACGTACATAGAAGAATCGGGACTATTCGATACACTATCTAAAGAAAATGATTTTTCCTCTTTGCCGTCCATCCAGGTTACTGTGCCGGTAATACTATCGCCATCCTCAAGCTTTGTTATAATACTTATTTCATTATGATAGTTGTCTTCGGTTAAAGTGGCGTCTATACCGCTTGAAGATAAGTCTTTTAGCGGCAACAGGTCTTTTACTGCGTTAAGAATAAAGTTCTGTCCGCTTGTACTTTCGATAAAATCTTTGGAAAACTGACCGTATAAGTCAAAAGTAAACGAACCTACTTTGCCCTTACCGTAACTCCAATGTGCATAGATAGGAACTTCATATTCCCCTTTTAGGATAAGTTTTGCACTCGGACGGATTTTAGTTCCGTAAAAACCGGTAAGAACTGCCGGAACTTTATCCGAGAAGTCTTCGGATGTATTGATTACGCCTTGCATGAGCGGTGATAAAAGGTCTGCCGCAATAGGCTGGAAGGCTTTTAGTTCAACCTGCTTTATATCCGGTGCAGTTACGTCGTTTTTAAGTTGGGTTCCTATATCCGCAGGGTTTTGGGAAACCTGTAGTTTTAAAAGAACGTTTTCTCTTTTCAGCTTTGTAGCGTTAGGATTACCGGGGACCTCGGAAACGTCGTTGGCAAGCCAAATAGAACGCATTAAAAGTTCGTATTTTGGAAGATTATCCATAAAGACGCCGGGAATGATTACAGCAGAGCCTGAAAGAAGTTGCTCGTTATATCCGTTGGTGTCGTGATAATTTTCGCCCGAAATTATTATTGAAAGCGTTATACCGTGTTCTCTGTATGCCTGGTCAACCAAAACTTCAACCATTGCCTGTTCGGTCGGATTGATTCCGGCGTCGGTAAGCATAACGATATGACGTTTTTCAATCTTGGTGTTACTTGAAAGTTGGGAAATAGCAAGCCTTATAGCGTCGCAAAAGGTAGTGCCGCCCATAGGCCTTGGCATGTTTCTTATAGCTTTGTTAATAGCAGATTGATTTGTTTTAGAGGTAAGCGGAAGCACCATGTGCGCAGTGGTTTCCATACCGATAATACCGCAGTAGTCTCTGTCGGTAAGTTGTTCTATACCGACTTCAACGCCCGCTTTCGCATAAGCCCATTTCGTTTCGGCTTCGTTACCGCTGCCGCCGCCCATTGAGCCGGAAATATCGATCAAAAACATTACGCCAACCGGAGGTGTGTAATCGATGGACTGAACGGGAAGCATCTGCTGATAGATCGTTTCTTTCGAATAGCCCTCGTACATGTCCTGCCTGTTGTATGCGTGAGCAGTAGGCGCCGTAATACCGAGTTCGTCGGTTTCTTCGCCGTCGCTACCGCCGGTGGTCAGTAAGGACCCGCCGTAGTCGTATACGTAGGATTGAAGAATTTGGTCAAAACCTTCCTGATTTTTCATATCGTCATTGGCGATATTGTTTAAAATTACCTGGTTGTATTCACGCAATTCTTCCAAAGTTGAAGGACATTCGCTTGATCCAAATACAGTGCTCGTTACGTCGTACTTTTTATCCTTTCCGAGAAGATTAATAAGGAAAGTGGATTCTTTTTCTATTGCCTCTTCGGAACGGGAAATAAGCAAAACTTTATTAAACTGTTGCAGGTCGTAATAGGTGCTAAACTTGTTGTTTTGCGCTATATCGTCCCCTTCTAAAGTTATTGTAACGTCAAGTTTGTGTATGCCCTCTGACGTAAACGTGTGCGGAATAACGTATTGGTTAGTTCCCGCCTGAATGTCAATGGGAAGTTTATCGTCCTCGCCGATTACGCCGTTATCCGACAGTGAAATTTCGCCGTTGGCAGCCATATTGGAGGTTGCCGTTACCGTTATAGCGCAAGAAACGTTTAACTGAATGTTATTTTCAGGTAATTGAATACCTGTTATCTGCATGTCGTCACCGCTAAAATGAGACGGTACGTACATTACGTCTAATTTTGTGTTTTGCGAGGTAACGTATTTAACGGCGTTAATCGAGTTTTGATCGGTTTCCTTACCGTCGGTAACTAAAATAATTTTTGCGGTTTCCGGATTTTTAAATAGTTTTGCGGTATACTTTAAAGCCGCTTCTATATCGGTTGCGGAAACGTCCGGTTTTGTGGCGTTTAGATAATCGTCATAGGTTGCCGAAATATCTCTATTTATCTCGGAAGCGTACACCTGGTCAAAGCCAAAGGTTACAACGCCTACGCCAAAGCCGTTATCGCCACCTGCGTTAATGATATCCCTTACGAACATATTCCTTTCCGTTTCGGAATAACTTTCGGTGTCCGACATATCGACGAGAACTATCATTTCGTTTGTGGTCAAGTCCTCGTTATACTCGAAAGTAAGGCCCGAAAGCATCAATATCGCAAGGGTCATTGCGGTAACGTGCAAAATAATTGAAACGATACGGTTCCTTGTAGACCTGTACTTTTTGTTTATCATAAAGTACGGAATAAGAACTGCAATAAGAACCGGAATAATTGCGAGTAGTAGCCAGGGATATGAAAAACGAATTGTTAAATCAGTCATTGTTTCACCCCCTTACATATTGTCGCGGAGTTGAAGTAGCCATTCCGCAAACATTAACGCCGTAAGCCCTATAGCAAAGTATAAAAGCCAATCGGCATAGTAATCCCTTTCTGCGGCGTGCGTGTACGGATTGAACATGCCTTCCGCATTGGGATGAGCGTCACTTTCAGCCTTTGGTATCTTTACGTAAATAGTATTTTGCAATACCGTGCCGCCAAAAGTTTCCTGCGTTAAAGTGTAACTTCCCTGCATGTTTAATTTTATCGTTGTCGGCAAGGTTTCCAAGGTCTGAGAATAATCCACACCCTCAACTTTCAAATACTTGCCACGGGACTGAAGTTTGATTTCTTCGTTAACTTCAAAAGCGTCCTTTTCTACGGTAGCAGGATAAAAATATTCGAAGAAGTTATAGAAAAACAGAGGGAAATCTATCGTTATGGGGAAGTTCGAGTAGTGTATATCGAAACAAAGATATACCACTTTCATCTGATCGTCGTTTGCAATCAGCATAAGAGGCTGCCCCATAATGGACATAAGACAGTCATACCTCGTTTCATCGTAAGTAACGGAGGTATAAGCGTTTAATAAAATGTGTTCCGGATTTATGTTTTTAAGTAAAGGATGGTCCATTTCCTTTTTGGGGGAAACGCCGCCCGGTACGTTGAGGTTAATTTGTCCCCTTACTTGTACGCCGGAGCCGGATAACGTAGTCTCAGGCGACATTACCAAAACTATTCCGTCGGTGGGAAGGTCTTCAGGCATAGCTGAATGCTCATAAATATATAAGTCGTAACCTTCGGTTTTCGCCGCCTGTTGGAACATATAGGTATCGATTGTTATGTCCCAATTTTCCTCATAATGCTTTTTCATTGTAAGTAAAACTTGGTTCATAAAGGGGCTTGAGTAACTACTTACTTCCTGCACTTTAAGCGGGGTCTTTACGCCGCCGTAAATATAAAAGTCGTTGTCCTCGTAAAAAGAGTCGTCGTAATAGATTTCACGCATCTCTAACGATTCTGAGGATTCGTCCGAAAGAATGGTAACGTGAATGTTTTCGTAAGAATAAATCTTCGTTGTCTGATCCACTATTATCATATTTTCCGGCGGATTTTGTCCGTCCGGCAAAGGATTGTGCCTGAACGCTATCGTGTAGACGGTATCTTGCTGAAGGTCGATTTTACCAATCGGTCTTAAAACTTCATTTTGTTTAGCGCCTTCTTCGCCGTCGCCGTTTACGCCGTTTACATCAAGAACAAGCCTTAAATCTTCAAAGTTTCTGCCGTATGAGGCAATATCTACGAAGAAGTTATAATAACCGTCGTCATAGCTTGTGTAAGCGTCCAAAATGGCGATATTCCAATCGTCCTCTAGACTCATATCGTAGACGGTTATTCTATCGGGCACGTAAATATATTTATTGTCGGTATAAACGAATACGTTTGCGTATTCGTTTATGGCAATAATATCTTCACAAAGGGCAAGTGCCTTATCAATATCAGATTTACCGAACGTGCAGACGGTTTCGTCGTCAATAATGGCGTTTATTTTGTCCGTAAACTCCGCCGACTTATCTGGTGTAATCCTTGACATGACGAATTCCGGATCCTCGTCCGCAAGTATTAAGGAAACCCTACCTTCGTTATTAAAGGTAAAGTTCGCTAAATCGAGGGCGTCGATTAAAGACCTTTCAAAACGGTTCTTACCGTCTGTTTCCATACGCATACTTGCCGAGCAGTCGACTATAATAATAGCTTCTTCACCGCTTTCTTTTGCGAGAAGCACCCTGCTCGGGCGGGCTAAAATAGCCGTACAGCAAAGTAGTACCAATATCTGACATAAAATTAAAAGCAGATTCCTAAGTTTATTGATAGGAACACGCTTTTTTTTGTACTTTAAACTCAACTTCCAGATAAACGTACTTGAAATTACGCGTTGCTGGTAGTTTGGTCTTATTATATAAATTATCAAAAGGATTAAAAGGCTTATAAGTCCCAATAATCCCAATGGCATTAGTAAAGTCATGAAATCATACCTACCTTCAATAGTTCACCGAAAAGCACCTTTTCAATAGGTTGATCGGTGCTGATTGAAACGTAATCCACTCCGCGTTTTTTGGAAAATGTTCTGATATCCTCGTAAAAATCGTGAAGGGCGTCCCTGTATGCGGATTGAGCGGAACGGGTTATTCTTATCTTCATATTCTTTTCATCCACGATATCTAAGGACTCGGAGTCGATAAGGTTTACCCTGCCGTCAAACGTAGGCTCGATTTCGGCGGGTGTTAAAGGCTGCAAAAGCATAACCTGACGCTTTTTGTAGCAAAGGTAGTCGACGGCTTTTTTCCAATCGCTGTCAGTAAAGAAGTCGGTGATAATCACAGTCAGGCCGTTATTTGTGCCCGTTTCCGAGCAGGAAGTGATACATTTTTCGATATCGCTTTCGCCGTCGAACACAATCTCTTCAAGTTGGCCTATAGCCCTGAAAAACGCATTTTTGCCCACTATCGTACCGAAAGGATTTTCAGTGGTATTCCCCTTCATAAGATGGAAGGAAACCTTGTCCATGTTATGAACCGCCAAAAAGCCTAAAGCGGCAGCCGCCGCAATGGCGTATGCCGCCTTTTCAGGGTTATCTCTACCCATAGAAGCCGAGCAGTCCAGAAAGATCTGAACGTGCATTTGTCTTTCATCCGTAAATAACTTGATGAAATACTTTTCGAAACGACTGAAAAGATTCCAGTCTATACGCCTTATGTCGTCGCCGAGCTGATACTCACGAAAGTCCGCAAACTCTACCGTCTGCCCGTACGTCGAAACGAGGTGTTTTCCGCCGAAATACCCTAAAAGATGGGATTTTAAATTGAATGCGAGGGTTTCAAGCCTGCTGAAAAATTTGTCGTTTAAGTAAGAGTACTTCATTTACAATCCTTAAAAGCACGTGTGCTTTAAAAATATCGGTTATTTAATCTTTAACTTTTTGGTAAGTTCACCTAAAATCATGTCTATAACTTCGTCGGTGGAAATTCTTTCCGCAATAGCCTCGAAGTTAAGTTTGATACGATGGCGTAAAACGAAGTGTGCCAAATCGTTGATATCGGAATAGGCAACGTTGTATCTGCCCTTAATAAGCGCAAGAACTTTACCCGCCGAAATAAGCGCCTGACCAGCACGGGGGCTTGCGCCCAAACGTACGTACTTTTTGGCGGTTTCGGTAGCACATTCACTGTCTGCATGGGTTGCGGACGTAAGCGTCATAGCGTAACGAAGAACTTCTTGCGATACGGGAATCTGATTAGCGATTTCACGCATTCTTAATAGTTCCTCGCCTGTGCAAGCACGATCAGCAACTTCAGCCATTGTCTTTTGAGTCATGGTAACGATGTCCATGAGTTCGTCAAGGCTGGGGTTTGGTACCAACAGTTTGAACATAAACCTGTCCATTTGTGCTTCGGGAAGCGGATAAGTACCGTCTTGTTCAATCGGGTTCTGCGTCGCCAAAACGAAGAAAGGCTCTTTAAGCTTTCTTGACGTACCCATAACGGTAACGGTATGTTCCTGCATCGCTTCGAGGAGTGCCGATTGGGTCTTAGGCGTAGCACGGTTGATTTCGTCCGCAAGAATAATGTTGCTGAAAATCGGGCCTTCCTGGAATTTGAAGGAGGAGTTGCCGCTTTCGTCTTTAACGATAATATTTGTACCGGTTACGTCCGCAGGCATCAAGTCCGGCGTGAACTGTATACGGGAGAAAGGTAAGTCGAATACCCTACCGAGGGTTCTTACAAGCCTTGTTTTACCAACGCCCGGAACACCTTCGAGTAGTACGTTACCACCTGCGATCATAGCGATGATAGTACCTTCGACGACTTCCTTTTGGCCGATGACGTCACGTCTTATCTGCGTAAATATATCCTGAATCTGTTTACTGAACTGGTCGATATCCTGTTGATTGATTGCCTTAACGTTTTCTGTTGCCATGTTATCTTCCTTTAATGTATATCTTGTTTATTCAGGGCGTTTAAAATACCCTTTTTAGTTATTTCTTGATTCCCGTAAGGTAATCGCCTATTATCTCGGAAGCGTCTCCGTCATAGTTGGGGTTACCATTGGTTTGCTCTGTTGCGTCCGAGACAGCCTCGCCGTAAATCTGCCCGCCGTAATCGGTTTCACCGTCTAAAACAGTGCTTCCGTAATTGGAAGATACATAATCACTGTCTTTCGTAGGTTCCCTATTATCGGGGTCTTCAAAAGATTCGGATTCGTGCCACTCTTGTTTTTTTCTATCTTCGTTATCTTCTTTTTCAGGATCGTAAGGCATACTGCCGCCGTCTCTATACTCCGAACCTTCTATATAGTTTGTGTCCGGTTCGAAAATAGCGGTAAGAAGCATATCCCCTGTTACGTTTACGTCTTTACGGTAAGGTTCGGTATAACCATCAGACCATTTAACGAAAGCGTAACCGTAATCGGCAACTACCATAACGGCAGAGCAGGATTCACCTTCTTTTAATACCTGAGAATCATCACCGAGAACCGTTCCGCCGCCCTCTATAACGTAATACACGTTGTAATACACGTCGGGAACGGTGTTTATATCCTCGATTATCTGCTTACCGGATCTTATTACACCGGCAGAAGAAAGAGCGTTTACAGTGGTCATTCCGCCGCTTAATAAAAGAGCAAATGCCACTCCGATGCAAAGAGGAACGGAAACTGCGAATTTAATAAGTTTGCTGTTTACGGTTGAACTCTTTTGCTTAGCGTCCTCGCGCTGAAGTGATGCGATGAAGGAATCATCGTTTTCGAGTTCCGTCATAGTGATAAGTCTTTCTTCAAGGCCAAGGCTATCGAGCTTTTGAGCCATCTCACGCGCCTTTGGTTTGAAAACGGTCTTTGCAAAAAGCACGGTCATTCCTGCGGTAACGGCAAAAAAGACGGGAATACTTACCCAAAAGGCTTTAACGCCGTAGAACCAAAAGAATGCGGAAAGCACGACTGCTACCAAAAAACCGACTATCGAGCCCAAAAGTGCAGACTTAACTATGCTGTTTTTTTGGAACTTTGCATAATGTTTTTCGAATGCTTGTTTAGTGTTCATAAACTTCTCCTTTCTAAAAAAATATTTGTAGCCTTACTATTATTATATTGTGTGGGTCCGATAAAATGAGTCAATTTAGGCTTACTTGTTAGTGATTATACTACACTTGTTTGCCCCTGTCAAACATTTATGACTTGATTTTACAAAAAAAATAGTTGTAATAGTGTTAAACTTAAGGCTATAGGCTCATTATTAAGCTTTTTTATCGGTGCTTGTAACCGAATAGAGCCCTACTTTATAGCGATAAAGCGTATAATAATATTGCTTTAGGCTTGGCAGCAAACTTTACGTACAGCAAATGCGATACAATATCTAAACATAGAATATGCCGACCTGTACGGATGTACGGGTCGGCATTTCGGTATTTAAGTTACAACCTTGCTTTAAGTTTCACAAGGCTACAACCTATTTTGTAAGTCAGGCTTCAACGTAGTCCCAAACGACGTTAGCTTTGGTTTCGCCGAACCAATAGTTGGTGGGGCTAGTCTGCGTCCAAGGCTTAGAGTAAGTTCCGTTAAAGCAGAAGCAAACTGTCTGATCGGAAGTCCAGCCTTCGAAGACGTCTCTACCGATAGCGGAAGGCACTTCTTCAAAGACGAGCTTCTTAATAGAAGTACAACCAACAAACGCTTCATAACCGATTTCGGCAATCGATAAAGGCATGTTGAACTCTGTAAGAGCGGAACAAGCTTCGAAAGCGTAGTTACCGATATGGGTAACGCTGTCGGGAATGTTGATGCTTGCTAAAGAGGTACAGCCTTCGAACGTGCCGGAACCGATTGCTTCGAAACCTTCGGGAAGAATAACTTCGGTAAGGTTTACACAGTTCTTAAACAGGTTACTAGTTGAGCTTACAGAAGGTTCAGCGGTAGCAGTAGACAGGAAGGCTTTAACCGACTTAGGAATGGTTATTGTCTTTAAGCCGGAGCCAAGGAAGGTATTCGTGCCCATGAAGGTAAGGCTTTCGGGAAGCTTAATTCCTTCTAAGGAAGTACATTCTTGGAACATGTAATTTCCTAATGAGGTTATACCTTCTGCGAGGGTTACGTTAGAAAGCATCGTGCAGCCGGAGAACATATAAGTGTTTAATGCAGCAGTGGTTTCAACCTTTGCCGTGGTAAGGCTTTCACAATCTGTGAAAAGGTATGTACCTAAAGTTTCCACGGATGCGGGAACGGTAATAGATTCAAGACCGCTTGCCCTGAATGCGTAGTTACCGATAGAGGTTACGCTTGCGGGAATGGTGATGGATTTAATACCTGCACCGTTGAATGCGTAGGTACCGATAGAGGTTACGCCTTCCGGAATGACAACTGTTTCAAGTGCCGTACAGTTCTGGAACATGTAGGTAGGTATCGCTTCAAGCCCTGCGGGTAAAGTAACCGTAGTAAGTTTATCGCAGTCCTTAAACAAGTAAGTGCCTAAAGTCGTTACGGTGTCAGGAATTGTCAGACTTTCGATTCCGCTTCCGCTGAATGCGTAGTTGCCGATAGAGGTTACGCTTGCTGGGATAGAAACGGAAGTAAGCGCAGTACAATTCTGGAACAAATAGTTAGGTATTTCTTCAAGACCAGTCGGTAAAGTAACCGTGGTAAGTTTGTCGCAGTCCTTAAACAAGTAAGTACCTAAAGTTGTTACAGTGTTAGGAATTGTCAGACTTTCGATTCCGCTTCCCGTGAATGCGTAGTTACCGATAGATGTAAGACCGTCTGACATTGAAATGGTAGTAAGACCAGTGGTGTTTCTGAATGCGTACGTACCTATCGTCTTAAGACTTGCAGGTAAAGTAAGCGTTGTAAGCGTTGAAATGTCGTCGAACGCATAGTTGCCGATAGCGGTTACGCCTTCGGGAATGGTGAAGGAAGTAATCTTGGACAAAGCGAATGCGTACGCAGGTATGGTTTCCATATCGGAAGGAAGAACGACGGAGATATCGCTACAACCCATAAACGCATAACTGTCAATGGTAATACCCTTATTGTCGGGAATGGTTACCACGCCGTCCACACCCTTTAAGCCTGCAGGATAGCAGAGAACTTGAGGAGCAGCGGGATCCGCAACGTTCAGAAGTGCGCCGGTTGCTTGGTCTACCATAATGGTGGAATTGCCGTCCGCAACCTTAAAGGAAGTGAGGTTAGAGCAACCGCCGAAAGGTGCGTTACCCATATTAACGGCTGTAAGTCCCTTAGGAATTGTAAAGGAGGTTGCCGCAGTATACGCAAATGCGTTAGTACCTAAAACGGTTACGTCTTTGGGAACGTCCATAACAAGGTTATTACAATCGAAGAATACGTATCCGCCAATCTTGGTTATGTTGCCCTTGAAGGTAACGCTTGTTAATCTGTCGCAGTTTGCGAAAGTATAAACACTGCTTGATACTGCGCAAGAGGTTGCGGAAGTACCTAACATAGTTACACCCTTAGGAACTTCAATCGATTTTAAGCCGGAGTTACGGAAGGTATTTGTACCAAGGAAGTTAAGTTTAGAGCCTTCGCCGAATGTTACGGTTTCGAGCGCCGTGCAGTTTTGGAACATATAGTTACCTAACTTTGTAACACCGTCGGGTACGTCAAAGGATTTAAGTGAAGTACAAGCTTCCCCTGCAGGGATAGAAGAGGTTCCCTTATAGTCAGAGAAGATGTAAGTGCCTATTGTGGTAAGCGCAGAACTTTCGCCGAAAGTTACCGTCTCAAGCGAAGTACAACCGGAGAAGACGTAGTTCTTAAAGGTTGTAACGCTGTCCGGAATTGCTATCGTAACAAGGCTTGAGCAGTTAAGGAATGCATACTGAGGAATGATCGTAAGGCTTCCGTCAGGAAGATTGATTGAATTCAAAGAAGTGCAGTCCTGGAATACCTGATTGCCAAGCGTTTTAAGCTTGGAATCTCTTGTAAATTCCACTTTTTCAAGTGACGTACAGCCGGCAAACGCCTGTTTCTTGATTGCGGTAACCGTATCGGGAATCTTGATAGAAACGATGGAAGTACAATCCTGGAATGCGTTCGTATCGATAGTCGCAAGCGGTGTGCTTACTTCGAAGGTAAGACCCGTGAAAAGCGTACAACCTTTGAACGCCGACGAACAGATAGAAGCAAGCTTACTGCCTTTTTCCAAAATTACGGTTGTAAGGTTTGCACAATCCTGGAAAGCGGAAGATTCGATCTTGGTTACACTTGCGGGGATGGTGATAGACTGAATACCGGTTTCCCTGAATACGCTTGACGTAATAGAAGTAAGTTTAGAACCTTCTTCGAAGGTTATCGAAGTAAGCGCCGGTATATAAGAGAGTGCACTGCCCGTAAGTGTGGTAACAGACTTAGGAATTATGATGCTTTCAAGGTTTTTACTTGAATCGGTTGAAGAACCGCCGAAGGAAGATCCCATGATGGTCGTAATGGAAGTATTGCCTTGTGCATCCTTAGCAAATTCAACCTTTTTAAGGGTTTGAATGTTCTGGAAAGCACGAACGCCGATCTTTACAACCGTCGAAGGAATAAGAACTTCGGTAAGAGCAGTTTTATAGAAACAATATTGATCGAAAAGTTCGAGTTTACCGTTGAGGGGTAAATCTACTGTAGCAAGGTTTTCACTAAACGCAAAGGCGTATTCACCTATTGTTTCAATGCATTCGGGGATCTTAACGCTCTTAAGACCTGAATTGAGGAACATCTTATCGGAAATAAGGGTGAAGCCTTCGGTTTCGGGAAGGGTAACGTCGGTTAACTTAAGGCAGTTTGCGAAAGCGCTTTCGCCTACCGTCTGCAATGCGCTGGGCTTATCGGGGGTATCCTGGAAGTTAATCTTGGTAAGATTCATACAACCGTCGAATGCGCCGGCACCGATTTTACCTACCGTGTAAGGAATGGTAACTTCGGTAATGCCGGTATGCCCTTTAAAGACGTACGCTGCGATTTCGGTAATGCCTTCGGGGATAACGAGATGACCCTTGGGTGCTGCGCCGAACAAGAACAAGATGCCTGTGCCGTCCTTATTGTAGATATAAGGCGTGCCTTCTTGCGTAGTAAAGCTGTCGTTATCGTCTGCGATGTTTATCGTTGTAATGGAAGGACATTCTTCCAAAACGTACTCGATATCGGTAACAGACTTGGACAAGGTAACCGTTGTAAGATTGTTACATTTTTTGAACAATCTGCCCATGTTACTAACCGAAGTGGTACCAACGTTAAGATTGATGGAATCTTTAACGGATACGGGGAATGTAAATTCCGTAATAGCGGTACCGGCGAATGCCTGGTAACCAATGGATTCGAGACTGCATTTTCCTGCGTTTTCGCCCTCACTATAGGTTGCGAAGGTGATACTTGTAAGAGATGAACAACCGTTAAACGCATTGTAACCGATGGTTGTTACGGTTGCCGGGATAACAATCGATTTAAGACTTGACAAACCGGAGAAAGCGTTATTACCAATGGTCTTCAAGCCGTTGGGAAGTTCTATTCCGGTAAGCGAAGTACATTTTTCGAAGCAGGAATCCAGCGTTTCAAGTTTGCTGCCTGCACGGAAGGTTACCTTTTTTAAGCCGCCGTTGCGAGAGAATGCGGACTTCATTGCCTTTACGCTTGCAGGAATCTCAACTTCGGTAAGAGCGTTATCGCCGCCATTATAGGTCATTGCGAATGCACTGTACAAAGAGTACCCCTCTTCACTTGAAGATTCGGGAAGGTTAATAATAGTTTTGAGTGCATCGCAGCCATAGAAAGTGTTGTTGAATGCCGCACCTTTTGTAATATCGGCGTTAGTATCCGCAAGTTTGGAAACGCCGTTTCCGCTGAATTCAACGGTTTCAAGAGCTACGCAGTAGTAGAATGCGTTTTTACCGATACCTTCGATGGTGCTGGGGATAACGACCTTCTTAAGTGAAGTGTTCTCCGAAGAACTGCTACTTCCGTCATAATCGGCATAACCCATAAGGTAGGTACCGATATAAGTGGTTCTTGCGGGGAATATAAGTTCCCCTACTTTCGTGCTGTAGAATACACCATAGTAACTGGAGCCGTAACTACCGCTACTTGATATTTCCGCATCCGCAAAGGTTAACGGATTTACGTAAGCGCCGTCAGCGTCAACTTCATCGTTACCTGCTGCAAAAATGATTTCGCTAAGATTCGTGCAGTAACCGAAGGCTACTTTTTCGATGGTTTTAACGCTGTTCGGAATGGTTATTGTCTGAAGTGACGAGCAACCGTAGAAGGCTCTTTCTTTTATAGTTTCAACAGAGTTAGGTATAACTACGGTTTCAAGTGCTTTACACCAATAGAACGCCTTAACGCCTATAGAAGTTGCAGTGCTCGGTATAGTAACCTTAACAAGTTCTTCGTTGTAGTAGAACATCTGATCCGCAATTGCTGTAAGTCCTTCGGGTAGTTCTACTTCGGTAAGAGCACTGTTATAGAATACCTGTTCGCCGAATACAAGTTCAGCGCCCTGTTCAATACCTTGGCTGAACATAAGTTTTGTAGCGTTGGAATAAGCGAATGCTTTTGGTGCAATCTTGGTTATGGTCTTGGGTGCGTCTACGACTCCGATCTTTCCCGACGGGCAGTAAAGAAGGGTTACAAGTGCGCCTTCGGCGTTCTTTTCATACAAAATACCGTCTTTAGATGCATATTTTTTGTTTTCGGGTGCGACCGTGATTTCCTCTAATAAGTAACTCTTGCTACCAGAGAACATATTGAATATGTCAATCTTCAAAGTGGAATCATAGCCATAGTGTATGTTTTCAAGTGTTGCCGGTAAGGAAACTGACTGTAGTTTGTTGCAGTTAAAGAGTAATTCCGAACCTACTTCGGTAGTCCTTTCGGGAATAGCGATTGCGGCAAGGTTGTTGCAACCTTTGAATACACCGTCGCCCATAATAAGAGCTGCTTCACCGCCCTGTTCGAAGGTAACAGTCGTAAGTGCCGTACATCCGCCAAATGCGTTTGTACCAATGGAAGTAACGTTTTTGCCGATAGTAACTTCGGTAAGACCGGTTCTGTCTTTAAATACGTTAGCACCGATGTTGGTTACGGTAGCAGGCGTAGTATAAGCACCTTGCTTTTCAGCAGGATAGAAGAGTACGGAAGTAACCGCTTTGTCATATACGACGTTATCGATAACTTCGTAGTTTTGGTTATTGGGGTCAACGTTAACGACTTCGAGTTTGATACCGAAAACGCCTGCAATTTCGATTGCGCCGGTGTCTTTACCGATGTTAAGGGTTGTTACGTAATACGTAAAGTTACTTACGATACCTGTGGAAACGTAACCGAAAGCACCGGTCTGGAATTCGGAGCAGTCAACGGAGTTAAGGTTTACGGTAAGAAGTTTCGAGCAGTAACCGAATGCGCTTTCACCGAGATACTTAAGGTTTTCGGGAAGGGTTACTTCGGTAAATTCTTCGTTTGTTAAACCGTAGAAGGCCTCCTTTTCAATGGTTAATGCATTGTCGGTGGCAGTTCCGAGGAAATTAACTTCCTTAACTTTGTTACAACCCCTGAAAGCGCCTTCGCCAATGTAGGTTACCCATGCGGGGATGGTTATTCTTTCAATGTTCTTGTTGCCGTAGTAAATATACGGATTTGTAGCTGTTGTAGAAGTGCTTTCAAACCTTGTGGTAAATGCAAAATCGCCGATTTTGGTAATACCTGAAGGTATAACATAATCGCCTTGTCTGCCGTAAGGATACCAAACGAGAACGTTGGAGCCGTCTTCTTCAGTGGTGGTTACAACGCCGTCCAAAGATTTATACTTACCGTTATCGTCGGTAAAGTAAACGCTGGAAAGGTTGTTGCAGGACCTGAACATATTCTTGTTGTAAGTCTGCATACGGGTGGGCAACGTGATTTCAAGAAGGTTAGAGCAAAGGTAGAAAGCTTCGTCGTCGATAACGAGGTCTTGTTCGACCTCACCTTCTTTCGCAGGTTCGAACACAACGTTTGTAAGGTTGCTGTTCGATGCGAAAGCTTCGGCCTCGATATAAGTTACGGAACTCGGAATAGTAATCGAGCTCATCTTAGCGCTCTTAAACACGTTGCTGCGGAGGGACTGAACGCCGTCTGCAATTACGAAGTCACCCATTCTTGCGGTGGGGTATGCGTAAAGTTCGATTTGAGTGTCGTTGTTATAGCGGTACAAAACGCCGTCCTCGGAATAATATCTGCCTTTATCGGGAGAGTCAACGTCGGTTGCGTAAACGTTAATCGCTTCGAGTTTTGAACAGCCCTGGAATGAAGAACCGGTGGAAGTAAGACCTTCAACGCTTATGAACATATCGTTTACGGTATCTGGGATGTTTATGACTTTAAGATAACTTGAAGAGATAAACGCACTCGGTTCAATGGTAAGAACGGGTTTATTGTTGTACATTGCGGGAATGGTTACTTCTGATACTTGATTGATATAGTCACCTTTCTTAACCGAATAACCGCTGCCGTCTTTGAGAAGGTCAAATTTTAAAACTTCTACGAAATCGGCTTCCAAAGTAATGTCTTCGATACGGTCGAAGCTAATCAAAGACTTACCGTTTTGGTCGGTGTATTGAATGGAACCCAAATACCAGCCGCCGAAAGCGTATCCGTTAGGTTCGATCTGAGGTACGGGAAGGGTGTATTGTTCTTTGTAATATACCGTCTGCGTATCGGTTAATTCCTGATCGCCGTCTTTCCACTTAATGGTGATATTGATGGGCTTAGGCGTCCAGTTTGCGTACATGGTTACGTCACTTGTATAAGTGAATTCACCGTCGTTATATTCTTTACCATTGGAACTTGCGCCGCCTACTGCGTTATACCAACCTGTAAAGTCGTAGCCGCCTTTCGCACTTTCGGGAAGCGTAAGGTAGTCGCCTTTAACTAGGTAGGACGTGGAAACGGTAGTTCCGCCGTTGGATTCGTAATATACGGAGTAAACGCTGAGGTTTAAGGTTACAGCACCGCTTACGCCGTTACCGAAAGCGGATACTTTAACGGTATATTCGCCGCTTCCTTCAAAGTCGAGTTTCAAACTATGTACGTCCCCCGTAACTACCCTGCTGATATTACCGGGTTCTATATCGACACGATAACTAACCGCACCGAAAACGTTACCCCAGGCTACATAGCCGTTCGCATAGGAAACCATATCCTCGGTAAGAGAGGATTTAACCGTTACGGGATCGGAATATAAAGAAATCGAAGTTCCTTTTATTGCCTGAATGGAAACGGTCCTGTCAGAACCGCTGAAATAGGATTCTTCAAGCGCCATGGAATTGGTGTTCGCTTTATAAACCCTATCGCCGATTTTTACGTTGTAAGTAGCACCCTGCTCGCCTTCCCATACCAAAGTGGTCTGGTTAAGCATTATGTTCTTCGGAGAAGCCAAAGTGGACTTCTGATAATTACACATGCTCGCTTCGGGTGAATAATAGTTGTTTGCCAAAGGCTGAACCGCAAAAGTCATTGCACCCACGCCGTATTCTTTGATGGAAACTTCGGTAGTCTTTACGGTTAAAGTCTGTTCGGACTCGCCCGCTTTAATGGTTACCAAATAGGATTCCGCATTTTCAACTGCGTTCCAGGTAAGTTTGCCGTCGTCGGTTGCCTTAAGGCCGGCAACTGCCGCTAAACCCTGTTCGAAAACGAACTCTTTGGAAACAGAAGACAGATAACCTTCCGCATTTGCGGTTACGGTAAATTTAATACCGCCCTTCTGCATGTCGCAGTTGGCAAAGTTATAAGTCGTAGACAAACCGTTACTAAGTTCGCTGTGTTTGTGATATTTATTTCCGCAGTCGATGGAAATTACGTATTCGGCGGCGTTTGCAACCGAGTTAAAGGTCAAAGCCGTTCCGTTTGCAACCTTGAAAAGGGAAACTTTAGGTAACGCTTTATTCTTAAGATATGCGTTGCCGCTTACACCCCTATAGGTTACCCTTGCACTGTATTCGCCCGCGGGAAGAGCGGAAAAGTCAAAATCATAGTACAAGTTCTGTGTCTGTCCGGAAGCAAGAAGTTCCCCTTGTGCGTCATAAACGAATACGTTATACGTACCACGACCGCCGAGGCTGTTCCAGGTAATCTTGTTATTCGAAATGGATACTGCAGGTGCGTCGCTTTCCCATACGCCGTACAATACGGTGTTTTGGTAAAGGGTCTGCCCTTCGTACTTATATGTAAGCTTTGCGGAATCTTCATAGTCGCTTACGTACCAACCGATGAATTCGTATCCTTCCCTACTAGGCGCCGCGAGAATTTCCGCAATGCCGTTGGAAGTCTTTAAGGACTTAACCTCTCCGCCGTCGAAACCGGGATTATAGGTTACGTCAAATTCACCTTCAGCAGATTCGCCGTAGCATGCGTATAAGGTAATATTTCCCGTTACCGCTTCCGCGCCGAACTGATAAGGTTCTTTAAAAGTGTCATTGTCTTTGTACCAGCCGAGGAATATCAAATCGCCTTTCTTGGGATCGGCGGGCTTGGCAACCGTTTTACCGTTACGAACGGGCACTGAATTCACAGCGCTGCCTCCGTTGGAATTAAAGGTTACTGTATATTCGACGTCTCTCAAAAATCTGTATTCGGTACTGCGGAAACTTACGGTCATTACGTTATTTGCGTAAGTAGCTTGTGCCAAAAGATCGGATGATTCGCCGAACGTCATGGTTAACTTATTCGGATTGTCCTTATCTTTTTGGCAGGGACCGCTGAAGTTTTCATCACCGAGTACGAGTGTTGCCGTACCGTCTTCTGCTAAGGTAAGCTTTGCTTCCGCACCGTTAACGACGCAGTAGTAGCTGCCTACCTCTTCACCTGCTTTGTAAGTGTCGTCGCCGCCTCTGTTACACGCCGCAAACGCGCAAAGCGCCAACGCCATGATAACAGAAAGCAGTACTAAACTTAGCTTCTTAGTGTTCATATAAGCCTCCTTAAATTTTTGCCACAAAATATTGGGTTAAAATTTTAAAAATTTTGCTTTCGGATTGATCTTAGTCAAACTATTATTCGTCGCTTTTATAATGGCGAATAAATTATTCGTAATTTTATGTTGCGCTTATTATATCATTATATAATACGTGCTGTCAAGCGGATTTTCTCTACTTTGAAAAAATTTCGTGAAAAAATATTTTCCTAATTTTCATTTTAAAATTTCTCAAAATCCTTGATAAAATGCGCGATTTTCGCTTTTAGATTGGGAATAATAGGAAAAAATTTTAAAAAATTTCGATTGCGGGGTGCAAACAACCGCCCGTATTCTAAAAACAAAATTACGCTTTTTTGTAGTATTTGGAAATTTCGTTTTTAACACTAAAAATTATATCACAATCAAAAACCTTGAATTTATATGAAACGGCATGCATTTATATAAGGTTGTATTCGCTTTTACTTCGTTTTTACCTTGTTATTATCGTGTTTTAGCCCGCTTTTAGTTCTGTTTACGGCAGCGTAACTGCATTTAATATATTGACTGCGAGCATTTCCTTTATTTTCACGCTTTCGTTTAGTGTCGTAGGTTAAAGGCCGTTTTTGATCCCTTTTACGCCTTAAAATTCCGCGATAACCAACCTATAGGCGGGCTTTTTGTCTTTTTCGTGCCTGAAAACAATGCAAAAGCGGCGTTTTTTCCGATATCACAAAAAAACAAACTGAAAACAGTTCTTTTAGTAAACCATAAAGAAGTTAAGTTTTGCTAAATTTTACAAATAACGAATCTGCTAAGCGGAAGTTCAAAATCTATCAGCCTGAAGCGCCATATTTGCTAGCGGCGCCGATTTACTAAAGCAATGACAAAACCGCAGTAACAAGCATTATAATATGTTAACCCCTCTATTTTCGCAAACGAAAATATATTCATCCAATATTGGACAGTTTTAACTAAATTTCACTTTAGAAAGCAGAAATAGGCAAACTTGGTCCATTTATGACAGTCTTGCTGCTTATCCCGAAAAACTCGAACCGTCCCCCTACTAATCCCTTATTTTCGTGTGTTTTCCGGCCATTTTCTTCCTCTTGTAAGTTTTTTCTTTTGTGATAGCACAATTTCGACAAAATAGCTTAAAAGCGGCAAAAATCAGCCTATAGGTCGATTTTTGCCGCTTTTTGCTCAAAACGATAAAATTTTATTTGTAAATTGTATTTTATACCGAAATCATGACAGTTATTCGTTGATTATTCAACTTCGTCGGACAAAAACTTTTTGTAGCCGCTGCCGTACTTTACGCACTTTGAAACCCTTGATAAAGTGGCGGAAGATATGTCCGTTTCCTTAATTACGTTTTCATAAGTTTCACCTTTTAGTAAAAGTTTTGCGGAAACCACCCTTTGCGCCATCTGATCTATTTCTCTATAAG
>CATZIC010000026.1 GCA_958419945.1 uncultured Clostridia bacterium | reverse complement strand
TCTCTTTTTTATCAATCAGATTATTTAGAAATCATTATGGACAGTGATGAGATTTTCAATTCTTTGTTTAGTATAAAAAAGTATGATTTGAAACTAGGAAGAATTGAAAGAAGAAAAAATGATAATGAAATACGAACCTACTATTCAGTAAATCCAATTTTAAATAATTGCCTGCATTATGCTTTAAATCACTTAAGTAAGTATAGAAAAAAAGCAGTTGAGATATTGAAATTTGCAATAGATTATAACAGAAAAATAGCGCAAGATAATAACATTTTGGATTGTTACATATGTAATGAATTAGGCGCAATTAAGAATATTAGAAATAATGATGTGTATGAATTCGTGTTTTTTGTCGAAAGGGAAGATTATGAGGATGATGAGATAAATAAACTTATTGAAGAACTCATAAAATTTCAAAGATATTAGAAGAAAGAGGAATGCAAATGGGACCCAAATGGTGTATGAATTACGAATCCGGAGAATATGAATGGATTGATGAAGACGGGTACAGCTGGGAGCAAGGCGAATATGTCTACAACTGGGACGACAGCGAATATCAAAATGAAAAAGAAGACGAAGACGACTGGTAAATTGCCTCTTTTTTACAAAAGGATTTTTCATCCGAAAGAGAAACCACATTTGCGGTTTCTCTTTTAGTTGTGTTAATGCGCCGGTGCTTATGGCTATAAAAAACAAATCATTGCCCTTTGTCGTTTGCCACACAGGCGTGATAGCAAACAAAGTTTGCGGAGCGACTCCCTCCAGCTTTATTACTCTTTCACTTTCCACTTTTACTTTATCACTCTTCTTGACAATTTTCATTATTTATGATATAGAAGAATACAAAAAGCTTTTTATTCTTATTCAAAATATCATATTAAAGTTTGAAATGATACATCAAATAGGCAATTATGATAAAACAAAAGAATTATAAAAAAACCGCTGTAGCTTGTTATCTTGGTTTTATTACTCAAGCTATATCCGCAAATTTTACACCGCTACTTTTTTTGACTTTCAAGAATACGTATGGAATAGGTTTAGAAAAGATTGCTTTAATTCCGTTAGTGTTCTATCTGACGCAATTACTGATTGATTTTGCGGCTACAAAATTTGTCGATAAAATAGGATATCGTATTTGCGTAGTTACCTCTCAAGTAGTGTCTGCGCTCGGATTAGTGTTAATGGCCGTCTTGCCGGAACTTCTTCCTTCCCCGTTTGTGGGAATATTGATTTCCGTAGTGCTGTATGCGATTGGCAGTGGCCTTATTGAAGTTTTGGTAAGTCCAATCGTTGAGGCGTGTCCTTTTGAAAACAAAGCCGGTATGATGAGTTTGTTACATTCCTTCTATTGTTGGGGTGCCGTGGGAGTAATTTTGGGTTCAACGCTGTTTTTTGCAGTATTCGGAACGGCAAAATGGCAGATCCTTACCTTAATTTGGGCGCTTGTTCCATTACTTAACGTGTTCAATTTTATTACTTGTCCGATTGAACGATTAGTGGAAGACGGTAAAAGTATGCGTATTAGCGAGCTATTCAGGTTGCCGTTGTTTTGGTTGTTGATATTACTTATGGCATGTTCAGGTGCATCCGAGGTGTCCATGGCTCAATGGGCGTCTGCTTTTACGGAGTCCGCAATGGGTGTTTCTAAAACAATCGGAGATTTAGCCGGACCTTGCTTGTTTGCGGTATTTATGGGAATATCTCGTGTTTTGTATGGAAAGTTGAATGAAAAATTAGACCTTAACGATACTATGCTTGTAAGCGGTGTGCTGTGTGTAATATGTTACTTATTGGCATCATTATCTTCTTTACCGATCATCGGATTGGCAGGCTGTGCGCTTTGTGGCTTTTCGGTCGGAATTATGTGGCCGGGTACTATAAGCATTTCTTCACAAAAGTGCCCAAGCGGCGGCACTGCGATGTTTGCATTTTTAGCTTTGGCCGGAGATTTAGGCGCTGCCATAAGTCCCACAATCGTTGGCGGCATTTCCAATATACTTGATGGTAATTTAAAAATCGGACTACTTGTCGCTACTATATTCCCACTGTTACTAATCTTAGCATTAATTATTCTTAAGCGTAAGTTCAATAAATCAAAAAACTAAAAGAAACCGCAACTGCGGTTTCTTTTTATGCACGCCGAAGCGACTTTATGGCTATAAAAACAAATCACAGCCCATTTGGCAAGGCGGCGTATTACGTTCACAAAAATGGGGTATTGTAATTCGTTATGTGCGTTTATATTGCTATTTGCTTTGGTTTTTGCTATAATGATTATACAATGAGAAGTAATTTAGAGGAAAAAATGTCGCTGATAGAAATCGCACAGGAAATTCTAAAAGAATACGAGTATGAGGTTGCACCCTATTGTGCCTTTTTAGGATTTTTTAAGGGTAAAAAAATAAAGTTGAAAAAAGACGTAACAGAAGAACAGTTTTTTGATTTGTTTTCTAATATATGCGAAATGCTTGGCGATCCTTGTTATGTTCATTCATATTACGGCTTTATATGGGAAAAGGATGGCGAAATATTTTCCTTAAATACGATTGAAGAAAGTTATGGTTGTATTGTTACGGCAATATTCGTTATAAGCAGAATGCCGATTGGCAAAAAGATAAACTATAATGAGTACGCTCAAATAGAGGAAATAGTTAAACAAGTATTTTCCGTCCATAATCTTAATTATAATTGTTTACCTCATTACCACGACGCAAAATTCATATTTGTGGGTGAGGGTACAGAAAAGACTTGCCTTTTGATATTAAAGCAACATTCTCTTGAGTTTTATTACTCTGAAAAAGAACAATTGGGGGGCGGAAGGACAAGAATAATACCTCGTTATTCTCGAAGAGAAAATATATCATTGAGTGATTTATCAAAAGTTAAGATTTTGTTGCAGAATTGTTTTATAGTTGATTAGCAAGATAAATTCCGATTTATCTTACTTGTAGTAAAACTCTCGAACGAGAGTTTTTATTATTGCTTAAAAGCAAAACTACTAATAATTTTTTATTCTTTATAGGAAAAATGCGCATCCGCGGTTTCTTTTTATGCACGCCAAAGCAACGGCGACTTTTTACCGAGTCGGCGTATTCCGTCCCCAGATGGTAAGCACAAGCGAAAACAAAAAACTATGTAACTGTTATAAAAATTGCCGTATTGCTTTATCGAGTATTATACCACGAAAAGAATACGGCGTTTTTTTGTTATGCTATTTGAAAATTACTTAATTTGTCGAATATAATAAAATTCGCATTACGTTATTAACAGAATTAAAAAGAAAGATTTCAAAAAAATCAAATCTCTCTTTATTCACAAATTATTTTTATATTCTGTACCCCATTCTTGCATTGCGT
The DNA here is from genome assembly GCA_958419945.1 of uncultured Clostridia bacterium. Lineage (GTDB taxonomy): Bacteria > Bacillota > Clostridia > Christensenellales > Borkfalkiaceae > UBA4636. The sequence continues at coordinate 24,712 of CATZIC010000026.1, read as the reverse complement.
TTATAATCGGGCGTAATGAATTTCCGAGTTCCGAAAGAGAATAGACCACTCGCGGCGGCACTTCGGCATAAACTTGACGAACGATAAGTCCGTCATCTTCGAGCGCGCGCAAGTTATCAGTCAAAACCTTTTGGCTTATGGGAATAGTTTTTAACATTTCGGTAAAGCGTTGCGGGGAAGCAAGCAAATTCCGTATAATCAATAACTTCCATTTGTTTCCTATAAGTTGCACGGTTGTTGCTACGGGGCATTCGGGTAGCTCGTCTTTCGTCAGCATAGTTTATACTTCCTTTTTTGTTTTAGTATAGCATAAAAAATCGGATATTGCAATCAAAATTTATGGTTACTTTCAAAAAGAAAGTATTATGGTTACCTTTTTATTACAGACTAATAGATTTGTAAGAATTAGGACAGCGATTTTATTTTTCACTATAATATAGTTGTCAATCGTAAGGTTGACAAATCTGTAAGGAGGTAAACGAGTATGACGGCAAATGAATTTGTTGGTTCGGCTTGCGGAACGAAAGACCCTGCACCTGCTTGTGGTGCAAAAGACCCTGCGCCTGCTTGTGGAACGAAAGACCCCGCACCTGCTTGCGGAACTTCGGACAAGTAAGTTCGAGGGGCATGCTTTCCGTAAGAAATTACGGAAAGTATATTTTTTGATAATTAACGGCGCAAGCAAAACCACGCTTTTGCGTTAGCGCGTCCCAATTTGTGCGCAAGCACCTCAGCGGTGTGAATGCCCACAATTATATAATCGTGTGCCCTTAAAAATTGTGGGCAGAGCGGCAGAGCCGCTGAAAATCACGGAAATTATCGCGCGCATAATAGCGTGATAATTTCGTGAGCGTAACTATCGGGAGGAAATATGAAACCCTATTTTGCAATACAATGGCATATTACCGACGTATGCGACCAACGCTGTAAGCATTGCTATATTTTTTCGGAAGGACACCCGTGCCTTGTCAGTACGCCGCTTGCCGAGCTGAAAAGTACCTATGCTCAAATCATAGATTTTTGCGATAAAATAGAACGAACGCCCTACATATATCTGACGGGCGGCGACCCTATTCTGCACCCGAACTTTTGGGAACTTCTCGAAATGTTCAAGGCGGACAGAACTCGTTTTTGTATTATGGGCAACCCGTTCCACTTGACGGACGAGGTTTGCAAGCGTATGAAAGATTGCGGCTGTGTAAAATATCAACTGTCTTTGGACGGTTTGGAACAAACGCACGATATGTTCCGAAAAAAAGGCTCTTTCCGCACTACGCTCGAAGCGATAAAAACGATAAAGCGTTCGGGTATGTGGTGCGCCGTAATGAGTACGGTATCTAAAACGAATATGCACGAAATACCTGCGCTCATTGACCTTGCGGACTCTTGCGGTGTTGACGTGTTTGCCGTAGGAAGATATTGTCCGACGAGCACCCAAAAGGCATACGATTCTCGAACCTAAGGCAAAAACTGCTCGCTGCAACCGGCAAAAATATGATTTTAACCGAGTTCGGCAAAGGTTACGCCTTTATGAAAGGGGGAAAGTTATGAAACGAATTTTCGAAATTGCCGTTCCCGTCGGCGCACTGCTTTTTTCGATAATACTTACGCTTGTGCTTGTGTTCGGCGCTAAAAATCCACCGGTGCCTGATAAAATTACCATGACAGATGGAGATGGTAATGAAGTCTACGGCGTTTGTATTTCCGATCTTCAACAAAAAAACACGTTAAAGTATGCCTATTACTCTCCAGACGAATTCGTAATACCGGATAGGGAAAAAATCAGCGGAACGGAAACGGATATAACTATCCAAAAAAATATTGCAAAAAGGGGAAGTTACCAGTTCGTTTTTTATAATCTTAACCCCGAAGACGATAATTTTGTAAAAAATAAAGTACCGCTCACGCCTTACCTTGGCGACGATAAAAATTGGCACTTTACACTATATTTGCCACCTTGCTTTTCCGCATGCACCGTCTACGTAAACACAAAACTCGTCGCAACGGTCGGTGCAATCGAGGATTACAACTTTATCGACTACTGCGAAAAGGTGGACTATAACCAATTTCACCAAGACGGCGCCGAACCACTACTTGTAGATATAACCTTTTATTCGAGAAGGGAGGCGTTGGTAAACTCCTTTAACAAGCGTGCGTCGGTCGTTACAGTGCATTACGAAAGCAGTGGTGAAAGGGCGGGTTTTGACGGAGTGCCGATGATTGGTTCCGAAAACGCCATAAACGAGATTTTGTCGCTGGATAGAGCTCTTCTTATGGCAATTTCACTTGCCGCAGCGCTTGTGTTTGCCGTGCTGGCTTTTGCGTGCTGTCTTAAAAAATCCCTGTTTGCAATCCCGCAAGCGGCTTTGGCCTTAGGGGTCGCTGGCTTTGGCTTGTTTAAACTGCTTACCTATTACGAAACTGCTGCACCGCTTGCAATCACCGCTTGCGTGCCAGTGTTTGTCGGTATTATAGTAGCCGCTGCTACGCTGTCATTGCTATACGCTCTCAGTAAACGCAAAATCGAATTTCTCGTCGCCCCGCCGATTGTGATCGTTTTGGGGATAGATTATCTTGTGCTTCCGTTTGAAACACCCGTTTTTCATAGCCCCGTAATCTGGCTTGCAGTGCTTATTTTGTGCTTTACCGCCTTTTCTGCGTTCGGCTTTTTCGCAAGCCTTGAAAGGCGAAACGTCTACCTGACCAATAACTTAAAATCCGAAGTGGCAAGGCAGACCGTGGAACTACAATCCATTATAAGCGAAAGGGATAAACTTTTGCGCTACCTTTCCCACGATATGAAAAAACCGCTTTCCGGCATCAAACATTTCGTGGCAGAAATCCGTAAAAACGAAGAAAACTTGGAAAACGTAAAGGCGCTCGATATAATAGACGGCAAACTCAACGCTTTGCAGAGCGATTTTTCCGAACTTCAAAAGTTTGCAAAAATGAACTTTGCGGCGGAATCCAGCGAAACCGTTTACACCGATGAAATCGCAGAAGACATTTTCAGCCGTCTTGCACCCGACTGCGAGGCTAACGGCATCACCCTTAAATGCTTTGCGCCAAAAATCGCGGTATACGCCAAAAAAAGTATTTTGTGCTCTGTTTTGGACAACCTAGTCTTTAACGCCGTCGAACATTCCAAGTGCAAAAATATTACCGTTTCCGCCGCAAAAAGTAACGGTGGTTGCAAAATAACCGTTACCGACGACGGCATCGGCGTACAAGGAGAAAGGGAAATCTTCCTGCCGTATTATTCAGTAAGTAGCGATGGCGACAACTTGGGTCTCGGCCTATATATCTGCCGTCAGCATATGCTGTCCATGGGCGGAGACCTCGTTTATTCCCGTGAAAACGGCAAGACCGTATTCACCGTAACTCTTAACCTTGCATAACCCTAAAAATTCACGATAACAGGCTTATAGCCACACTTTTTATCATAAATGCAACAAAAAAACGCACCGAAATGCAAGCGCAAAATGGTGCGGATTTTTTGTTAATTTTAAAAGGTAATAGCTTGGCTATTAAAATCTATTGCAAAAATTATTTGCAAAGGTCGGCTTTGCCGGCACAGCCCAAAACGTCTTTAAGTTTGTGGCGAACAAGTTCTTTAATGTTTGCACGGGCGGGTTTAAGATATTCTCTCGGGTCAAACTTAGAAGGCTGTTCGTTAAAGAATTTACGAATGGTGCCGGTCATAGCAAGACGCAAATCGGAGTCGATATTAATCTTGCAAACGGAAAGTTTAGCCGCTTCACGAAGTTGTTCTTCGGGTACGCCGATAGCGTTGGGCATCTTTCCGCCGTTTTCGTTGATCATCTTAACGTAATCCTGAGGAACGGAAGAAGAACCGTGTAAAACGATGGGGAAGTTAGGAAGTTTTTCGGAAACCGCTTCCAAAATATCGAAACGAAGTGCAGGGGGTACCAAAATACCTTGTTCGTTAAGTGTGCACTGTTCCGGTGTAAACTTATATGCGCCGTGGGAAGTTCCGATTGCGATTGCCAAAGAGTCAACGCCCGTCTTTTCAACGAACTCGATAACTTCTTCGGGGCGGGTATAAGAACCTACTGCGTGCGAAACTTCGTCCTCGATACCGGAAAGTGTGCCGAGCTCGCCTTCAACGGTTACGTAAGGATTATGTGCGTGTGCGTATTCGCAAACCTTTTTGGTAAGCGCAACGTTTTCTTCAAAGGGAAGGGAAGAACCGTCTATCATTACGGAAGTAAAACCGCCGTCGATACAAGCTTTGCAGGTTTCAAAGTCAGGACCGTGGTCAAGGTGTAAAACGATAGGAATATTCGGGCATTCGATTGCAGCCGCTTCTACAAGTTTTACAAGGTAAGTGTGGTTAGCGTACGCTCTTGCACCCTTGGATACCTGTAAAATTACGGGAGCGTTTTCTTCCTTGCAAGCTTCGGTGATCGCCTGAACGATTTCCATGTTGTTGACGTTGAACGCGCCTATTGCGAAACCACCCTTATATGCGGCTTCAAACATCTTTTTGGAATTAACTAATGGCATAATTTTGCCCTCCGTAGAATTTATTTTTCTTAATTATACAACAATTTATGCCGCAATGCAAATTTTTTAAGCGTTTTTTTGAGTTTGCCCGTTATAATAATTTCCGCTTTGTCGTGCGGCTCGTTATCGCTTCGAAAATAAAATTATCTGTTTTGAGAAAAGGCGATAGGCGGACGAAAGACATTGCGGAAAAATTGTGATAAGCGAAAAGCAGTCGATAACGGGCTTATAGGCCCACTTTTTTAATATAAGCGCAGTAATTATAAAAGGTTTAACAAGTGTGAAAAAATTTTTTGTGTTAAAATAGTTGCCAAATTATTTTGGTTACTGTATAATGATAGTAACGAAATAATAACTGAATTGATGATTTTTTTCGGAGAGTAAGTTTTTCGGCTTTTAAATTGCCTTTCTTTGTTATTCCGCCGCACAAAAACCTCTTGGCTTTTGACCTTTTGCGCCGGACTAAGAAACTTTTGGCAAAAGGTTTTCAAGTTGCCGTTTAACCGCTCTTTTAAGGGGCGGCTTTTTTATTGGCAGAGAGGTATTTATGAAAATCGGTGTAATAGGAATCGTAATTGAAAAAGACAAAGCCATCGCAATGAAGGTGCAGGAACTTCTGTCCTCGTATTCGCACATCATTTTAGGAAGAATGGGCATTCCCAACCACGAAAGCGAAATTAACGTAATTTCCGTTATCGTGAAGGGTACGAACGAGGAGATTTCCGCACTTACCGGTAAACTTGGCAGACTGAATAACGTTAAAGTCAAGTGTGCCGTTACCGATGCGGAATAACCAGGTTTTTCTGCTTCCAAAAAAACGCACGGTGTGATCTTGTGCTGTAAAAATTTGTCGATAACAGTCTTATAGGCCTACTTTTTCCCATTTAACATTTATTTTAGCATATGAAAAACGCTAATGGATTTATTAAAGGGGATAGCCGCAGTGGTTGTTACGCACAATACTAAAAGCGAAATCTTAACTTTAAAAATTTTCGTCATTCGGATTTAAGATTTAAGAGGTGTTTTTATGAAAAAATTGTTTGCATTTATGCTTGCTTTAACCCTTTCGATTTCTCTTCTTGCTTTTGCGGGTTGTAAACCTAATTCAGGTAACGACGAGCCTAAAGAAAAGGTTACCATCGCTATGCCGGACGGCGCACCCGTTCTTGCAGTTTACGAACTTTTGAAAAACGTAAAAGAACTTGACGGTCACCCCGTAGAATACAAAATTCTTGCAGGTGCAGCTAACATCGGTACTTCGGTTTTGACAGGCGAAGCAGACGTGGCGGTTATGCCCACCAACGTTGCCGCAAAACTTTATAACAACGGTGCGGATATAAAACTTTTGTCCGTCAATATCTTCGGCGTATTATATATGGTAGGCAAAACTCCGTTAGAAAACGGGGTTGAAGATTTGAAAGGCAAAGTGCTTTTAAATATCGGAAGAGGCGGCACGCCCGACATTACGACAAAACTAATTCTCGACAAAAACAACGTTCCTTATGAAGAATCGGAAACCGCAATCGACGGCAAAGTAGCGCTTCGTTACTGCGCGGACGCTTCCGAGGTAATCGCACTTTTAAAAACCGGCAAAGCCGACTACGGCGTAATGGGTGAACCTGCGGTTAGCAACGCAGTCAAAGCCTTGCAGGCAAGTATCGTTATGGATCTCCAAAGCGTTTGGAACGAACTTGTAGGCGCTGATTCTTTCACGCAGGCAGGCGTTGTTTTGGGTAAAAGCGTTTATAACGACAAGCAGTTTGTCAACGCGCTTTGGGAAAAGCTCGACCACAACCTCGAATACGTTTTCAAAGACGCTGCAAACGTTAAGCAAACCCTTATGGACAACGGCAGTTCCCTTAAAGTGGACTTTAACTCTGAAGTTTTGACAAGGTGCAACCTTAAAAACCAAAAAGCCGAGGAAATTCAAAGTAAACTCGAAGCCTACTTTAACGAAGTAATGGCTTACGACAAAACCTTTATCGGCGGAAAGATTCCTACGGCAGACCTATACTATAAATTTGCGTAAAGACATTTGTCGACAGGAATAATAATATTTGTAAAATGCAGAAAGCGTGTTTCTCCCTAATCGGCAAAACACGCTTTATCTGCGGCATGAAACTAATTACACACGGAGGGTTAAAAAGTGAAGACCTTTCAAAAATACAGTCCTATAATAACCGTGCTTATTCTGATCGCGGTTTGGTATATAGCGGCGATAATTCAAAACAGCAGGCTTATTTTGCCGACGCCCGTCGACACGTTAAAGGAAATGATAAAGGTTTTCGGGGACGGTAAGTTTTACCGTTCGCTTGCAGGAAGCCTTGTTCGTACGGTCGTAAGTTTTTCCATTGCTTTCGTTCTGGCAATTTTGCTTGCACTACTTGCAAACGCTTCTAAAATTTTCGAAAGGCTGTTTTATCCCATTATCGTTATAGTAAGGGCTACGCCCACCATGAGCGTGATTTTTCTTTGCATTATAAGTTTTTCTTCTAAAGTTACGCCAATGATTGTCGCGACCGCGGTAATATTTCCGACCATGTACAGTTCGGTTTTGACGGCGATAAAATCATGCGACAAAAGTTTAATCGAGATGTCAGACGTCTACAAGGTTCCTACCCTTATGCGCATACGCAAACTTTATCTTCCGTACGTTTCCGACAAGGTGTTCTCGGACGCCATTTCCGCAATTTCTCTAAACGTTAAACTTATCGTTGCGGCAGAAGCCATTGCACAGACCTCTCAAAGCATAGGCGTACTTATGCAGATAGCAAAACTGAACTTAGAGACCGCATCACTTTTTGCCTACACGGTTGCGGCTGTTGTTTTAAGCGTAATACTTGAAACCGCATTGAAACTTATACGCAAAATTGCAAGGAGGCTTTCACGTGCCAAAACTCACTAATATAATTAAAAAGTGGGGCGATAGGTCGGTTTTCGACGGTTTTTCGATGGAAATAGCCCCCAATAAAACGACGGTTATAATAGGAAAATCCGGTGTAGGCAAGACCACTCTTTTATCTGTTATCGCAAATCTTACAGATTACGCGGGAAGTGTGGAAGGCTTCGGGAAAATCTCTTACGTATTTCAGGAACCTAGGCTTATTCCTTTTTTAACGGTAAAAGAAAATCTTCGTTACGCCCTAACTACTGCGTACGGCAAAAAAGAAGTCGACGGCGTAATAGATAGATACCTCGCTTTAACCGATATTTCAGACCTTAAAAATAAGCCTGCGGGCTTACTGTCCGGCGGCGAAAAACAGCGTGTAAGTTTAATCCGTGGTTTCAGTTATCCTTCGGAAACAATACTTTTGGACGAGCCTTTTTCCTCGCTTGATCTCGGCATAAAAATGAAGATAATCGACCTATACACCGACTTATTGAAGGTTTCACCTAAAACCGCGGTTATGGTTACACATAGCATTGACGAGGCTTTGTATCTTGCCGATGAAATAGTTTTTTTAAGTGAAAATTCCTATAAAAGGTTTAAGGTCGATAGCCCGCACGAAGAAAGAACTTTCGGCTACGAAAAAGATAATAATTTGAGAATCGACCTTTACCGACTGTTTTCGCAGTTTAATAAGGACTGAAACTGTCAACAATAACCTTTGAAGGCGGACGATATATTTTTAATCTACATAAAATATAAGGGACTATCCGCTTTAAGAGGTTATCATGATTAAAAGAGGCGAATTATATTATGCGGATTTAAGTCCAAACTTCGGTAGCGAACAGGGCGGTATCAGGCCTGTTTTAGTGGTGCAGAACGACGTCGGCAATAAATACAGCCCAACCGTTATTGCCGCCGCTATAACTAGTAGGCTGGATAAAGCCAGACTGCCAACCCATATCGAGATATCCGCTCAAGATTACGGACTTACCAAAGATTCGGTTATTCTGCTTGAACAAATCCGCACTATCGACAAACGCCGATTAAAAGAACGTATCGGCGAACTTTCTTCTTCCGTAATGCGCCGCGTGAACGACGGCTTGAAAATAAGCCTCGGTGTTGCCGGCGGTACGGAATAGCTAATATAAAAAATATTTTTCCGACGTACTTAAAGTGCGTCGGATTTTTGCGTTAAAATATAGGATAATTTAAAAAAGTGGGGCTATAAGCCCGTTATCACGCATTTTAATTATTTTTACAAAAACTTATTTGCAGTTTTTTGAAAGACTTTTCCTGCCTTATATGGCGCAGAAAGAAAAATTTGGGATAAAACCCTTTATTTTTATCAAGTAATATGATATAATACTAAGAAATAAACGGCACTCCGGTTTTTGGAGTGCGGAGGCAAAAATGTCTGAAAAGAAAATTAGTGCAAATAAAATAAGCGGGTTATCCCAACTCATTTTGGTTGGTTTGTCGCTTATTAGCTTTTTAATTGCTCAATTCGCGGTAGGAAAGGAAAAACTAGGCTTTGCTCCTATATGGATGCTTTTTATGGTGTACTTTGTGGGCGGATTTATACTCGGCTTAACCACTGGGCTTGTAAAAAGATCGGCGCTGTCCGTATTTTTCGGCGGCATATCGGGCGTTATCGGGCTTGAAATTATTCTTTTCTGCGTAGCAAATATCAAATATTGGTACGTATGGATAGTTATAGGTCTTGTACTTCTCGTAATGGTTTTTATCGCGGTCTACGTAATGAAGTCGGATAAACTTACCATCGAATTTGACAATAGAAAGCACGATCTGAAAAAAGCTGCTGCGAAAAAAGAAAAGGCTGAAGACAAAGAAGAGAAAGAAGAATTTCCCGAAATCAAATCCTTTAAGGACTAAAAGTCCACCTATAAGCCTGTTATTAAGGCTTTTTGCCGTAATTACAGGTGTGAAAATTCTATAGATACTCAAAAAAGACACTATATAAAGACACTATATATTAAAGGCATAATATGAGAAACTTAACTTTACTTACTGATTTTTACGAACTCACGATGATGAACGGATATTACGAAAAGGGCAAACATGACGAAGTTGCCGTTTTCGACGTATTTTTCCGTCAGAATTCACTTATAACGTATTCCATTGCTGCGGGGCTTGAACAGGTCGTAGACTACCTTGAAAACCTGCACTTTTCCGAAGAAGATATTGCATATCTTAAAGGGCTTAACACTTTTTCGGAAGGATTTTTGGAATATCTTAAAGACTTCAAGTTTACGGGCGACGTGTATTCGGTGCCGGAAGGAACTTTCGTTTTCCCGGGTGAACCGATTCTGACGGTGCATTCAAATATCCTCGAAGCCCAACTTGTGGAAGCCGCAATTTTAAATATGATAAACCACCAGACCTTGATTGCCTCGAAAGCCGCAAAGGTTTGCTACGTCGCTGGGAGCGACAAGGTTATGGAATTCGGACTTCGCCGTGCACAGGGTCCCGATGCGGGGATTTACGGCGCAAGGGCTGCAATGATAGCAGGGTGTTCCTCTACCTCTAACGTCTTAACGGGCAAAACCTTCGGCGTTCCGGTTTCAGGCACGCAGGCGCACAGTTGGATTATGGACTTTCCTTCCGAAGAAGAGGCTTTCCGTGCGTATGCGGAAGTCTATCCCGACGGCGCACTTTTCTTAGTGGATACTTACGACACTTTGGGAAGCGGCGTGCCTAACGCGATAAAGATATTCGACGAACTCGTACAAAAAGGGCATAAGCCCATAGGCATCCGCATCGACAGCGGAGATTTGGCGTACCTTACCAAAAAGGCAAGAAAAATGCTTGACGACGCAGGTTACCCATACGCAAAAATTTGCGCGTCGGGGGATCTTGACGAAAGACTTATAGCCTCCCTTAAAAGCCAGGGTGCTTGCATCGACATGTGGGGGGTCGGCACAAAACTTATCACAAGTGCGGATATGCCGGCGCTTGGCGGGGTATATAAACTTGCCGCAATAAAGCAGGGCGACGAGTACCTTCCAAAAATCAAAATTTCAAACAACAGTGCAAAAATCACAAATCCCGGCTTCAAAACGCTGTATAGGGTCTACGATAAAGAAGGCATGGCTTTTGCCGACCTTATTGCGCTATACGACGAAGTGTTCGATCCCACAAAGCCCATAACCCTTACTCACCCCGTGGAAAAATGGAAGAAAACCACTTTTTCGGCAGGAAGTTACACAATCAAGCGTTTAAGCGTAAAGGTTATGGAAAACGGAAAACTTATCGGAAAGCTTCCGTCGCTAAAAGAAATCTGCGCATATTGCGAAAGTGAAAAGGCAACTTTCTGGGACGAGTACAAACGTATAGACAACCCGCACGTTTACAAGGTAGATTTGTCGGATAAACTTTGTGCCCTCAAAGATAGCATGATAGAAAAACTGCGCGTTTCAAAATGAGTACTAAGCCTGATTGCGATAATTGCATTTTGTGGGAGGAAATCGACCTTTTAAACGAGGAAGTTGCCCGCCTAAACGGTGAACTTTTAAGGCTTAATACCGAACTTGACGGATATAGATCGGCAGAGGAAAAGTCAAAAAAGCGCCTGCTCGAACAGGATATGGAAGCGGATAGGCTGATAAAGACCGCCATGTACAAATATCACGTAAAGTTAAAGGCTTTAAAACTTTTTGCGGACAAATTCAGTGCTGTCTATAAAGAAGACGCCGAAAGCAAAAAGAAGGCGATAATCGACCTATTGACCGACTTTTTAAAGGACGTCGATACCGAAGGCTATCTTTACAAAGCCGAAGAAAAGGCGGAAGAACTTAAAACAAAAGCCTTTAACGAAAAAATTTCCGCAGAGGAAGCGGAATTTTACGGGGAGGAATCGGACTTCGATCTTGACGAGGCGGTAAATCCCACGGAAGAACTTGATTTGAAAACCCTTTTAGAAGAGCTTGGGGTTTTCGGGGGTAATTAAAATGGTATGTACAATTTTGTTTTTCGGTATTGTAATATTAGACCAACTTACCAAAGCGATTGTCGATATGAACGATTTTCATATACCGGTAATCAAAAACGTATTTTATATTTCCAATATAAGAAATTCCGGCGCAGCGTTTGGCATGATGTCGGACGAGCCTGCGGCAATGGCGATATTTATTTCGCTTACGGTTATTGCGATAATCGCAATGTCATTGTATCTCGTTTTCAAGAAAAACGACAGCAAATGGCTGGAAATTTCCCTTGCGTTTATAGCAGGCGGCGCCATCGGCAACTTTATTGACAGGCTTGCTTTTAAAGAGGTAAGGGACTTTATAGACGTAAGATTTTTTGCAAACTTCAACGTTGCGGATATTGCCGTAACGGTGGGTGGAATAATGTTCGTCATTTACTTTTTCTTTTTAGATAGCGACGCCATTTTCAAAAAGAAGCCCAAAAACCAAGATGGCGGAAGTGATATTGACGACAAGGCGGAAGCCTAAGCTTCGCCCTACGTCTCGGATTTTGGTATGGAAATGAATATTACAACCTACAAAGTCGACTGCGAACGTAAGCGCCTTGATATTTTTTTGGCGGAAAATGGCGGGTATTCCCGCTCGCACGCAAAAAAACTTATCGACGACGGAATGGTTTTTGTAAACGGCAGTATAATTAAAAGCGGCTCTTCCTTAAAAATAGGGGACGAGGTTGTTGTAAAAAATCCCGACCCCATAAGGCTAGACCTTACTCCGCAAGATATTCCCATAGATATAGTTTATCAGGACGACGATATTGCGGTAATAAACAAGCAGCAAGGGCTGACTGTCCATTCCGGCGGAGGCACCAACGGCGGCACTTTGGTCAACGCGCTTTTATATCACCTTGATAAACTAAGCGGAATAAACGGCGTGATACGGCCCGGTATCGTTCATAGAATCGACAAAGATACTTCGGGACTTTTGGTGGTCGCCAAAAACGATGCCGCACACGTAAGCTTAGCGGACCAAATACAAAAAAAGACTGCAAAACGGATTTATCTTGCACTGCTAGAGGGCAACTTAAAGAGCGATAACGGGCTTATAGACACACTTATTACACGAAGCGACAAAGACAGAAAGCTTATGGCGGTATCGACTTCCAAAGGAAGGCGTGCCGTTACCGAGTATAAGGTTATAGAAAGGTACGAAGGGTTTACGTTGTGTGAATTTTCCTTAAAAACGGGCAGAACCCATCAAATAAGGGTTCATGCAAAATATCTCGGTCATCCCGTTGTCGGTGATAAGGCTTACGGATACAAAAAGCAGAAATTTGATTTAAACGGACAACTTCTTCACGCCTATAAACTTATTCTTAAGCACCCGTCAAGCGGTGAGGTTATGGAGTTTACTGCGCCACTTCCTTACTATTTTGTAAACGTCCTAAACAAATTAAAGAAAATCTGAAATATGGCGATAGCGGGCTTATAGCCCAACTTTTTTCGACAAAACAAATTGCGGGGGCAAGATTACTTGCCCCCGCAAAAGCAAAGATAGGCGGAGGCAAGAATACTTGCCTCCGCGCAGCAGAGATATGAGTAGATAAATTTTTAAAAGCATTTTAAAGCAACCTTTGCAGGCGTTTTTCCATTCTTCAATTCGGTTTACCTAAAATATAAAATTTGGGGAAACCGAATTAAAAAGAATTTTCCGATTATATAGATTTTGCCGAGTACGGAACCTGTCCGAAGCGGTTAAAAACCTTTCGGTATCCTGCAATCGGTAAACCTTACTACAAATCGTCTGCGTCCTGTACGGGCTTTGTTTCGTCGCTATCTATGACGTTGCCCGTGTAACTTCCGAAATAATCGAAAGACGACCTAAACCCTTTCTTACTTGCAGTTTTTGGTCTTTGTGCTTTCATTTGCCTTTGAACAGCTTTTAGATTCTTTTTGTTTTCTCATAAAAAGTTCCCAAAGTTTTGGGTCTTTACCTCCCTGCAAGTATTGTGAGCAGTTATTTTCGGTTTATACAAAATTCGACAAAAAAATGTTATTTAAGGAATTTTTTAAAAAAGCGTCAATTATAATCGACAAAATTCTATGTCCGAAACACTTTACATGCAATCTTTGCGGTAAAGAAATTTTCGACGACGGCGATTTTTGCGAAGACTGCTTGAAAACATTGTATAAAAACGACGGAATTATCTGCCAAAATTGCGGCAGAGCAACCAATATTCCCACAAACCGTTGCTATTCCTGTAGTGGAGAATGGGCAGTGGATAGGGCAAGAAGTGCATTTTTGTACGATGACGGCGCCGAAAAACTGATTAAGGCCTTAAAGTATGGAGGTAAACGTTACCTTGCGGAAATTATCGCGCCTTATTTAAAAGAGGTCTACGTGAAAAACCTTTTTGCGCCGGACTGTATTACCTTCGTTCCCATGACAGATAAAAAGAGAAAACAGCGCGGCTTCAATCAAGCAAAGCTTCTTGCCGAAAACCTTGCTAAGGCAGTTGATATTCCATGCGAAAGCCTGCTTATAAAAACCAAGGAAACCGAAGATCAAAAAAGCCTCGACCTAAAAAGCAGGCAAGAAAATCTTTCCGCTTGTTTTAAAGTTAAGGACAAAAGTTTGGTAAAGGGCAAAAAGATTTTGGTTATCGACGATATTTTAACTACGGGCGCAACCGCACACGTTGTTGCAAAAACCCTTAAAAAAGCGGGTGCGGAAACGGTTTATCTACTGACAGTTGCAAGCGTCCAAAAACGCCTTACCTGACAAAAACCCTTCTATAGGTCGATTATAGTTATTTTTTCGGTAAAAATCGCACTTAGACACTTGGTACCACTCGTTTAACAAAAGTGAAATAACTTAAATTATAATATTGATATAAATAAAGCAAAAATGCCTGCGTTATAAAATTGCTTAGTATTTTTGCAAAACAAAAAAGGCTTGATTAAAAAATCAAGCCTTTTTTGGCGTCCCTACAGGGAATCGAACCCCGAACTAGCCCTTAGGAGGGGCTTATTATATCCGTTTAACTATAGAGACAAAATTATTAAGATTTAACGGGCCTAAATAGCGACAAGCGCTATCCATATCCCAAATTGCTAATAGATTTTACAATATTTAAAAATATTTGTCAATCGAAAGTAAATATTTGAAGCACAAAAAGCAAAAAAAGTCAAAAAAATATTAAATAGTGCTTTTCAAAATGAAAATAATATGTTACAATATCTAAGGAAATTAATCGAGCGTTATTTCGCTTGTAAGTTATCGGGAGGATAATTATGAAAACTTATAAAGTTGTTCCCTTTGCCGGAACTTTGGTTATCAACAAAAAGGACGTCGTTCAGGAAAAAATCGTCGCTTATTTTGACGTTATCAATCAGGAATGTGTTGACGGATGGGAATTTTTAACTCTCGCTCCCGTTAACGTAACGGTAAAAGAAGGCGGACTTAAAACCAAAAACGAAGCTTACAACGCTTTCATTTTCGTAAAAGACGTTCCCGACGGGGAATAATTCCGTTTTCATTAGTAGGTTTTTCGCTTAATAAAGCAAATCGGTTGCACTTTTCTTTAAATGCATTTGGTGTAAAACCATTTGCGTGCAACTACCTATCTTAAAGGTTTTATTATCGATACGGCAACACGCCGCACTATTTTAGTGCGGTCTTTTTTTTGTCTTTTTTCAGGTTATCGTCGGCAAAAATCCTATCATTTAAAAAATTTGTTAAAAAAGTTATATAAAATAATTGACAAATTATTAGAATGGAATATAATAAAATCAGAAATCGTAGGTATGGTACGCATAGGCGTAACTAAAAATTGCGTAAGAGGTTAAAAATGAGTAAAAGCGTATACAGCATGGTATTATCGGACGAAGTAATAGGATTAATCGACAATTTAGCGTTAAAAAGCGGCAAGTCCCGTTCCACTTTGGTAAACGAAATTTTGGCAAGTTACGTGGGATATAGCACGAGCAAGCAGAGAATCGAAGAGATTTTGAATTTTGTAACCGAGGCTTTCGAGCCGCACAGGCGCATGCGGGTGGAAAGAAGGCAGCAATCAACCATCGATTTTTTGAGTGCGATAAACTATAAATATAACCCGCGTGTAACCTATTCGGTGGAACTTTTTACCGAAGACGAATACAGTGGGTACTTAAAAATTGCACTGCGCACCACAAGCCAAGCACTTCTTACCGTCATAAACGACTTTTTCAACTCATTTATTCGTTTGGAAAGAAAGTATTTAGGGGACGTGGAATACGCAGTCGTGGACGGAAAACTCGTTCGAAAATTAAATTTCAAAGAAAGAAATACCACTTCCGAAATTGCTTTGAAATTAACCGATTACGTCAATAATATAGATAAATTGATAAACGCATACACGGCCGACTATTTTGACGGTAACGCCGAAGAAAACCTTGAAAAGAGTTACGTCAAAATAAAGGACGGTATAGACTTTTAATTTTACCGTAAGGAGGTAAATTTATGAATACGGAAAAACTTACGCAAAAGACAACGGAGATAATTTTCGGTGCGCAAAAATCAGCGCTTGAAAACGGCAATCCGGAAATCACCGAGGCGCACGCTTTAAAGGCGATGCTCGATGATAACGAGTGCTTTATCAGTAGTCTTATCGAGAACGCAGAAGGGGACGTTGACAAAATAAAAAACGGCGTTAACGGGCTTATAGGCGGACTTTCCAAACAAACGGGCGGCAATTTGTACATTTCCTCGTCGCTAAATACCGTACTTTTGGAAGCGGAAAAAACCGCCGAAAGCATGAAAGACGAGTATATCTCGGTAGAGCATCTATTTTTGGCAATACTCAAAAAAGGCGACGAAAAGGTCAAAAAACTTTTATCCGGCGCAGGTGTTTTGGAAAGCAAAATCCTTAAAGCCTTAAAGGACATAAGGGGGTCCATGCGTGTAACGGGGGACAATCCGGAAGCAACGTACGACGTACTTAAAAAGTACGGGCAGGACCTTGTCGAAATGGCAAAAAACAATAAACTCGACCCCGTTATCGGTAGAGACGAAGAGATACGAAACGTGGTAATGATTTTGTCGAGAAAACGCAAAAACAATCCATGCTTAATCGGCGAAGCGGGCGTAGGCAAAACCGCTATTGCCGAAGGTCTTGCCCAACGGATTTTGTCAGGCGACGTTCCCGATACTTTGAAAAACAGGAAGTTGTTTGCACTCGATATGGGGGCGCTGGTTGCCGGGGCAAAATACCGTGGAGAGTTTGAAGAAAGGTTAAAAGCCGTTCTGAACGAGGTCAAAAAAAGCGAAGGCAAAATCATTCTCTTCATTGACGAATTGCATACCATAGTCGGTGCGGGCAAGACCGAAGGTGCAATGGACGCAGGCAATCTTTTAAAGCCCATGCTTGCAAGGGGTGAACTTCACTGCATAGGCGCAACCACTTTGGACGAATACAGAAAGTACATCGAAAAGGATCCTGCCTTAGAGCGGCGTTTTCAGCCGGTTACGGTTAACGAACCGACCGTCGAGGACACGATTTCCATACTTCGCGGTCTTAAAGAAAGGTACGAAGTTTTCCATGGCGTAAAAATAAACGACAATGCGCTTATAGCTGCCGCAACCCTTTCCGACCGCTATATTTCCGACAGGTTTTTGCCGGATAAAGCCATTGATTTGGTTGACGAAGCCGCCGCAACCGTAAAAACCGAAATCGATTCCATGCCGTCGGAAATGGACGACGTAAGGCGTAAAATAATGCAGCTTGAAATCGAGCGCGCGGCACTGAAAAAGGAAACCGACCCGCTATCTAAGTCAAGACTTAACGCCATTGAAAAGGAGCTTTCGGTTTTACAATCTAAATTCGACGGCATGAGTGCAAAACTCAAAAATGAAAAGGCCTCGATAGACAAAATAAGCAAGTTAAGAGAGCAAATCGCCGAAGTTTCGGCGGAGATAGAGCGTGCGGAAAGGTCGTACGATCTTAACCTTGCTGCGCAGTTAAAGTACGGCAAACTGCCCACGCTTACAAAAGAGCTTAACGAACTTGAAGCAGTCAATCCCACTGCCGAAAAGATGCTTTCGGATAGGGTTACGGAAGAGGACATCGCAAAAATAGTTTCAAAGTGGACGGGCGTACCCGTTTCGAAACTATTAGAAGGCGAGCGTGAAAAACTACTTCGTCTTGAAGATATTATGCACGAAAGGGTTGTCGGGCAAGACGAAGCGGTAAGGCTTGTAAGCGAAGCAATCATTCGTTCCCGCGCGGGGATTTCCGACCCTAACCGGCCTATAGGCTCATTTTTGTTCCTCGGCCCCACAGGCGTAGGCAAGACAGAACTTGCAAAAACCCTTGCGAAAACCTTATTCGACGACGAGAAAAATATCATAAGAATAGACATGACCGAGTACATGGAAAAGTTCTCGGTATCAAGGCTTATAGGCGCCCCTCCGGGATACGTCGGCTACGACGAGGGCGGCGAGCTTACCGAAGCCGTTCGGCGCAAACCTTATTCTGTGGTCCTGTTTGACGAAATCGAAAAGGCGCATAAGGACGTTTTCAACATTCTTTTGCAGGTACTTGACGATGGCAGACTTACCGACAGTCAGGGTAGAACGGTGGACTTCAAAAACACCATTATTATATTAACCTCTAACCTCGGCTCTGAATATCTTTTGGACGGCGTAAAGGACGGCGAGATAACAAAAGAGGCTGAAAACCAAATCCAAGCTCTTTTAAAAACTTCCTTCAGACCGGAATTTTTGAACAGACTAAGTGCGACTGTATTTTTCAAGCCACTTTCGCAAAAGGAAGTCGGCAAAATCGTCGGGCTTATGCTTGAAAAACTTAGGTCAAGACTATTAGATAAGCAGGTTACGCTTGAGATTACAGAAAGTGCGGAAAGGTTTATAGTCAGCCGCGGTTACGATATGGTTTACGGAGCAAGGCCTCTTAAACGATTTATAGAGGAAAACGTGGAAACCATGATTGCACGTGCCATAATTGCAGGAAAAATTCTGCCCGACACTACCGTTACGGTTGACGCAAACGATGATGGACTATTTTTGAAATAGCCTTGTTTAAAGAGCGTTCAAAGCTTATCAAAACAGCCTAAATATGGCGATAACAGGCTTATAGGCGGACTTTTTGATCTAAATTCCGATTGCTTATATCATTTTAATTACAAAAAAGAGGAGTCTATGAAAGGAAAAATCCAGACTTTTATTTTAAAGGACGAAAATCTTGTTTATAAAAACCTGGGCGGTGAAAAGAAAATTTTCGTGTACACGCCGCCCTGTTATAGCTTTGAAAATGCAAAGGATTATCCCGTGATATATTGCTTCGACGGGCAGAACATTTTTGAGTCTCGCGAAGATTTTACGTGCGAAGCGGCTGTTTCCATTTCCCTTGAAAAAATCTGTGAAAGGGAAAAAGTAAATGCAATCATAGTAGGCATTTATAACGGCGAAGGCGAGGATACCCGCAACCGAGAGCTTACTATGAGTAAAGATTTTGGCCAAATAGCAGACGAGGTGGCAGAGGATAGTTACAGAGAGGGAACTTTGGAAAGGACGGGTAAGTTTTTGACCCAAACTTTGATGCCCTTTATGGCTGAAAGATTTAACGTAACCGACCGACCTGAAAAGACAATTCTTTCCGGCGCAAGTTCGGGCGGGCTTGCTTCGCTTTACTTGGGGCTTTGCTATCCCGAAAGGTTCGGAAGATTAAGCGTATTATCTCCCGCAACCGCGCTATTTTACAAAAAAGATTGGGAAAGATTTTTAAGTTCCCGAAACCTTTCAAAAAACGAGCAAAAGATATTTATCTATTGTGGCTGTGATACAGAGGACGAACTTGAAAACTTTCTTTATAACGGCGGAGGAGATAGCACAATTTTATCCGCAAAGGATATAAAAGGCATACTTGAAAGTTTTTCTTTTGACAAAAACAACCTGAAAGAGGTGTTTACCGAAGGCGCCTTTCATAACGAAGCCGCTTGGAAAACCGCCCTTGAAAACAACCTTGATTTTTTACTTGACTAACTTAATAATATCAACAAAAAATCGTGCTTTTCGGATTTTTCGAAAGGCACGTAATTTTTTGAAATTTATCGATAACGGGCTTATAGGGGGACTTATTTCAGTTTGGAGAGCGGAATTGCAAATTTATAGTTATTATTGAAGTTCATTTTGGACAATGCAATAATTCCCGACTGTAAATTATATTGTTAAAATGGCGGCACGTTAACCTCTAAAAAGTCGGCGAGGGATTTTTTATTAAAATTGTTGCAAAGAAAGTAAATTTATGGTAGAATAACAGTTGCCAAACAACTTAACGCATTAAATTTTGAATTCGTGCTAAATTTTTAGGTCACACTAATAGGGCGTACTGTATCCTTTTCTCTTGACCTAAAAGCATTTTTTGGTGCGTTCGAGAGTTGTTTGGCGACGTTAGGGTACTTTATGCGGGCGACCTTAACGGTCGTCCTTATTTTTTTGCCCGCAGAAAAGGAGGTAATATGAAAAAGAAAGTTTTTCCAACACTTTTAGTAGTATTGGCGCTTGCGTGCACACTTTTTGGCTTGGCTGCGTGCGGGGATAAGCACACCCATGATTATACCGAAACAAAAGTTGCACCTACTTGTACAGAAGCGGGGTACACAAAACACGTATGCTCTTGCGGGGATAGTTATCGTGATAACGAGGTCGTAGCTACACATACGCTTAGTTTTGTAGCAGAAAAAGCGGCGACTTGTACGGAAGCCGGTAATACGGCTTACTATGAATGTTCTGTCTGTCATAGGTATTTTAGCGACGAAAACGGCGAAATCAAAATCACGGATAAGAATAGCGTTGTAACAACTAAAACGCATAATTACGTAAACGGCATGTGTACACTCTGCGGAGTAAAGAAACCTACCGAAGGACTGAAATACATTACAAGTAACAATGAATATGCCGAAGTTTCAGGCATAGGTACGGCAACCGACGTTGATATAGTTATTGATAGAGAATACGAAGGTTTACCGGTAACGAGTATCGGCGATAGCGCGTTTAGTGGTTGCAGTGGTTTTACAAGCATAACAATTCCGGAGACAGTAACGAGTATCAGTGAAAATGCGTTCTATGACTGCAAAGGACTTGCGAGCGTTTACTACGAAGGAACCGTTGATAGTTGGGCACAAATTGATTTCGGCGATCGATATAGCAATCCTTTATATTACGCTAAAAATTTATACATAAACAATGAGCTTTTGACCGAGGCAATTTTCACCACGGCTACTGAAATCAATAAGAATGCTTTCTATACTTATACACCGCTCGCAAGCGTAACAATCGGTAGCAGTGTTATAAGCATTGCCGACCACGCCTTCTTTGATTGTTATAAACTTACAAGTCTAACAATGGGTAACGGTGTAAAGAGTATCGGTGAATTTGCATTTGGAAGTTGCATTGGGCTTAACAGCGTTTACTACGAAGGAACTATTGACGAGTGGGTTCAAATAGATTTTGTCCAATTTGATAGCAACCCCTTACATCTCGCTCATGATTTGTACATAAATAATGAGCTTGTGACCGAAGCAAATATTACCACAGCTACCGAAATCAAGAAGTTCGCATTCCATGGTTGCACAAAACTTAAGAACGTAACAATCGGAGACAGCGTAACGAGTATCGGGTTTGAAGCGTTCTATGATTGCGTAGAACTTGATGGCATAACAATCGGTAACGGTGTAAAAAGTATCGCCAACAGTGCTTTTCTGAATTGCAGCGGACTTAAAATTGTTTATTACAAAGGTACGGAGGCGGAATGGAACGATATAAGTATCAATAATAATTCCTGGTACAACGATAAGTTAATAAATGCTACACGGTATTACTATTCCGAAACGGAGCCGGCGGTAAATAGCGACGGAACCGCTTATGACGGAAACTATTGGCATTATGATGTTGATGGAAACGTTGTTGTTTGGAAAAAACAGTAGCTTTGCAAAAAAGGGAGTGCAACGAAAGTTGCACTCCCTTTTTTTGCCCCGCTCCTCGCTAATAGCGATGGGGTAGTAATATAAAGGGCTGGGGTAAGTTTGTGAAAACTTGCTCAAGCCCTATAATTTTTTAAAAATATGTTGATAACGGGCCTATAGGCCGACTTTTGTAGTATAAATAAGGTTAAATTGCGCTTATTTTAACAAAGTCTGTCCGCCCATAAAAGGTCTTAAAACTTCGGGAATGGTAACCGTTCCGTCTGGGTTTTGGTACTGTTCGATAAGTGCGGGGAATACACGGCTTGTAGCAAGTCCGCTTCCGTTAAGGGTGTGAACGTAACCGAGTTTTTTGTCCTCGCCTTTATATCTTGTGTTGTTTCTTCTTGCCTGGTAGTCGTTGGCATTGGAAACAGAACTTACTTCCTTGTAAATGCCCATGCTGGGGATCCATACTTCGATATCGTAAGTCCTTGCCATAGAAGCGGAGCAGTCGCCGGCGGCAAGTTTGGAAAGCCTGAAGTGAAGTCCCAATTTTTCCATAAGCGAGCATGCTTTATTAACAAGTTCTTCAAAGGCTTTAGGGGAATCTTCCGGCATAGTGTACTGAACCATTTCAACTTTGTTGAATTGATGTCCGCGAATCATGCCTCTTTCTTCCGCACGGTAGGAACCTGCCTCTTTACGGTAGCAAGGGGTGTAAGCAAAATATTTCATAGGAAGATTCTTTGCGTCGATAATTTCGCCTGCGTGCATATTGACAAGCGCCGTTTCAGCAGTAGGAAGCATAAAGCGCTGCTGTTTCTTGCCTTCACATTCCTTATCTTCCACCCAATAAACCTCGTCGGAGAACTTCGGGAACTGACCAGCGCCGAAACCGCAGTTATAACCTAACATATGCGGGGGAAGAATAAAGGTGTAACCGTCCTTTAAGTGTTCGGAAATAAAGAAATTAAGAAGCGCCCATTCAAGCCTTGCGCCGTCCCCTCTATACAGCCAATAACCGCCGCCCGATAGCTTAACGCCACGCTCGTAATCTATAAGATTTAGCGTTGTGCAAAGGTCGACGTGGTTTTTAAATTCATAATTAAATTCCGGCTTTTTGCCGAAAACTTTAACAACCTGATTGTTTTCCTTTTCGCCGGGCAAAAGATCGTCGTCGGGAAGGTTCGGAAGTTTAGCCACAAAATCGAAAATTTTGTCGGAAAGTTCGTTTACCTTTTTATCCTGTTCGGCAATGTCTTCGCCGAGTTTACGCATTCTTGCAAAAATCTCGTCAACAGGTTTGCCCGCCTTTTTGAGCGCAGGTATCTCGGCGGAAACTTTATTTCTTTCCGCTTTATCGGATTCCACCTTTTGTAAAAGGTTTTTGCGATCTTTTACCCACTGTAAAAGTTCGGTAAAATCAACCATGCAACCCTTTTTGGCAAGGGAATTTTGTACCTTTTCGGGGTTATCGCAAATCATTTTAATATCGAGCATACTATACCTCAAACCAAAATCGTATTTTTAATCTATTATAAAACATTTATCCGCCGTTTGCAATCGTTTTTTCATTTAATTGCAATTATTTAGCCTTAAATCCAAACATTTAGGCATTAAATACCAATAATTTACCGCTTTTTTCGGCAATAAATTTTCCGTGCTTTTTTAAAAACAAGCATATTCGTTTGCCAAGATTAGGCGTGGTGTGCTATAATGACCCTTGTTAAAAAGGTAATACTATGAAGATATATAATACTTTAACAAGGAAAAAGGAAGAATTCATTCCGCTTTATGGCAACAAAGTCAATATGTACGCCTGCGGAATTACCGTCTCAGGGAAAGCGCATATCGGGCACGCCTATCAGGCGCTTATTTACGACGTCGTAAGGAATTTTCTCGTAAAAAAGGGCTACGACGTTACTTATGCGAGAAACTACACCGACGTAGACGATAAAATTATCGCAAAATCCAATGAAACGGGTATTCCCGCCCTCGAATACGCACAAAAAATGATTGAAAATATCGATAATGAGATGAAGCGTTTCGGCGTTGGCGACCCCGATATGTGGATGAAAGCCACCGAAAATATCGATAACATTATAAATTTCATTTCCGCGCTGATTGGCAGCGGACACGCATACCCTACGAGCGACGGAAGCGTTTATTTTTCGGTGGAAAGTTTTCCTTCTTACGGCGGACTTTCTAACCGTAAACCCGAAGATATGCTCGACGGCGTAAGGATAAATAACGACGAACAAAAACGTGCTCCCCTTGACTTTGCGCTTTGGAAGGCGGCAAAGGAAGGCGAAATTTTTTGGGAATCACCTTGGGGCAAGGGTAGGCCGGGTTGGCATATAGAATGTTCGGCTATGAACCGTGCCGCTTTCGGTGAGCAGATAGATATTCACGGCGGCGGAAGGGATTTGATCTTTCCCCATCACGAAAACGAAATCGCTCAGACCGAAGCTTTGACCGGAAAGCCCTTCGTCAAATATTGGATGCACAACGGACTTATAAAAGTAAACGGACAAAAAATGAGTAAGTCCTTGGGTAATTCCTTACTTTTAAAAGACCTTTTGGATAATTATAGTCCCGACGCAATCAAGTTTGCCATGCTCGAAACCTCTTACCGCAATGACATAAACGTTACGGATACCCTGTTTTCGGACGCCGAAAAGCACGTGGGCGAGTTTTACTCCGTAATAGAGGAAGCTAAAAAAAGCGGACTTAAACCGATTGACGGTTACGATACCGGCATAGATAAGGACTTTGACGACGCTTTAAGCGACGATTTTAATACCGCGCTTGCCTTAGCAAACCTTTACGGCTACTTCAAAAACGCCAAAGCATTTATTAAAAACGGCGACGGCAGAGGGGTAAATATCATAAACGACGTAATTAAAAACTATGCCGTTTTGGAACTGTTTTTATTAAGTCCCGAAAAGTATTTTGAAGCTTACGGCAAAAAAGAAACCACGCCCGAAAGGATAATTGAACTTGCAAACAAAATGCAGGAAGCAAGGCTTGTCAAAAATTACGCCTTGGCAGACGAAATCCGTGCCGAAATCACTAAAGAAGGTTATCAGGTAATGATTTCAAAAGAGGGCGTTTCCGTCAAAAAGATATAATAACTGGCTTATAGGCGCACTTTTTCAATATTACAAAACAAAAATCTACAATTATTTTTAAGTTAAACAATAATCACGCTATCAGAGGATAGATATATGAAGAAATTTACTGCTGAAGAATTAAGAAATCTGTATTTGAAATTTTTTGAAAGCAAAGGTCATAAAATAATACCTTCTGCAAGTCTTATTCCGGAAAACGATCCTTCCGTATTGTTCACTACGGCGGGCATGCATCCGCTGGTTCCTTACCTTCTCGGT
>CATZIC010000025.1 GCA_958419945.1 uncultured Clostridia bacterium | reverse complement strand
TATTTGCAGTCGTTACGGCGGCTATCTCCTTTGGAATTTCTCTGATAGAGCTTGCAGTATCTATCGTATCCGTGGTGCAAGCGGTTAAGGCAATCCATTTCGCTAAACTTGCCGAAAAATCTGCGAAAGTAGCTGCGCAACCTGCCGTTGCAAAGAATGCTTCAATAGTAAGCGAACAAGACCAAAATGCCATTATTTCCGCTGCTCAAGGACTCGATCCGGGCGATGTTAAAGTATATACATCTACGTCGGATAAATATGTTGGCATTACGAACAATGTGAAACGCAGAAGTGCGCAACATTTGCGGAAATGCGGACGAGAAATTCAAGGTTTAAAATTAAAGCCACTATCTCGAAAGCATGCACGCTTTGTAGAGCAGGCGTTTATTGATAGGGCGGGATTGGCAAATATCGCAAATAAAATCAACAGCATCAGTAAAACGTCAAAGCTTTATAATGAATATTTGGTATTTTGGAATAGTATTGTTTGGTAAGGAGGATAAAATGAAACGAAAAGAAGTCGGAAAAGTTTATGCGATTCACACCTCTAAAGGGGAAGCGATAGTACAGGTTTGTGCTGAAGAGAGAGAATTGGAACCGAGTACGAATATTACACAAATTCGAGTGTTCAGCCGATTATACCCGAGCATTCCCGAAAACATACAGGAAATTGTGAATGGAAAAGAGGATTTTCGTATTTACTGCGTAGTTCGAACAATGACTTCGAAGAAGTATAATATGGCAACGTATTTGGGTTTATTTGAACTTCCGTCTGATTTCGAAATGACAAAATATTTCAAATATGGACGAGGCGAAAGCGGAATAGAATGGTGGACGATAGATAAAACAATCGACGGGGACAATGAATATCAATTTGGTATTCCCGTATACGATTGGGTTGTCAATGATTTAAAAATGAATCCTCAAAAAGAAGATTGGAAAGAAATATTTTCCGAATTAGATCAAACCTACATTTGTAATGGGTTAAGGCTTATAGAACGATTGGAAAACAATTGGAATCCACGTAGAGAACTACCTTCAGATTTCAATGAACCTGGCAGAGTTTTAATGCAAAAACGCAAGCCAGAACGATATCGCAACAATTAACTAGTAACAGGGTCGTAATGACCCTGTTATTATAAAATTACCCCATGCAAATACCGTGGAAATGTGTTACAATGGATGCGTGGTAGGCAGTTAAGCGCATACGGAAGCAATACGTACAAGTACGACGCAAACGGGATCCGCTTAGAGAAAAAGACCGCTTCGGGCGTAACGCATAAGTATTGGACGGAAGGTGAACGCATTCACCGTGAATACCGTAGCAACGGCGAAACGCTTTGGTATTATTACGACGCATCCGGAATAGAAGGCTTTTCACATAGCGGGGTGCGTTATCACTACTTAAAAAATCTTCAAGGCGATATCGTAGGGATAACGAATTCGGACGGAAATCTTGTAGCACAGTATTTCTATGATGCATGGGGAAACCACAAGGTGTGCGACGGAAATGGGTATGAAAATACCTCGGCGGGGTTCATCGGAAACGTCAATCCCTTCCGTTACCGTGGCTACTACTTCGACAGAGAAACCGGGCTGTATTACCTCCAATCCCGTTACTACGATCCCGAATTTGGCAGATTCATTAATGCTGACGATGTGTCTTTCCTCGATCCTACAACTCTCGGTGGATTGAATTTGTACACATATTGCGGAAATAACCCTGTAATGTGTGTTGATCCAACAGGAGCGATTGTACTTTCGTCGCTCGCTGCGGCTGTAGTATCAGGATTGCTTGCGGGAATGATTATAGGCGGCGTATATGGAGGAGTAACTGCGGTTGCAAACGGACAAGACATAGGTCATGGCATTGTAATCGGAGCATTATCAGGAATGCTTCTTGGTGGAATTGCCGGTTTTGCCGGGTATCTTATGGCCCCTTTATTGATTGGTAGTGCACCAGTTTGGGGGCTGACTGCTGTGGAATCTTTTGCATGGGGGACATTAGCTGCTTCGGTTGGAGGTTTTACTGTTGGTTTTTGCACTGATATAGCGATTCAAAGTGTAAATAATAATGGCAAAATCGATTGTAAAGCGGCTGCATTAAGCGGAATACAGGCAGGTTTCTTTACTTTAATTAGTGCAATGTTTGGTTCGGCATTTACAGGTTTATCAGAAGGTTTTGGCGTAAGCATAGGAAGTGGAATAATAACAAGTACATTTAGTATGCTTATTGATGTAATAAAGAACTATATCAATAAAAAAAGATCATCAGGTATAAAATTAAAGGTAAGTTATGGAATTTAAAGAAAGTTATAAATTTATGGATTATCTTCTGTTTATTATTATAACCGGTTTAGGTATTGTCGCAAATTTGGGATTAATTGTTTTTGCATGTCCTTATGGATTCAAGACCGGGCAAACCACTATATCAATAATACTCTTAGTGGTATTTGTTTTATTCATTGCAATTCTTTTGTGGATAATATTTTTACTTTCTATATGGATAACTATAGACAAAGATAAAATACAACTAAAAGAGTTGACTGGTGTTATTGTAAGTTATAATATTAGCGATATATACAAAATTGAAAAAGTAATAGGACCTAAAGGCGTTCCTGCGTTTATGATTTATGGTAGCACGCCACAAGATTATTCCCGTAAATCATTTCATACCCGCGACTCGATACCTTTATTGGTAACAAATAAAAGTACAGAAGTATTAAAACATTTTGTAACTAATCCGGAAGTATGGCAAATTGATATAGAATAATATAGTAGATATAGTAGCGCCCATAGTTTTTTTGGACTATGGGCGTTGCTTTATACTAATGCAAAAAAGAGGGATTTGATAATTTTTACAAAGTTTTGTAAGATACACATATATTTTATGTTATAATGTAAAAATAAATTTGGTGGAATAAAATGGAATTAACAGAAGCAATAAAAAGTAGAAAGAGTATTAGAAAGTATAAAAATTTTCCCGTCTCAAAAGAAAAAATAAGACAAATAATTGATGCGGGGACAAAAGCGCCAAGCGGCAAGAATGGACAACCGTGGAAAGTTATCGTTGTGCAGAAGGATAAAAACTTATTAGCCCAACTTGCAAATTTAACTATTTATCGCAGCTTTGTTCAAAAGGCAGATTGCTTAATTGTCGTATTGATGGACACAAGTATAAGTTATAATCACGATAAAGATATGCAAGCAATGGGTGCTTTTATTGAAAATATGCTTTTGACCGCAACAGATTTAGGGTTGGGTGCTTGTTGGGTTGGTGAAATAACTAACCGTGCAGGAGAAGTTAAAAATATTTTAAAATTAGATGACCGCTATGAATTGGTTGCTTTCATTAGTTTGGGAGAGGTGGATAAGGAAGACAATTACAAGACAAAGAGAAAATCCTTTGAAGATGTTACTATAAAATGGTTGTAGATTATATGTAACACAAAAAAAGCCCGAATTTCGATTGAGAAATCCGGGCTGAATTCGTTTTATGGGGAAGTTAGGCGGTTACTGTTTTGTCGGGAACATAGCACCTGTTTTCTACGCATATTGCTTTATAGGTGATGCCGTCAACCACAAGAGTGGTATATTGCGGTTTACCTTTGGCGTTGGCACGCAGTATGTATTGGTCGGGTATTGGTTCGCAAAGGCTTATTTGTCCTTCCAAAAACTTCTCGTCATTGCCGACTTCAACAATTTTGAAACCTTTTTGTACAAGGTCTGCCGAAAACTGCCACAGCTTTTCAAATAAACCGTTGGAGTCCATTATTATGGATAAATCCTGTTCGGGGTGGTACGCTGTAATTCTAAAATAGTTTGACATTTTTTCCCTCCTATTAGGCTGCCATTGCTCGCATTTGTCTGTTTGCAAAAGGTAGCCATATTCTTTTAATATAGTTTGTAGTTTCTTCATCCGGCGCTACGTTGTGGTCGCCGTGAAGTTGTAAGATTTTATGTGTTTTAGGCGAGTATTCAACCGTTACAAACGGTATATCGGGCTTACTTTTCATTCGTATAAAGAAAATTAGGCTTTCTTCTCTCACAAACTTTTGGTCATAACCCATACGTCCTACGCAGTGATGCAGTGTTTCGCCTTCGGATATAAGTTCGGCAGGGGATTTCGCTATTACGGCTATAAAGCCATACCTGCCATTATGTTGCAAGCACAAATACTTTTCTGCAATGGTAGCAAAGTTTTCATACTCTTAATTGAGTATGACTGTTCTTTCAATATACGGTTTAAGCAATAATTTTTTCCGTTGACTTGCCGCTTTTCTCTGTGGTACAACGACACCTCGAAAGCAAAATAAATATATGAGATTTATATCGTAGTATGATGTCTTTGAAATGGTTCAGTTGGGAGCTTATCGTCCCCGCCATAAAAAACCATCCGAACCCTTGTGGTTTGGATGGGTACTTTTTTGTTTGTATGAAAAGGATTTTAATGGACGGTTTATAAACAAAACTATATCAAGAAGGGTGTACAACGGATTAAGATATGAATCTCTGTTCTTTTATTAGTCAAATTACTTTGCTTATTCTATGACGTGTGTTACAATATAATTGATAGAATTAAGGGCGGACGATGAAAATTATTAATTTGGCAAGTAGGCAATCCGCGTGGCATGGCTACGAGTATTATAAAGAAGGAAAGGTTTTTGAATGAAAAAATTTTTAACGGTATTTGCGGTTTTTGATGAAGAAACTCAAAAATTGCTCAAAGGTTATCAGGATCGGGTTTTAAGTTTGGGATATAAAGGAACCCAAACAATGGATATTCCTTTTCATATTTCGCTTGGAACTTATCCCGTGGATGAAGAAGAAAAATTAAAGAAAAAAATATGTGAAGTCTCTAAGTTAAACAGAGGTTTTGAAATAAAATTATTCAAAGTCAATCGTTTTTCCTACAAGGTTTTATTTGTTGAGCCGGAATTTAGCGTTGGTTTAAAAAACTTACATTCAATTTTTGATGGAAATGTTTTTAATGACGAGTTTGACTGGCATCCGCATACAACGATTTTTATGGGAGAGGAGAAACAAGTTAAAGAGGCGGAGCAATGCCTGACTCAAATTTTCCGACCTATAACCGCAAAATTAGTAGGTATTCAAATGGGTGAGTTTTTTCCGACAAGGATGATTATAGAAGAAAGCTTGGCAGAGTAACCTTTAATTTCCGTAGACGTTTTGCGTTATTGTCGGTAAGATATTAAAATTTTAAGAGGTTTGGTTATGGTTGGAAAGTATAAAGTTATTACGCTGTGCGGAAGTACGAGGTTTAAGGACGATTTTATCGAGCAGCAAAAAAGGCTTACGTTAGACGGTTATATCGTTATTTCGGTTGGGCTTTTCGGACACTCGGGGGATAACGAGGTATGGACGGAAGGCACTAAACAGATGCTTGACGATATGCATAAGCGCAAAATCGATATGGCTGACGAAATTTTTGTTATCAACAAAAACGGCTACGTCGGCGAGAGCACGAGGTCTGAAATCGACTACGCCCACAAAACCGGCAAAAAGGTCAACTATTTGGAAAATATAGATAAGATTTGAAACTCTAACTTGTATCACAATAAAAAAGAGGGCGAGAGCGTTCTTTTTTATTGTGTTAAGTTGTTGAAGGTCCGCCTATAGGTCGATTATCGGCACCTTTTGGTGCAATGAAATATCTTCGATATGTGAAATAGCTAACGCCGTGTGAAATACGCCTGACGGCGTGTTGTGGATTTAGAGTAATTTTTGAAGTTCGCAAAGCGAACGACCGGATTGCCACGGGGCTTACGCCCCTCGCAATGACGGATGGGATATAATAACTCCGTAAAAGTCCGTCTATAGGTCGATTATCTACAGTTTTTTAGTGATATTGTTTGCGTTGCAAACAGTGATATTTTTAGCCTTGGGCTAAAAGAGATATTTTGACTTGCTGTCAAAATGATATTAAATAAGTCCTGAATTTGCTTTTTGGCAAATTCAGGACTTATTTAGTATAGACCCACTTTTCTAATATAAAGTGGGGCTATAGGTCGGTTTTTGATGGTTTTTAGTGATATTATTTAAGAAAAAACTAATCTATGATAGTGATTTCGGTGGTGGAGGGGAGGGATGAAATGTCTAGATAAAGTTCGTAAGCGTTTTTGGCTTTATTAAAGTTAGCCGTTACGGGATTTCCGTTTACGGAAAAACTTCTCGTTCCTATGCCCTCGTTACGATAGTTTAATTTTAGAATAGTGCCTTTTAAATACAGACTTATTTTTGCACTGTCAAAGGGCATATACGAACTTGGGGACAAGGTTACGCCTTTGAGATCGGGGTTAATACCGAAAACGCATCTTGTCAAGGTTTTGATAAGCACGTTTGCGCTGCCTGTAAACCAGTCGCTCATGGATTCGCCGTCCATCCCGAGTTCTTCGTTATAGGAATAACTGTTGCTCATTATAAAAGGCGTGGTGGAAATCAATTTATGTGTAATAGGCAGGGCTTTATAAAGTTGTTCAAAGGCAAGTTTGCCTTCGCCCATTTCAAACAAAGACCTTACGCCGAAAAGTGTTGCGTGCACGTAAGTTGCTCCGTTTTCCGCAGTGCCTTTGGGAAGGTTTACGATTCTGCCGACCCCTTTTACGCCCTTTTCGAAATAGGGTTCGAAGGTTTTCAAACCGTACTTACTATCAAGATTTTTGTAAGACCTTAAAATATCTTTCTTAATGGTAGTGTCCCAAAGATAGGCGCCGGAAATCACCCAAAAGGCGTTGGCGGTAAGTCCGTCTCTTGACTTATTATCGACGTCGTTAAAGCTGCCCACTTTATACGAGCGGTTATCTCCCCAACCGTGAAGGATTTTTCTGTTACCGAATCCGTCTTTTTCGATTGCGAACTCGGAAAGTCCTTTTTTAAGCCTTGCTAAAGTATCGGTATAGATTGCTTTACGGTTGTTTCTGTCGCCGACGGTATCAATTATTTCTATAAGATTGCACAGATTTTTATATAGTTGCAGGGTTGCCATTACCGAAACGCCGCTTCCGTATTCCTTGGATTTATCCATAGAAACGCCGAGGCCGTCCAAAGCGTCGTTCCAATCGCCGTAGAGGGCGTGGAGGCAGTTTGTGGTTTCGTCAACGTTAGAAATAAGGTAGTCGGAAATTGCGGTGATATGGTCGAATACGCTGTTTTTTAAGCTCGTTTCTTCGACACGGTTTCTTGCGACTATTTTATAATAACCGCACACTTCGTCGAGAATGGAATAGTCGCCGGTAAATGACAGGTAGGAATAAATAAGGTCGATAATCCAAACGCCCTGGTCCACGAATTCCCTTGTGTCCATCTGCGGAAGTGCGCCTTTTGCAGGCAGGGAATACTGCCTGGGGGCACGCCCCGACGGATCCAAAAAGTTGAGAAGTTCTAAAATTTTTGCACGGCAAGCGGAAGGATTCCACATAAGTGCTGCTTCGAGCTGTTGGGCAACGTCTCTTACCCCCAAAAGGGAAACGCCGCTGTTTTTGGCAAGTGCGGCAAATTCCACCTGTCGCATTACGTTTGATATAAATTTCGTGAAAACTTCGCCGCTCATGGCGTTATCTTTGAAAGTTCCGAACTCCATTTTAAGCATTTTATCGGAATTTTGCTTAACTTCGTCGGCTTTTATTGCATTTTGAAGACAATTTTCCGCATAGCCGGAAATTCCGGTTGTCAAATCGACCTCTTTTTTGTCAAAAACCGCTTCCAAAACGTAATCTAAGTAGGAAAAGGCATTTTTGTCAAGGGTTATCGAGTAGATATCGCCCGCAACCGCCGTGTCCGTAAACTTACAAACAGGCTTTTGTTTTTCGAAATGCCCACAAAATAGCGGGGTTGCGCATATCTGACAGTTGTTTTTTCCGCCCACGTAGTCGCTTCTCGACGTGGTGTGTTCGGCATAGATTACATTTGCCGAGAGGTCACGCTTGATAACCCCGAAATTTTCGAGGTGGGTGGTTCTGTCAAGGTCTTCCACACTTTCAAACAAAAATCCGGTATCTAATGCGGTGCACTGTTTGAACCATTTTGTTTCCACGCTTTCGCCCGCCTGGTGCATTAAAAGGCAGTTAAAGTATGCGGAAAGGTAGATTTCCTGTTTTTTATCGGACAAATTGAGTGCGCCGACCGTAAAGCAGGCTTTTTTTTCGGGGGAAACGAAAGCCCTTACACAAAAGGCGATATCTTTGGTTACCGTAACGTAATATACCGCCGTAGGGGAATACACCGTAAAACGGCGGCAGGTTTCGTTTGGCTGCCGAGAAACCCCGGTAAGTGAAACGGGGGTATAGCCGTTGCCGTTTTTCAAGCCGCCGAAAAAGTTAAGATATGGTTCCTTTCCTTCGTCTGCGGGAAGCACGTAATAAAAGGTGCTTTCGTTAAGGGACATATATCCCGAAGAATATGCCCAAAGGGTAAAGCCGTCCGTGCTGTAAGGGTAGCGGCTGTCTCCGGTGGTTCTCGGATAGCAAAGTATGGTATCACGATTTAGGAAATAGCAATTTTCGGGAAGAGCGGATTTGTTTCCGCCGTTCGCAAAAAGTTCACGTTCCTTTTTCAAAAGGTTTTTTAAAGTGGTTTCTAATGACATAATTTAATGGTTATAGTTTTAATCGGTTGTTTTAAAGGTTAATAGAGTTATTTAAAAGGTTAATAGGCGGCTTAAAAAAGCCGCCATTATGAGATTTTAGATTACTTTACGCCTGCCTGCGCCAACATTTTGGACCAGGAAGCCGTCATTTGCGAATGAATGGTTTCAAAGGCTTTATCCATAGTGTAATCTTTGGTGTTTAAAAGATTGTCGTAAGGACGAAGGGCGCTGGTTCCCCAAATATCTATCTGAGAGGTAAGGTACAACATTTTAGTGGTGTTTACGACCTGACCTTGCATAGAAGGATAAGAGGTAAATTTCGTAGTGTATTCGTTACGGGTTTTCATAAGGTTTTTCAAAAACTCGTTCTGGGTGTCGGCGTCTGAAAAATTGCACTTATATGCAAGAACGCCGTTTGCTTTTTGCAAGAAGGTTTTGCAACCGTAATCGCTGACCATAAGTTTGATAAAGTCTTTGGCAAGGTCCTGTTTAATGGAAGTTGCGGGGATTGCGATATACTGGTCTTCACCGACGGTGTAGAGGATATCGGGATCTACTGCGCCGGGGGCGGTAGGCGTCTTCATAACCGCTAAGGAGAAGTTTTCGGAATCGAGTTGGTAGTTCTGAACTTCGTTGTACATCCAATCGCTGTTGAACATCATTGCAGCTTCACCGTTACAAAAAGCGAGTTGTGCGTCGTTGTTCGAGGTGCGCTCTAAAGCAAAACCCTTGGATTTATCGAAAAGTCCGTACCAAAGTTCGGTTGCGGTTTTAAGTTTTGCGTAAGTGGGGCTGGACACCGAATAGTTATCGGCGCTCGAATACTGCATAAATTCGTCGATAGCCGCCTTTCCTGCAAGTTGTGCCCACCAAGTGTATACGGTGTAATCGAAATAGTCGGGGTTCTGGCTTGTGTAAACCAAGGGTTTAACGTAGGTCAAATCGCCGGTTGACGAGTTATCTACAAGCACTTTTGCATCTGCAATTTCGTTACAAAGGGCCAAAAGTTCTTCGTAAGTTTTCGGAACTTCCCAACCGTTTGCTTCGAACATTTTTGCGTTGTAGTATATGCCGCCGGTAGCGGAAATCCACGGAAGCCTATAGGTGTGCAAGTTTCCGTTTTTATCGGGATAGAGTATGGAATTCTGATATTCGTCGGCAACTTTGTCTTTAAGTTTAACGCCGTCGACGGTATCGTCCATTATATCGTCAAGGGTGGCGAACTTTCCTTGTGCGGCGTAAGTCATCCAATCCGCACCAACGCTTATATAAAGGTCGTCAACGTTATCTTTGGCGTAAATGTGAGAAGTGATAAGGGTTCTTGCCGAAGAGGTAGCTTCAAGGTTAACGGTGTAACCCGGGTGGTCGGCTTCGAATTTTTTAACCAATTCGTCAATCCAAGCCCTGCCGTAACCTTTGTTAAGGCAGACGATATTAAGTACCGTTTCGTCGTTTTTGTCCGAGCAGGCGGCAAATGTTAGCGTGGACGCAAACGTGAGCGTCAGCGCAAGAAGAACTATAAGTAGTTTTTTCATAAAATCCCTCCAAATCAATTTTTTAATTAAATTAAAAATCTAATAAAATGTTACCACATTAAAATTACGGTGTCAATTAAAAACGCATAATTGCCCGTTATAATTATTTTTTTCTTTTTATATGGCGGTTTTTGCTCATAAATTGGCAGATTTAACCGTTTGACAAGCCTTTTAAACCTGAATTTATGAAAAAAAGTTCAGAGAAAATATGATTGAAAATATTTTTTTAACAAAATTAAAAAATGTCTTGTAATTTTACTTTCTATGTGCTATAATGAAAAAAAACATCGGAGGTGTTTTCTTGTCAAGAAGAAAACTTGCGTCATTTTGTCTGGCGCTAATCATTATTATATATAGTTTTTGCATTTACGGTTGTAACACGCCCGCCGCCGAAAGCGGTGAACTTTCAGCAGGCGACGATATCAGGTATCTCGACGGAGTGGAACTGGATTACGACAATATGTTTTTCGACGATTTTACTTCCGGCGTAGAAAAGGACAGCTGGTTTATCGGTAAACAGGCCTGGGGTGCGAACGCAAACGGCGGTGTTATCCCCGAAAACGTCAATTATACCGACGAAGGCGTGCTTGTGCTTACCGGTAACGGCGGTTATTACACGAGCGGGGACGTTGCAGGCGTGGGCGCATTAAAAGACGGTTCTTTAACCGGTGCGGTTCTTATAAGTAAGTTTATTACCGGCCCTGGAAGTTACAGCGTTAAAATGAAGGTTTTGCCGAGACTCGGCGCATGCACGGCCTTTTGGACCTACTGCTATGAAACCGAGACGGGCGGAAACCACGAAATAGATATAGAACTTCCGGGCGGTAAGGATCACTCCGAAGTTATTTCCTTTGAAAACGTGCTGAACACAAACTATATCACCGTTGAGATGAACGAGTCGCAGGACGTAAACCTTTCCGCCGCTTTCGGAAGTGAAGAAACCATTGCGCTAAACGACGGCGAGTGGCACACTTTCGGTTTCGATTGGTACACCGATCCCGAAATGGTGGTTTATTACGTGGACGGCAAAGTTACTGCCGTAAGCAGCATTTTCGTGCCGTACGTGGCGGCAAGGTTATGGCTAGGCGTATGGTTCCCGAACAATTCGGGCTTCGTTGGCGATGCAAACTTTGAAAGCGACGTTATGTGCGTTGATTACGTAAAATACGTTCCGTTTAAAAATCAACCTTGTCAAGATTACAATCCCGTAATCTCCAAAAATCAGGTTGCGACCGACGACGAATATCCCACGGCGCCCGTATCGACTACCGAGGTAAACAAGGTGTCTAACGGGGATTTCGAGTACGTTTATAACCACGCCGAAGAGGGTTACGGTTGGAACAGAGCAAAAAGAAACCTTACCACTCAAGAAAGGGCTGAAATTCTTTCTAGAGCAAAAGCGGAAATTAAAAGCGAAAACCCGACTTTTACCGATGAAGAGGTAAACGCCGCCGCAAAAGAAAGGCAAAACGCCAAGATAAGAGAAATACTCGATACCGACGAAAAACTTCTTTGCGGTATTAAAGGCGAAACGGGATATCTAAACAGCGCAGGTATGACTGTAAAAGATATCGGAAGATACCGTCAGACCATAGACGGCGTGTATGCGGGCTTTAACCTTAATCTTTCCTTTAAAGCAAAAGGGAAGGGAAGCGTAGTTATTCAATTTCAATCGGAAGGCGGTAAGGGCATAGAGGACGTTACGATAAGCGTTGACGGAGATAGTTGGAAGGATTATCTAAAAACCGTAACAGCCCCCGCCGGCACGAGGCAGATTTGCGTTATCGTGTCCTCCGAATATAAGTCGGAACTAAATGCGGATAACTTCTTTTTAAATATAAATTGATTTCAAAAAGCCGCTTTGCGGAATAAAGTATTATGAAAAAATTCAGGATTACAAAACGCCAAAAAAAGGATTATTTGTTTGTTGCCGCTTTACTTTTTTATCCCGTTTTACAGTTTGTAATAACGTGGGGATTCGTAAATATCGGCTCACTTCTTATGGCCTTTCAGCGGACGGATATTTTCGGCGATACGGAGTGGACGTTAGATCAGTTCAAATACGTTTTGCAGGATATATTTCAATACGAAAAAAACACTACGGGCGTAAAATGGCTTAACGACCATTCGGTAATACTCCTTAACTCTTTGGGTTATGCGGTTATAACCATATTTATAAGTTTGCCTTTGTCGCTGCTGTTTAGTTACTTTCTGCAAAAGGGAATGCCGTTTGCAAACCTATTCAGGGTGATATTCTTCTTACCTAATATTATACCCATCGTTGCGCTTACTTTGGCGTTTAATATGCCCCTTAAACCGAACGGCTATCTTTACGAATTTTTAAAACAGCTGAATATCGAACTGCCCGCAAATATATATACTCAATGGCCGTTTTCGCAGTCGATGGTATATATTTACTGCATTTGGGCGGGGCTTGGTTACAACATAGTGCTTATGTCGGGCGCTATAGGAAGAATACCGAAAGAGATTTTTGAAAGCGCACAGCTTGACGGGGCAGGGTATTTTGTTGAATTTACCAAAATAACAGTTCCGCTTATTTGGCCTACCGTGGTAACCTTAATCGTTCTCGGTATGACTAACGTTTTAACCCTTTATTTGCAGCCTTATCTATTGACTAACGGCACGGGTAGCGGGCTTACCTACAGCATTGCGATGGAAATCTTTTCGAACACCGCAACGTTCGAGCCGAGTAAGTATAACGAAATGGCGGCAAAAGGTTTGCTGCTATCCGTTATATGGGCGCCTATCGTTATGCTGGTAAGAAGCAAACTTTCCAAAAAATTCGACGGCGCGGACTTTTAGGAGTGGAATATGAGAAAGGTAAAAAGTAAAAAAATCGGTGCCTTTAACGTTGTAAAATGGGTGGTTTTCGCAATATTTTGTCTTTATGCGATATCCCTTTTGGGACCCTTTTTATGGATGCTTATAAATTCCTTTAAAAGCGTAACCGAATATAATTCCGGCAACTTTTTCGGATTTCCGAAATCCTGGAAGTTCGATAACATTATAGAAGTTTTAAACTTCGAACTTGAAGGTCAGACAGTTTTCAGCATGCTTTTAATGAGCATAGTAACCACGGTTTTAGGTACCGTTATAAACGTAGGACTTTCCGCTATTTCCGCTTACTGCGTTGCTAAATATGAGTTCCCAGGTAAAAAGTTTATACTTGGCGCCGCGATTTTCACGATGGTGGTTCCTATCGTAGGGACACTGCCTGCGCAGGTTAAAATGATGGACTTTTTCCATATAAATAACTCTCTTATCGGCGTGTTGTTTTTGTACTCAGGCTGTTTCGGTTTTAACTTTATACTGCTTCACAGTTCATTTAAAACCATTTCCTGGAGCTACGCAGAAGCTGCTCAGATAGACGGTGCAAACAGGTTCGATATACTGTTTCGGGTAATGCTTCCGCTTGCGAAAGGCCCCATTATTGCCGTTTGTATTTTGCAAGCTATAGTTATATGGAACGATTATTCCACGCCATACCTTTTTATGCACGACGTGAAAACCCTTGCGGTAGGTTTGCAGGAACTTCAGGAAGCCACTTCCGGACAGTATCCGCTTACCTTCTCGGCGGTAATGATTGCGGTCGTTCCTATTGCGATACTGTTTGCATGCTTCCAAAAAACTATTATAAAAAATACCGTTGCAGGCGGTCTTAAAGGTTAAAATGAAAAAATATCTTATTATCCTTTTGACAATATTAGCCCTTACCTCACTACTTTTTGCGGTGGGGTGTTCCACCGAAAAGGTGGCTTTCGACAGGGCGGAATACGAAGTTAGAAGCGGCGATTACGTTACTTCAAGCGGTAAAAAGGTTACCTATCGCCTTGCTACACCCACAAATGGCGTGGAAGTAGCCGAAGACGGCAAGTTTACCGTTTCCGATACCGTTGCCGACTACACGCAAGTAGTACTTCTTGCCGTGGCCAATGATAAGGTTTTGGACGAGGCCGTTTGTACGGTGAGAACCAAGACCATTACGCCTACGATAAGCTTCACAAACCCTTCCGAATATATAGTTTCGGGGGACGAGGTAAACGCCCTTTCGGAGCCGTTATATTCGGTTTCATACGCTCTTAAAGAGCAGTATGCGGGAATAACCGTCAATGCCGTTACGGGTAAAATCGCGTTTTCCAAAAACGTTTCGGACGGAGATCCTTTTACCGTCGTTGCGACCGCTAAAGGGGTGAAGGCGGAAAAAACTTTCAAGGCGGCGGTCGGAAATTACGTTACCGCAACCGAAAGTTTAAAGATTTCCGAATACCAAAGGGGAAGCGACGTAAGCTTTGGATTTGATTTCGGTATAAACGAAGAAGCCGAGGCTCAAGGGGTTTTAAAGGTTACCCGCGGGCATACCGTGCTATCCGATGACGATTGGAGTTACGATAAAGAACAAAACCTTCTTACCGTTAAAAAACAGGCGATAGCCGCAATGCCTATGGGCGATAACCTCTTAAAAGCGGTTACAATGAAAAACGCAGTTTCCTTGACGGTAAGGGTTGCAAAATACATTGCTACTGCCGAAGAGCTTGCCGCTATTAACGACAGCCGTGAAGCACTTTCCGGTTACTACGTAATGGTTGCGGATATAGACCTTACCGATTATCTGTCTCCGAGCGGAGAGGGCTACAACAACGGCAAGGGTTGGAACCCTATCGGGGTTTATCACGACGTAACCGACGGCACCGCAACCGATTGGGCGTTTTCGGGGACCTTTGACGGAAACGGCCATACCATAAGCGGATTTTATATTACCAGAAGCGACGATTTGGCCTACAATTCCGGATTATTCGGATATATCACGGCGCAAGGCGAAGTTAGAAACCTCGGCGTTAAAAATCCTGCCGGTAAAGTAAACGCAGTACGCTCCTATTCCGGCGGATTCGTGGGCGTAAACTGCGGTAAAATCAAAAACTGCTGGGCGGACGTAAGCGTTATTTCCGGTGAAGTTTACAGGGTTTTAGGCGGTTTCGTCGGCAGAAACGAGGGCGAAATAGAAAACTGTTATAGCCTCGGAAGGGTTTCCGGCGGTTCAAATATCGGCTGCTTTTCGGGTATGTCTCAGACCGACGTATCAAAAGGCGTGTTTAAAAACTGCTATGCGGTAAAAACCGAGAATTATCCTTTTTCCGACGTATACGACGCGGATACAAACAAACTTTTCGATAGCGTCGAGGCTATGAAAAATAACGACTTTTCGGCGTATGAAGAAAATTGGCAGGTATCAAGCGGAAGCCTTCCCGTGCTTAAATCTACGGAAATAAGATACGAACTGAGAAAACTTGAATTTACAAACACCGAAGAATTTATAACCCGTGGGGACAGCATTACCTTAAAAGTGGTAACAAACCCCGCTTACGCGGCCGAAGAATCCGGCGTAAGGTTTTCGGTTGTTGAAGGGGATCCGGACTGTCTTA
Source organism: uncultured Clostridia bacterium (assembly GCA_958419945.1). Taxonomy (GTDB): domain Bacteria; phylum Bacillota; class Clostridia; order Christensenellales; family Borkfalkiaceae; genus UBA4636. Next base: position 12,505 of record CATZIC010000025.1, on the reverse strand, counting down.
ACGGCACGACGGGAGTTATAAACACAAGACAATTACAAAAAGGCAACAACTATTTTAAAGTAAAAGCGTCCTGTTTGGATATGGAAGCCTTTTACGAATTTTACGTTTATGAAAAGGTTTCCGAAGTATTCTTTGACGAAGGCATGGAAACGGTGATGCATGCGGGCGTAAGTTACAAACTTGACGTAACCGTTTTACCGTTGGAAGCAAACGGCAAAGTGGACTTCGAACTTACCGAAAAGCTTCAGGGCGTAACACTTGACCAAGGCGGTATAATTCGCGTTAGCCCTTACGTTCGGGACGGACAGTTTACCGTAAAGGTTACGGCAGGAAACGGCAAAACGGACAGTCTTACGGTAACCGTAAAAGCAAACAAAACGTTCGACGGAAACTACGCTATAGTGTATAGAGGAGAAACCGAGTACGTAACGTTTACACTTCCCGAAAACCTTACAAAAGATATCGTGAAGGTAACGCGTTACGACAAGGCGGTTGAGTACGACGCAGAAGGCAATCTGGTTAAGATAAAAGCCGACTTCTTTACAGGCTTCGGCACGCACGACGTTCCCGTTAAGTTTATAACGGATAGCGAGGTTTACGCCGCAACAGTGGTTTGTTACGACAAAGATACCGTTTTGGAAATAGGCTCGGTCGAAGAATTTTTGAACTACAAAGAGCAAATTAAGACTAAGCCCGAACTGCTTTCAAAAACCCTTATTTTGACGGCTGACCTCGACTTCGGGGGGAGGACCATGACTTCGGTCGGAAGCCACTACCTTGGACTTGACTTTAGCGGTGTTTTGAACGGAAACGGACACAAAATAAGCAATCTTAATATCGACAGAAACGATTTCAGCGGAAAATACTTCGACGAAGATACCGGCGTCGAAAAACCGGACGAAACGGTCTATCCCTTCCATACTTCAAGGTATAACGTAGGCCTTTTCAGTTACGTCTCCGGCGTTGTAACAAACGTTTGCTTCGAGAACGTAAGAGTTGCCTCCTACTTTACCGGCGATTACGAAATTAACGGCGAAGTGCGCCATTACGATAACGACGTCATAGGCGGATTCGTAGGGGTTGTGGCAGGTACCCTTTCGGGAAGCGTTACAAACTGCGAGTTTATAGACTGCTCCGCTTCGGGCGGTGCAAACGTCGGCGTTATCTGCGGTAAAAACTCCGCCGCCGTAATTACGAATTGCCGTGTGGACGGTGTTTTGCAATAAGCAAACGATTGCTTTATCTGATTACGATATACAATAAGGAAGAAAAAAATGACGGGTAAAAACCAAACTTACGCAAGACAACTTAATAATCAACTTATCATGCGTGAACTACGTAACGGCTCGCTTTCGGCAACCATGCTTTCCAAAAAGTTGAATCTGTCAAACGCCGCACTTTCGCAGATAATCGACAAGTTAGCGGAAGGCGGTTACATAAGACAGGTGGAAACCGAAAGCAAATCCAGCGTGGGACGGCGTGCAGTGTATTACACGGTAAACGAAAACTTCGGTTATATCGTGGTGGTAGGACTTGCAAACTATTACGCCACCGTGGTTTTAAGCAACATGAAGATGCAGATTCTGGAAAGCGTTACCATGCGTGTGGATAAGTACGATATTGCAATGCTTTACGAACTTGTTCTGACTGTAAAAAATCTTCTCGGAAAGCCCGAATACAGGGATATACCGCTACTTGGTATCGATCTTGCTATCCCCGGAAAGGTAAACACGCTTACGGGGGAATTGCAACTGTCACCGCAATTCGACAAGAACATTTTCAGCGAACAAAACTCTATAGTAAATCTGTTTAAAAAACAGTTCGGCGTTCCCGTAATGATGACGAACGACATTAACTTAGCGGGGCTTGGCGAAATGTATCGCGGAACCATGCAAGGGGTCAAGGACGGAATGTTAGTTCACGTTGACGAAGGTATAGGCGGTGCGCTTATCCTCGGCGGGAAGTTATATACCGGCGTGCAGGGATTTGCGGGAGAGGTCGGACTTATCCACACCGAATTCGACGGCAAAAACGACTGCCTTGACGAATTCGTTTCCCTTCGTGCTATCAAAAATTACGTTAAAACTCTGACGGGAAAGGATATGCACACCAAAGATATTGCCGAGGGTTACAAAACCGACCTAAGAATTTACGAATACGTAAACAAAACGGCGGTGTGTCTCGGTAAGGTTTTAAAAGACGTTGTGGAACTACTTAATATTTCCACCATAGTTTTATCGGGAAGAATTCAATTATTCGGCGATACCTATTTAGACCTTGTTAAAAACGAGGTGTCTAAGTCGATAAACAGTTGCGACGTAAAATACACCACTTTGGGAGCAGACGCCGCTATAATCGGCGCAATTTACAAAGCCGTAGAGGCTTTGACAGATGATATATTTATTTAATTTCAGGAGGAAAAGAAATGAGCAAAAAGACTATTATCGCATTGATAGTTAGTTTATTGGCAGCCCTTTGCATGGTCGCATGCACGGGCCCTGTCAAAACCCAGCTTGCCGCACCCACTGCCACTTTAGACGGCAACGTGGTTAGCTGGCAGGCGGTTGAAAACGCCGACAGTTACGACGTTAAGGTTGGGAATAACCCCGCCGTAAACGTAAAAGGCACAAGCTATACTATCGATAACGTAACCGATGAGGGCAGTTACGACGTATACGTTACCGCCAAATCTAACGGCGACTATCGTGATAGCGTGCCGAGTAACAAGGTTACCTACGTATACGATGCGCCCGAAGCAATTTTGGCACCCGTAGTTACAATCGATAAAAACGTAATTACGTGGGCGGCGGTCGAAAAGGCTTCCGAATACGAAATTTACGTAGGCGAAGAAAAGAAAGCCACCGTTACGGAAACCACTTACACCTTCGATATTACCGAAAAGGGTGAATACCAAGTTACGGTCGTTGCAAAAACAACCGAAGAAGGATACGTCGACAGCCAAAAGAGCGAGGCGGTTACCCTTGTCGTAAACGACCCAGTATTATCTTGGAACACCGAAGAAGTTAAGACTTTGTATTACCTTGACGAAGGCGCTACAACCCTCGATTTAGCAGGACTTACCGCCAGCTACACAGACATTTACGGCAACGAAACCGAGGTAACGCTTGCGGACTTCGAAGTAGGCGAATACGCACTTACCGAAGCAGGCGAAATCGAAGTAGATTTTACCTATGCGGGAATTACCAAAACACTTTTTGTGGAAGTTAAAGAACGCACTATAGCCGACTTAACCGAATACACCGAAGTTTTGTTCGAATATTCGGAAGCAGGTAAATATGCTGTGGAGGGCGTTACCGCCGCAGTCGATATGAAGGGCGCGAACCTTCTTAATGCCGACGGAACTTTAAGTCTTTCCATGGGTCAGACCCTTGCTAAGGCTGACGGAAACTTCGTAGTTTATACCGTTGCTTACTTTATCGATACAATCGACGAATTTAAAGCAATCGCAAACGACCTTGACGGTTACTACGTATTACAAAAAGACCTCGACTTTGAAAACGGCTGGCAAAGCGTTATCGGCGCCGCTCCTATTTATAACAGCGGAAACGGCAACAAACTTGCAATCGGCGACGACGAAATCCCCGCAGGCACCGAAAACTCCGACAAGGTTCAGAACGGTATTGCCTTTACCGGTACGCTCGACGGACGCGGATACACCGTTAAAAACTATAAGATCGGCAGAGAAGCAGGTTGGAAGGCTGACGCTTACGGCGTTGCAATGTTCGGCTGGCTCGGTGAAACAGGCGCTATTAAAAACCTTACTTTAAGAAACGTTTCCATTTCCGGCGGTAAGTACAGCGCATTGCTCGTCGGTTTCAACCAAGGGCTTATCGAAAATATTTTCATCGAAGAATCCTGCGCTTTAAGATGCGCTTATTCCGAAGGCGCCGCTATATCCGCTTACGATTACGGCAGGATCAAAAACGTAGTAAGTCAGGTTGGCACCTATCAAGGATTTAACGGCAATACGTTAGAACTTCCTTTGGCTGTAAAACAGGAAGTACAGGAAGAAGTTATAAATTACAGCACGGTTGAAAACGGCTTTGTTTTAAATATAGAGGATAATACCGCAGTTTTGGGTAAAGGTTGGAAATACTTCGAAGGCGTAGGCACCGTTTTGATTAACCCCGATTACGTTTATATCGCAACAAAACAAACTACTATGGCTATCGGCGAAAAGCTTTATTTAAACGACGTATACGTAAACGGCGACGCTCTCGATTGCTCCTTCTACGGCGCAGGCGGCGCGGATCTTACGTTCGGTTGGGACGGCGAAACAGGTTCACACTTTATTGCTATTAAGGACTTGACCTCTTATACCGTAGCTGTAGGTGCTAAAATCACGGTTGTTTTACATTCATTAAATTGGAATTCAAGCAGCCAAATTATCGTGGAAATTCTTGCCCCCAATGTTACGGGATACGAAAAGGTTACCGAAACTTTATCTGTTACCGAAGGATTGGATATAGACCTTACCGCTATTGAAATTAAGGAAAATTACTCCGATTTAACGTCTAAAACCGTCAACCCCATAAAGGTTGAAGGCTACGATAAAACGGCCGCAGTCGGTAGCGTTCAGACCGTAAAAGCATTCTACGGCGAAGGCGAAAACGACTACGTTGAAATTAAAGTTACTACCGTACAAAAACAGATTTTAAGTATCGCTATCGATACAAGCTCTACCTTTAAAACCTCTTATGAAGTAGGTGAAGCTCTTGATTTAACGGGCGCTAAGTTGGTTGTTAATTATAACAATAACACCTCTGAAACCGTGGCGATTACCGGTGAAATGCTCGATAACACCACTTACGATTTAGCGACAGCAGGTTCCTATAACGTAGCGGTAAATTACGGCGGAATGACGACCACTTTCGGCATTATCGTTCAATCCGGCGAAGTAGTTATTACTTCTATTTCGGCTACGCTCGCAAGCACACGCTATAAATTAGGTTATACCATGACCGAAGCAGACCTCGAAGGTTCTGCACTTACCGTAAATTACTCCGACGGTTCCGCTATATCCGACGCTAAATTGACGCTTGAAATGCTGACCTACGATTTCAGCACTTTGGGACAGACGGAAATTACCGTGGCGTATAACGGCGTTACGACGAAAATTGCGGTTGAAGTTTACGACTATGCGGTTTCCATGGCTGCAGAAAAGGTTAAAAACGACGTTTACTACTCGGCTACCGAAGCCATCGACGTTTTAACGCCCGCAACTTTAACCCTTACTTACGCAAGCGGAAAAACAGAAACCACGACCGAAGTAAATCCTTCTTATGAGTTAAAATCCGGCGAAATGGCGGTAACTTACTCCTATAAAGAGGACGAAACCATTACCGCAACGTTGACCTTCAGCGTTTGGTATAAGGTAACCGCTACTTCAGACTGGACGGCAATTCAGAATAACCTTGCAGGTTACTACACTTTGGATGCCGACCTCGACTTCGAAAACGCAATTATAACTTCTATCGCAAAACAGCCTGTTAATTTGGCAAACGACGAAACAACTTGTCTTGTTGAAAATCCCGCTACGGCCAACGTTCAGGCAGGCATACCTTTTACGGGTAAATTCGTAGGCAACGGACATAAGATTAAAAACTTCAAATTCGACGGCACTTCCTTTGACGGAGCAGGCTTTGGTCTTTCCTTGTTCGGATATATCGGTCAAGGGGCGGAAGTCGGCGGATTTACGTTAAGCGGAGCAACCGTTACTTCCAAAAACCAAACCGGTTTTGTGGCGACCGTAAACGAAGGCACCGTTAAAAACGTAGTTATTGACGAAACTTGCAAAATTACCGCCGAATGGGGTACCGCAGGCGTTGTGGTATTTAACTTCGGTACAGGCGTTGTGGAAAACGTCGTATCTTACGTTACTACCGTCAGCAAGAGAGACGATGCAAGCGTTACCTGGCCGCTTTCCGTAATTAAAACGGATTATCACACCGCTGCGACCAAAAATTGCGCAGTTTCCGGCAGTGCGGAATTTACCGCTTTGACGCAGGAAGCCCTCGGCGCAGGCTGGGTTATGCTTGAAAACGGCCCCGTTTACCGCGGCACTTGCATGTTAGTTGTTATGGATAAAACGGTTACTATCGGCGAAGTATTTCACATAACCGTTTACGCAGACGAAGAATACAGTTTAGACTTTGTTCAGGTATGGGGAACTGGCTATGGTAAAGAGTTCTATCCTTCTTGGAAAGGAAACGGACAATTCGAATACGTTGCTACCGCAGAGTTCTTCACCACGTTGGGAACCTTTGATTTCGGTGTACGCATCAACGGAAGTTACGTTCTTATTCAATCGGTTACTATCACCGAGAAGGAGGGTGCCTAGCCCGATTAGCAAAAACGATTGGCAGGTACAAAACAGAGTTTGGGGCTTTACGGGCACCCAAACACACGGCGGCGTTATCGACGATAACGTAACTTTCGACGAGGAAGGCAATCTTATCTTGATCGCTAACGGCGATTGGTACGCGGGTGATAAACAGGGCATAGTCGCTTCAAGCGATATCTCGGTTACCGGCGGGCAAAGAACGGGCGCAGCCGTGAAATCGGTTAAAACTTACGGACCCGGTAGCTTTGAAGTGGTTATGAAAGTGCCTCAGTTTAACGGCATTTGTACGGCTTTTTGGCTATATAATTACGTACAAAGTTCTCAGGCGGGCGTAGATGCCAACAACTATGAAATCGACATCGAAGTACACGGCACTACGTCTTCTAACCAAGGCAATCTTTCCACTCCGCTTTTCACAACATGGGTTACCGAAAAGCAATTTGTCAGTAAGTATTATAATCTCGGCTATTCGCTTGCGGACGGGAATTTTCACACCTTCCGTATCGATTGGCACACGGGGGATAGCCCTTACGTAAATTACTACGTTGACGGCGTGCTTGTAATGACCCACACAGACAAGGTTCCCACTAACGAAATGTACGTAAACATCGGTTGTTGGTTCCCGGATAGTTGGTGCGGAGTGCCCAACTTCGAAACCGACTATGCGGTGGTAAAGTCCTTTAGTTACACACCGTTCGAGGGCGAAACCGCCACGAAGCTTAACTGCAATCAAATAGAGGCAGGCGGCTTTTTGGACGGCGTTACTACACCTAAACAAAACTACTTTGCTAACGGCGAATTCAATTATTCTCTTGATAGCAGTAAGGCTTTTTCGGTTGAAGGCACGGCTTCGGTTAGCGGAGGTAAACTTGTTTTCAGCGGCACGGTATCTCAAACCGTTTCTATGGACTTATTCGGCAACGTTTACGACCTTATGGTCGACGGCGATACCGATATTACCGTTACGGTTACCTATATCGACGTAAAAAGCGGAAGCGCTTTGGGTGAAGCCCTTACCTTTAAGGCGGGTAGCCCCATAAAACTTAACACCCCTAAAAATGCCACAGGCATTAAAATTCAACTTTCTTCGGAAAGTTCTTGTACGGTTAATTCCGTAAAACTAACAAAATCCAAATAATAACTACCTTTTAGTAGCGGAAAGGTGTAAAAACCTTTCCGCGCCTGAAAGGCAAAACAGTCTTTTTTAAAATTGATAAAAATGTTTAAAAAAATTAGAAAAATCTTAATATTCACGCTGATTTTAGCCATATTTACGCCCATACTTTCGGTTACGGCGGCGGCTTCGGTTGCGCCGGATATGAATAAGCAACCCCGTATGATAACGGTGTCTTTTTACGGCACCGACGGCACGAAAATGGCGTTTAATTGGAATACGACCGATTTTACCGACAGCGACGTTTGGGTGGTGGAAGCCTCCGATAACGACGGATTTTCCTCAAGTGCGGTAATAAAAACGAGCGGTTCTTACTACGTAAGCAAGGCAAGTACTGCCGACGGCTTTATACACACTGCGGTGTGCGAAAATCTTAAAAAGGGGACCAAGTATCTTTATAAGGTGGGCGACGCCGAACTTAACGCTTGGTCTGAAGTCGGTTCTTTTATTACGGAAAGCGGGGATAACTCTCCGTTTACCTTCGTGCACGTTTCCGATCCGCAGTCGGACGACAAAAATTATTACGATACTTATCGTCAGGTTTTGTCTGCCGCGGCAAAGGAAACAACGCCAAGGTTTTTCATAAATACAGGCGATATCGTAAATAATAACTGGCTCGGTTATACCCCAAATTTAGATCAGTGGGAATGGGCTTTGACGAATACTTTTTCGGTTATGAAGGATTATCCGCTTATGGCAACTGCGGGAAACCACGAGGCAGCAGATTACGATTTTTCCTCTCGCTTTAATTTCGACGTTCCCGTTGGTTCCGACGTAAAGTCCGGAACTTACTATTCATATAACTACAACAACGTGCATTTTATAGCACTTAACACAAACGACACCGTTAACAACCATTCACCCGAGGACACGGGGATTTCCGAAGCCCAACTTAACTGGCTTAAACAGGACCTTGAAAGAAACAAGGATGCGGAATGGATAGTGGTTACCATGCACAAAGGTATTTACGACTGCGGCGACGGTGCAAATAACACCCTCGGAACAGATTACGACGTTCAGGTTATACGCACGCAAGTAGCCCCGCTTTTTACTGAGTTTGGCGTGGATTTGGTACTTCAGGGCCACGACCATTTGTACAGTAAAAGTTATCCGATTTCGACAACCGTAAACGATGACGGAAGTTTAACGGAAGTCGCTACCACAAAGGAAACCGTAAAGACAGATTACAACGGCAAAAGCGTGGACTTATACACTAACCCGAACGGTACCGTTTATATAAACAGCGGTACGGCAAGCGGCTGGAAAACCTTCGTTCCCGTTGAAAGTTACGATAAAGAACTTATCGAACTTTCCGATAAAGGCATGATTATGTACACTGCCATAACCGTGGACGGCAACAAAATGATAGTTTCCACCTATACTTTGGACGGAAAATTCAATAGCGTTCCTTATTACAGTTTCGGTATTGAAAAGACAGGGGACGGTGGCATTGCAAGCGGGACCATAAGCTGCGGCGGTGAAGGAACCCGTTCCATGCCTATTTGGGGCGTGATATTGCTCTGCGTTTTAGGCGTAATGGTTTTAGGCGGCGTTACGGTCGTTATTATACTTTTCGTAAAAAAAAGGAAATAAAAAATAGAAAATTATAGTCAAACGGCGAATGGCAGGATAAGAACCCCAAAAAGACTGTTTGGCTTAAGGAGATACTAAATGATAAAATTCGGAACAGGCGGATTTCGTGGTGTAATTGCAGACGATTTTACAAAAAGCACGGTAAATAAAATTACGCAGGCGCTTGCTGAAGTTATAATTTGCGACGGCGTAAAAACTCCTGTAATAATCGGTTACGACCACAGGTTTTTATCGGAAAATTTCGCGTCTTACTGTGCGGAAGTTTTGGCAGGTAACGGTATTTTTGTCAGGCTTTATACCGAGGCAATGCCTTCCCCCGCCGTTATGACGGCCGTAAGGGACGAAAAAGCCGATTACGGCATTATGATTACCGCAAGCCATAACCCTTACCGCTTTAACGGCGTTAAGATGTTTTTAAAGGGCGGTATCGACGCCGACGTTAAATTTACCGAAAGGCTTGAAAAGATTATAAATTCCGTTGATAAAGTGAACGTAATGGATATCGACGAGGCTAAAAGAAAGGGGCTTGTCGAAGACTACAACAACAAGGAAAAATACCTTTCCAACGTTTTGGATTTTATCGATACAAAAAGGCTTGAAGGTAACCGCTTGAATATTTTGTACGACAACCTTTACGGGGTCGGCGCAAAATGTATCGTTCCTTTGTTTGGAAATCTTAAAGTTAAAAATTTGGTGGTGCGCCACGTTGAAAGGGACGCGTTCTTCGGCTACCTTATGCCAAACCCCACCGAGAACGCTATGCAATCGCTTAAAGAGGAGGTCGTGGGCTGCGGATATGATTTTGCCATGGCGACCGACAGCGACGTGGACAGGCTCGGTATAATCGACGAAAAGGGCAATTACGTTTCGAGTAACGATATTATGGCGATTTTGTATTATTACCTCGTCAAATATCGTAATATGACAGGGGATATCGTTAAAAACTGCGCTACTTCCGTGCTTATCGACAGGTTGGCGGAAAAACTTGGGTTTAGCTGCCACGAAGTCGACGTCGGTTTTAAAAATATTTCTGCCGGCATTAAGCAATACGACGCGCTTATGGGCGGCGAAAGCAGCGGCGGACTTACCGTAAGGGGCTACATTTTCGGAAAGGATTCCACGTTTAGCTCCGCACTTTTCACCGAAGCGGTCGCTGCGATGGGTATGCCTGTTTCCGAGATTGTTAAAACCGTTCGTGATTTTGCAGACTATGATATGGTTTGCCTCGAAGATCAAATTAGGTTTAAAAGCGAAGAGGGGTTAATAGACTACATAAAAGCAAACTCTCCGACTTTTAATAAGCCTTTATTAAAGTCAGAATATTACGGAAGAAATTTCAAATATTACTTCGAGGACGGCTCCTGGGCGCTTATAAGACTTTCGGGAACCGAACCCGTGTTCAGAGTTTTTGCGGAATTTAATACCTATCAAGAGGCAAAAGCTCACGTTGAAATTTTACGTAACTTTATCGATAGTTTTGAGCACTGATTATCAAAAAGTGGGGCTATAAGCCCGTTATTTGAGATTATTGAATATATTTTTAGAAAAAAAAGAAGGCAAGCGCCTTCTTTTTTTTGTCGTTAAAAAGTATTAATCACAAACGAATTTAGTTATCAATAAGTCCCAAAACGTAATTTGCGTCCAGGTCTAGTTCCTTGCAAAGCTTGGCAAAGGTATCGAGTTTGGGCAGTTTTTTTGTCGTTCGGTATTGTGTAATCATTTCCGGAGACACTCCTATACGCTTTGCAATTTCGATCGTTGTTAGCCCGCTGTATTTCAATTCTTCACTTAATCTTTGTTTTATAATTGAATTTTCCATATTGAAATTATGTAACTAACGGTTAGAAGTTACTTGACAACTAACCAATGGTTAGTATATAATGCTATTGCAAAAATATGAGTTTATTATTCGAAAAAATTGACGGTTTTAAAAATCGGCGTCTACTGCGAAAGTGTAATTTATGATAAAAAACTCAAATTTTAACGCCAAAACGGCCATTTTTAACTCGCTTTTTTTGTTTAGTTGTGGAAAAAATTGTTTAGTTTGCCAAAACTAAACAGAAATTTCCAGCGATTGGAAAAAATTGACGGATGCAAATGCAAAAAGTCGTGATATACTTTGGACAGTTGTAAAGAGGTAAAAATGGTCAAGAAGGTACTTTTTAAAGTTCTGTTTACCTAAAGCGACTTAATAGCGTTACCAAAAAATTAAATTCAAATTAGGAAATACAAATTATCAGGAGGAAAACTATGTCTCAAATCGCAGAAATCATTAAGTATGGAGGCGATAACAGCACCTTTATATGGAAACACCCTTGTGAAGATTTCAACAGTTTGACACAACTTATCGTTCACGAATCGCAGGAAGCTATTTTCTTTATGAACGGTCAGGCTTTGGATTTGTTCGGCGCAGGCAGATACACGCTTGAAACACAAAACGTACCGAAACTCGGAAAATATTTCAGTCGCGCTACCGGCGGAGATACGCCGTTCCACTGCGAAGTGTACTTCATTAACAAAACCGTTCAGATGGCGATTAAATGGGGGACGGAAAGCAAAATTCGTTTCATTGAACCGAGCATGGGAATCCCTTTTGAAATAGGTGCTTGCGGTGAAATGAACCTGGAAGTTTCGGATTCACGCAAACTTCTGATTAAACTTGTCGGTACCATGAAAGGAATTGCCTGGGGAGAAAACGGCGTCGGCTTTACAAAGTCCATTCAAAACTGTTTTAAGCCTTTGATTTCTACCGCCGTAAAGGCTAATTTACCAAACGCAATAAAGACGCAGTGCATAGATATCCTTGAAATCGATGAAAACTTGGAAGTTCTTTCAGAGGTTTTGAGAAAGAGTATCCTTCCCGGTTTCGAGGAATACGGATTAACAATACCGCAGTTTTATATCACTAACGTACTTTTACCGGAAAACGATCCTAATTTCAAAAGGCTCCGTGATTTACATACCATTTCCTTCCAGACGAAAATGATTCAGGCGGAAACCCTCGTAAAAGCCACCCGCGCAGATTCTGAAGCAACTATAGTTGCGGCGGAAAGAAAGGCGACTTTGGAACGCGAAACGACGGAAACCGAAGTTGCCAAGCGTGAAGCCGAAAGAGAGGTTATTCGTGCGCAGGCGGAAGCCGAGGCAGCAAAAATGGCGGGTATGGCAGAGGCTGAAATTATGGCGGCAAAAGGCTACACGCAAAGGGACGTACTTGCCGCGGACGTTCAAAAGGCCTACGCAGAAGGTATTGGCAATATGACCATAAACGGCAGCGCCGGCGGTGTGGCGGGCGATATGATCGGGCTTGGCGTCGGTATGGCGGCTGCAGGGGCAGTTGCTCCGAAACTTGGTGAAATGTTTAAAGGCGTTAC
>CATZIC010000024.1 GCA_958419945.1 uncultured Clostridia bacterium | reverse complement strand
GATATTGAATTCACTTTCCTTTATCGTATTCAGACTTGTAATAACAACCTCTATTTCCAAGTTGCTATAATCGTCCCTTAACCTCCTACAAGTGTTTAATGAAAGGCTATCAAACTCTCCGTGCGTTCCCATTGTAAACGCCAAACAACCGTTTTGTATCTCGTTAAGAATTGCCTTCTCAAGTCTTGTTACGATATTCTTTGCAAAAACCTTTCTATGCCCTATAAAAGCTGTTTTCATTTTGCAAATCCCCTATGGCTGTATTTACAACCATAGTATAACATAATACTAAAAAAATTCAAAGCGTTTAGGGTTGTAAATATGTCCTTATGTTCAAAATTATATTTGGTAAAATAGAGGTGTAAATACAACCGCAGGAGAACGTATGAAATTAAGCACGGCAGTGGCATTAAGAATAAGCAATATATTGCGAGAAAAGAATATGTCGCAGTACCGTTTGGAAAAAGATATAGCGATGCCGCACAACACAATGAAAACGCTTATGGGCGAAAGAAACAGCGGCGTAAATCTTAAAACCGTAATGCAGATAATTCGTGGTCTTGGTATGACTACTGCGCAATTCTTTGACGATCCGATATTTGAAGACCCTGATTTAGAAATAGACTAAAAAAGCCGTTTAGCAAAGCACTAAACGGTTTTTTAAATTAGATAAAGCTACAGAATATAACAAAAAAACCACCCTACGGTGGTTTTTATGGAGCTACTGGCCGGATTTGAACCGGCGACCTGCTGATTACGAATCAGCTGCTCTACCGACTGAGCCACAGTAGCGTTTCTTTTCGAAAGCCTTATTATTGTAACATAAAAGAATTAGCATTGCAAGATATTTTTAACTTGTTTTAATATTTTTTAAAAATAAAATTTACATTATATAAAATAATTGAAAAATTAGCGAAAAAAAAGTTGACATTTATTTTAGAATTATATAAAATATTAGCGTTGTCATGAGTTGCTGCTATGGCTCAGTCGGTAGAGCGCATCCTTGGTAAGGATGAGGTCGGCGGTTCAAATCCGCCTAGCAGCTCCATAGAAACGCCGTGTTCGTCCGAACACGGCGTTTCTTGTTATATATCTTTGTGTATCTATTAAAATCACTAAAAGAAATCGATAAACGGCAGACTGACTAATCGGAATACTCGGCGGTAAAAATCAAATCTTCGCCGTACTTCCCTTTAATAAAGATTTTGCCGTCCTCGTCCGCACGGTAAAGGGTTACGGACTCACCGAACAAAAGTTCCTTATTATAATCTATACTGAAGTTTTTATAGGAATCCACGTCTTCTTCCAAAACGTCAACCGTGAAATTAGCGTAACGGATATTGTTAACGTGTCCGTTCATATCAAGGTCGGAACGGGTAACCTCTCTGATTCCGCAAAGTTTGAATTGATCCTCTTTAGGCAGATTGATTTTTGTAAACCTTTCGGTAAGACTTTTTTCCTCACGATAATCCATGAGTCCGTTATAAACGTCGCTTAAAGAGACGATTTTGCGGGTCTTCATGTCGATAATGGTCCACATCGAATCCCCTTTACACAAAAGGTTATCGTTCTCGTCGTAAACAAGGTATTCACGACGGAATTTTACAAACGACGGCTTTAAAGGCCAGGTTTTCACCTTTACTTTTGAAAACATCTGGAAATTCTTTAATTTTTCAAACCTTACGCCGACGAGCACCCAGCAAAGACCCTTTTTTGAAAAATCACTTAGCCCGCAGCCCAAAAAACTTGAATGATACCCTGCTACGTCCTGAAACAAATCCAAAATACTCGACGAACGAATTATTTCTTGCGGATTGAAGTCCGAAGTTCTTAAAACATACTCTTTTTCTATATTATTTAACATAGTTAATCCTAAAACCCTTATATATTATTATGTTAACATATGTGCTATGTTTTGTCAAAACAATATGTTTCGGTATAGGGGTTTCACAAAAATTTCGTCCTATATGTTTTGGCATATTTTGAGTTATTTCGTCCTATATTGTCGAAAGGAAAAGTGCGCATACTATTTATAATGCGAGGTAATTTTCAAAACCCCGACGAATTGCCGTTTACTTTTTTGACTTAAAATGGTAAAATGATTTTATCAGGAAGTATCATACTATGAATTTTAAGAAAAACATTAAAATTATTTTAATATTAACGGTTTCCGTGCTTGTTGCGGCTATATCTTCAACGATTTGCGGCTGCTCAAGCCACGAGCACGAACTTACCCACCTATCCCCCAAGCCATCTACCTGCACGGAAACGGGCACGATGGAATGTTGGCACTGCAATACCTGCGGCAAGTACTTTTTGGACGAAGAGTGCAAACTTGAAATTTCCGAAAGAATCGTGGTAATTCCTTTGGCTAACCACGATTACGGCGAATGGGCGGTTGTAAGAGAGGCTACCGAAACGGAAACCGGAGAACGCTACAGAATTTGTTCGGTGTGCGGCTACAAAGAGGTTGAAACAATCGACAAACTCGAGCATGCGCACAAGTATTCCGAAGAATGGACGTCGGATATAAGCGGACATTGGCATGCGGCAATTTGCGATTGCGTAAATCCGCCCGTAAAGGATTTTGAGAACCACATCGTCGGAAATGACAATAAATGCACTGTTTGCGGCTTCGACGTAGGTCAAAACAGCCTTTTAAGTCTTTCTTCGGGTGATTACGGATATAACACTTTGCAAGATAATATGAAAGGCTTTTACGATGCGTTAAAGGAAAAAATTTCAGACTTTCACGATAACGGCAACGCTACGACTCAAAAATACGACGGAAAGGATATTTACGTCGTTGACGGATTCAATTACGTAAACTACGGTTTAAGCAAAAATCAGGCAATGACGGTGTATAAAGTTTTCCGTGCCGATAATCCCATGTATTATTGGCTGGATTCGACTACGCTTTACACTGCAAACACCCTCTACCCCTGCGTTATCGAGGAATACGCTGATAAAACCGCAAGGCGCGCTGTTACCGCCGCCCTCGAAACAAGCGTAAGAAAGTTTTATTTTCTTGCCACCCCCGGCGACAGCAATTACAGAAAGGCCCTTTGCTATCACGACGCAATTATCGATGCGGTGGACTACGCTTACGATGCGAGCGGTCAGGCCAACACGGCACACTGGGCGCACAGTATTTTAGGCGTGTTTTTAAACGGCAGTTACGGCATTAACGGCGCCGTTTGCGAAGGCTATACCGAGGCCTTTCAACTGCTTTTGAACCTTGCGGGCGTTGATAACCTGCTCGTTACCGGCGTAGGCGTTACCCAAACGTGCAGCGAAGGACACGCCTGGAACCTTGTCAAAATCGATTCTGATTACTACTATTTCGACCTTACCTGGGACGACAACAAATACGAAGCGACGGGAAGAAGTTACGATTATTTTTGCAGAAGCGGAAACGATAAAAACTTTACGGATTCTCACAAGCCTAACGTCGCAATATTCAACGACGGTATTAAGGAAGAAAAACTTTACAACCTGCCGTCTAATATTGCTCAAACGGAATATGCTTCCGAAGAAAATATTTTCACGCCTTTTACAGCGGACGGCATGAACTACGTTATTTGCGGCTATAACGAGGCGCAACTTGTAAAAAGCAATAAAACAGGGGCGGTGGAAATCCCCGAGCAGGTTGCGTACCGTGATATAAATCACTCGATAACGGTCATAGGCACCGTTTACGGCGATAAAAACACAGTAAGTAACGTTTTATCGAACGGAACGGTTTCCCTTTCCATTCCGAAAACGGTCAGCTTTATTTGGGATCTGTCGCTGAAATGCCCCACCCTCTCTTCCGTGCGTGCGGCAGCCGAAAGCCCCTATTTTTACACCGACGAGGAGGGCGTTTTGTACACCAAAAACAGGTTTACACTCGTCTACTACCCCACCGCAAAATTGCAGTTAAGTTATACGGTTGACTCAGCTTGCAGAATCATTGCACTTTCAGCTTTTGACGATTGCAGGCTTAACTACCTTTCGGTATCTGCTAAGATGCAGGAATATTATCTTCCGAACTTCGGATTAGGTTACTTCGATAATTCGGCAGATTATATTGCGAGCGCAAAGCGCATAGAAGAAGTGTGCAGTATGCTGTCGGCTTCCTCGGTGAAAACAAGGCTTACGGCAGAACAGTTCAAAACCGAAACGGGAATAAGAAACCTTAATACTTATTGATTTAACTAAAATTAAAAGACTATGCTTTACCATTTAGCAAGGCATAGTCTTTTTTGCTATAAGCGTTTTTATTTTTCCGTTACGCCGATCCAGATTTCGCAAGTGTAATCGGGATTTAAAACGTCGTCGGACGGATAAACCTCTATTTCGATACCGTTTGCGTAGGAATAAGTTGTGTTTTGGGGAAGAAACTCCGTGCAGATTTTTTTATAAACCTTTGTAAAGGCTTCAGGCATTTTGCCTTTACACTCGAAAACGGCGTACGTGTGGGCGGGAACTTCTATGACTTCGAATTCCTCTTCTTCTATAGGCTCGCCGTTATATTCGGCACCAATGGCGTAAGGAAAGGAGTTCTCCGTCATTTCGCATGAGAAACAAACCCCTAAAATTCCCTTAAAATTGTCGAAACTCGCATATTTCATAAGTTTACGAGCATTGCCGTTTTTGGTGAATTCCGTCCAAAAGGAAGAAATATCCGCCGTCGCCGTATCGCCTTGCGGTTTATTAACCTGTGTTTTCAAACATACGAGTTTAAATGATTGCTTTTTTTCTATTCTGTAATCCATACAATTACCTCCGACAAGTGTTAATTTGACAAAGAGGCGTGAAAAGGATTTGACGACCGCACCACGCTTCGCCATAGTTGGCGTTACGCCGTGAAAATTGGTAAACGCACGTGAAAAACTTTCCGGCGTATCATAACCGTATTTTAACGCTACGTCGATTATTTTACGGTCGGAATTCCGTAATTCTTCGGCGGCTAAGGACAGCCTTCTCATACGTATGTAGTCGCCGAGAGTATATCCGCACAGGATCCCGAAAACCCTTTGAAAATGGAAACTTGACGAATAGGCCTTCTTCGCCACTTCTTCATAATCAACGGCTTCCGTAAGATGCTCTTCGATATAGTCTATCGCACGTTGTATTCCGCTTATCCAATCCATATTGCTCCTTTATCCTTGAAAATTGTAACAAAATCTCTTTTGTTTGTCTTGACAATTTTTGCGGTTTACTGTCAAAGTTGTTGTAACCTTTTTTGCCTTTTTTGCGTATTATATCATATGCGTGTATACGAATATAACAGAAATTCCGCAGTGGAATACGCCGAAAAATGGGCTTATGGCAGAAATCCCGCCTATCTTGACTTTGAAAACCTCGGCGGCGACTGCACGAACTTTGCTTCACAGTGCATTTTTGCGGGTGCTAAGACTATGAACTACACACCCGTAACCGGTTGGTTTTATATTTCTTCATATGACCGCACGGCGTCCTGGACGGGTGTGGAATACCTATATAACTTTCTCGTAAACAACCAAGGTTTGGGACCTTTCGGGGAAGAAACCGACCTTAATAACCTTCAAATCGGCGATATTGTGCAACTCGGCAGAGAAAACGGCGACTTTTACCATTGTCCCGTGGTGGTAGGATTTTATCAAGGTGAAATCCTTTTGGCAGCGCACACTTTCGACGGCTTCAATATTCCCCTTTCATATTTCAGGTTCGAAAGAATACGCGGAATACACGTTTTGGGCGTAAGAAAATAACCAATATCACCTTTCGGCAAAAAGTGCGATTATGTTAGAGTGTCGCCCATTAAATAATAGGATTTATCACTGATATTCTCCTTTATATAGAAACAGCACTGCGTGAAATTGCGCAGTGCTGTTTTTTAAAATTAGTCTTTTTTGTAGCCGATGTTTCTTTCCTTATTCGGATCGAAAGTGAAGTTGCAGATAGAAGCAACTAACTGATAGATACCGAAAGTAATCATGGTAAGGAACAAATAAGCTAACGTTCTGCAAGTATAACCTTCGGGTTTGAATTCGGTATGGTTGATAATGATACTACCAATCCAACCAAGGAAGAAAGTTAACAGAAAACGAACAAGTTTGTGATCCATTATTTTAGCCTCCGTTGAAAATGTAACATAATTTTATCACTATATATACACTATGTCAACATATTTTTACTTTGACACGGAATTTATATAAAATATTATTGTCGAATTTGGCAAAATTTGTAATTATGCCGATAAACGGGGGTTACTTTCAGAGCGTGGAATGAACATCTTCCGTTCCGTCAATCCTTTTGGTAAATTTACATTTCGGATAGGAACTACAACCGTAAAACATTCCGTTTTTACCATTACGCAACAGAAGTTTAGAGCCACAACGTGGGCATATTCCACGGCGGAGATCTTCCTGCATTTTGTGGATATTTTCAATATGCTGATCAGTTGTAACTGTGTTTTCACTCTGTAATGCAATAAGTTTACCGTAAAAATTTTTCATTTGCTCCGGAGAAAGCCAAATTTTAGTCGGTTGCGATTTTATCTTGCCAAAATTTTGCAAAGAATAAACACTTTCGGAGTTAACGTGCGATATATCCGCACGGGATAGAAAAACGACAACATTATGAAAAACGTTTTGAACACGTAATTGTTTGGATAAACTATATATGTGGGTATTGTTTTGCCGCACAGGATTATAGAATTTGTTCTTTTCTCGACCGCCCGCAATAACCTGCGTCCATTCAAGTTGGTTTTCGGTCCCGTAAATATATCCTGCATAGTTTTTGGTTTCAATAACCCAAATTCCGTATTTGTTTATGTAAATATGGTCGATTTGTCTTGATTTACCGTCGTCATCGACAAAAAGCAAGTTGTTGATTACGTATTGAACCCCTTCTATGTTTCCGCCTAAAACTTCGGAAACGCAGTGTTCGCCGTAATCACCCTTGGACATAGTAGGAAATCTGTACAAATCATAATATTTGCCTTTACTGACTTCTTTTGCTACTACTACCGCTAAGGCTACGATAAGCGCAATTACAGCAACGAATATTAAATACGGCTGCATATTTGTTTCTCCTTTGAATATTGCTTTAAGTATTCACTAAAGCCTAAAAAAGGTTTTTAAATGATTACTTTTTTTCTTTGCGGCGTTTGTCGTTTATTATCTGAAGGGCGGCTTCGTCAATTACGGTTATGCTCTCCTCTTTTGCGATTTCCACCATTTGGGTGAGCGCCGCTTTAAGGAATATACGGGGGATTTTGGTAAGTTTGGCGCAGGCTTCGTCGGTAAAGGTAACCTCCGGATCGATACGTTTTGCGGCGTATTTTACGGAATTGACGTCCCCTTCCTTTGCCTGAATCTTTTCCGCGAAAGGCTTTTTGAACGCAGAACACCAGAAATTCGTGCTGTCACGATAGCCGTAGTCCACCGGTACGGGCGGGAAATTGCTGGCTTTTACGCCGTTTACTATTGCGTCGTAATACTTTTCCTTCATAAGGATTTTATCGATTTTAAGGATAAAATGCGCCCCGAATTTGCTGGTTATGCCGTTAAAATTGCGGTACGGCGGTTCGTAGCCTTCAAGGTTGCCCGCTTTATCTAAGTATGCGTCCTCTAAAGTGCTGTCCCAAGTACATTCGAAAACCTGAAAAGCCTCTTTGACGACGAGTGGTCTATCCCCTTCCGCGATGCCTTTTTCGAACGTGAACAGGCAATCCTTCATTTTTTCGTCGGTGGTGTCGCCGGGAAAGCCAAGACGTACGGCTTCACGGAAATATTTACGGCTGTCGGTAATAAAGTTTATGGCAACTTTACTGCCTCTTAATATGTTTTGAGCGGTATTGGAACTGTTGCGACATTCAAGTATCATTGCGTAATAATCCTTGCCCGCAATGTAGTACGGGAAGCACAAGGAATAGGAACCGAGATTGGTCTTTCCGTTTTCGGAAACTGTGCCGATTACGGTAGTTGGCATAGGAAAGTACGCCGACGTCTGATAAAAGTTGTCGACAATTCTCAAATCTTTAAATGAACTCATAAAAAACCTCTTTATTTTTTGCTCTTTCGGGCATTTTTTATAATCTTTTTGTGCATTAGTGTGCTTTGTGGCTACTGCGGGCGTTTGTATTCGTCCATAAGCGAAAGCAAGCGGGTACGGACGACTTCTACGTCTTCAACAAAATTGAGTTCATAACACCGGCTTTCGGTTGTAATGATAACCTTTCCCCAATCGTAGGTTGCGAAGCGAGCCCTTGCACGACGAACTTCCACTGCGATAAGCTCGTAAATTTTACAACTACCGTTCGGAAAATAAAGGGTGTCCCCCTCTCTTACGATCATATCCCTTTTTGTTTTTAAAAATTTGACCACTATCACAACACTTATAATGGCAAGCACAATAAAGGTTGCCAAATAAATCCATAAAAAGTCGCCCAAATCATTATCCATTATACAATACATAAAGGCTAAAAAAATCAGTGCTATTGCGGCCACGACATACATTAAGCCTACGCCGGCTTTCTTTTGAGCAATAACTTCAACTTCCCCACTGTAACTTCTTTTCATAAGCATGTTTTTTGCGTGTCTCCTTTACACCTTATTATATTTTATCACCTATATTTTAGTTTGTCAATATGCAAATTAAGATATAATGGGTTTAATAAAGAGCGGTCGGGGTTGATTCTGACATGAAAAATCCACCCGTGCGGAGGGTGGACGGCGGTGTTTAAACAAAGTTTATCAAGGTGGAAACAAAGTGCAAAACGGTGAATATAATTATCGGATTAAAGGAAATATAATTTTTTCTGTCAATGGCGTAAAACATAAAGGCGCAACAAGGAAGCAGGCATAAGCAAATCATTATAAAACCATTTACGACACCACAATAGTACAAAATCCAACAAACGTAATATAAAAAACAGAATATTACCGCGGCACCTATTAACAAAGTGAATTTGAACTTTGGGACGGTCAGGTTTTTTATGGCGCATAACGAAAAAATCATTATCACCTGCGTTATGCTTGCAAGTATGTCGAGCATCGGGATTAGCGACGGACTTCTTAACGGGTCGATTGTCGGCGGTGCGGCAAACCAAATTATATTCGGCAGCATTATAAAAGCAAATAGTATTACCGCCGATAAATTAAAAGTAAATTTGTAATCTTTTATTTTCATATTGTGGATTTTAGAAGTCCGACCTTGCGTCGAACCAACAATCCCTCAGTCGGCATACGCCGACAGCTCCCTTTACACAAAGGCGCCTATTTCGATATAGTTTTTTGGATTGTGTGTGTTGTGCGAGGTTTTATAAATTGTTTTTTGCTAACTCGGTACACTTTTTGACGAATTCCGTCTTTGCCTCTGTGTAGCCGTCCCTATCGTACTCGAACTTTTTCCAAAGTTGCAGTTTTAGGGCTTCGTATTCCTTTGCGACTTGCGGATGAGCGTTTAAATAGTCCCGAAATACAGTTCGTCTATATCATTTTCAAGCCTTAAGTGCAGGTGGAAAACCCTTTCTGCAAAGCCTTGTTCGGTATACCCCTTGTTTAAGGATATGCGGTTTTCGCTTTGGAACATTAGAATATAGCCGTTCTGCTGTAATATTTCCGCAAGCGCTTGAAGTTGGGCTTTTGTTTTTACGACTATTAAAATATCCACTATCGGCTTTGCCCAAATTTCCTTTATCGCTGTGCTTCCGATATGGTAATACTCGGCGTATTGCGGCAAAATTCCCTTTAAACAGGTTATTTCTTCCCCGTACCAAACCTCCCAATCTGGGTTGTGTTCGGTAAGAAAAATGGGAAATAATTGCCAAAGTTCTTCAATTGTCATTTCGGAAAGTTTTTTCGATTGTTCCATATTTTTATTGTAGCACAGTCCTACGAATTTATCAAGCATTGTAAAAACAGCACCACGACAAAATCGTAGCGCTATTTTGGTGAATATATTAAACAAAGATTGAAATGTGATAGCTGTTATTACTTCTCTAAGCCAAAATTTGCCATAGTAATGCTATAACCATATTCTTTTAGCTTTGCATTTGCTTCATCAATGAGAGGGTTGTATAAGACTTTATAATGTGGAAGAAGTTCAGAAAGTGTTAAAGAGTTAGAAGTAAAACTTAGCGAATTTGACCTCGAACTCCATTTTGAAAAACTACCAACAGCAGTCAAATCATAACTGGATCCATCTCCGAATCTCCATGACCAATCCCATTTGCGATCATAAGCATTATAAAATAATGACAAACTTTTTTTATTTCCGTATTCATTGGGTGAAGTTTGTATAAATAATACGCAGTCATATTCCCCAGTATATGTAAATAGCATTGCCGTCTGACCTTCAACTGCAATATTTCCATCAGTACTATTTTTATCTATAAAATCTTTCCAAATGGTTGCGAATTCAACGTTACAAACAGTGCATGTACCTACACCGGAATGTTCATGATTATTATTGTCTGAACTAGGTTCTGTGCAGCAGATAAACGTCGAGATGATTGCTAAAAAAATTGCCGTACATAATAATATTTTTTTCATGTTGTATACTCCTTGTTTTTTATCGTTAAAATTAAATTTTTGGTAAATCAGATATTTTTATAAATTTTCTATTTTCTTTATAATGCTATCTAAAAGGGTTTTGCTATCTTTATCTTCAAGTATCGTGTCAAGATTTTTTCCTTTTAGATAAATAAGCGAATCTTCAATATGTAAGATTTCTTTCTTTTTGCCAGGATTTTCGGCTAAAACAAAATTTAATGCGTCGCTTATCTCTTTGCACGGGTCCATACGAATTAGTCCTTGTGTGCCATGATACGCATAACTACATTTTTGTAGCAATCTTTCTAACTTGGTAGCGTATTGAAAGCCTTCTTCTAACATAAATATCTCCTTTTTAATTACCAAAATGGTAGTTTCGTATATAATATACTACCAAAATGGTAATATGTCAAGTAGAAAGGTATAAAATTATGGAAATATTATTAGGTAAACGACTAAAAGAATTACGAGAAGAAAAAGGATTAACTCAAAAAGAACTTGCGGCGGCGCTAAACCTGCACAGCGTAACATATCTGCACTATGAAAAATCGCAAAGAGAACCGCCCTTAACGGTTTTGGCGGAAATGGCAAATTATTTTGAAGTAACTACAGACTATTTGCTTGGATTAAGTGATTATTAAAAAAACTAATGAGCGCAAGAATTTTCTTACGCTCATTAGTTTTTTATGCTATTTCTATATACGAGAAAAAGCATTTAAGAATACCTGAAGTTCTTAGAACCGTCCCTTAACGCACAAATAGCACCACGACAAAGTCGCAGTGCTATTTGTTGTAAACACACTATATTTTGAGGCGAATTCGGCACAACTGTTATAAAGCTAAACACACACTAATTCAGGTATAAGTTAAGGAAAAACCTTGACATTACATTGCAAATGTGTTATATAATTTATGAAAATAAATAGATTGGCAAGTGCTACCGAGTACTTGCGATGCATTAGCATTTTACTTATATCGTCAGGTCTTAGAAGATATAAGTAAAGTGCTATTTTTTATGGTATTTATTATGAAAAAATTTCTGAAAAGCATTACTATTTGTGAGTGGTTGATTTGGAGTATAAGCGTAATTTCAATCATAGTTTGTTTTTTTGCTTTCAAAAATACACAATATCTTTACTTGGTAGGTTCGTTGATTGGTGCAACTGCTTTGATATTTGTTTCAAAGGGTAACCCCATAGGGCAATTTTTAACAATAGTATTTAGCGTTTTTTACGGCATTATTTCATATTCTTTTAAATACTACGGCGAAATGATAACCTATTTGGGTATGAGCGCACCGATTGCTCTTTGGGCTTTAATATCCTGGCTAAAAAACCCTTATAAAGGGAATAAAAGCGAGGTTGCGGTTAATACTCTTTCACGTAAAGAATGGTTCATATTTTTAACTGCAGCAGTTATTATTACGGTTTCGTTTTACTTTGTTTTGCAAGCACTTAATACTGCAAATTTAATTATAAGCACAGTTTCTGTACTTACTACATTTTTGGCAGCATATTTAACTGCAAGAAGAAGTAGATTTTATGCCTTAGGTTATGCAGCAAACGACATTGTACTTATTGTTATGTGGTGCTTAGCAAGCCATGAAAATATTACGTATTTGCCTATGGTAATTTGTTTTATCGCCTTTTTTGTTACGGACACATACGGTTTTATAAACTGGAGCATCATGCACAAAAAACAAAAAGCGGGATGAGATAGCGAGGAATATCTGTAGTTCTTACAACTGTCCGTTAACACACAAATAGCACCTCGACTTTGTCGTGGTGCATTAAATTTTATTTCTACATAGAGAAAGGTGGCTTTGCACCTACGGTGCAAAAGTGTCGTCGCTCGCTGGGTATGAGAAAGATATATATTTTCAACATACTCGCTCCTCGCGCGAACCACCGAGGAATATCTGTAGTTCTCACAACATCCCTTAACATACAAATAGCACCACGACAAAGTCGTAGTGCTATTTGTGGTGGAGAGAGGTGGATTCGAACCACCGAAGTCGTTGACAACAGATTTACAGTCTGCTCCCTTTGGCCACTCGGGAATCTCTCCATTTAATTGGAGCTGGTGATAGGAGTCGAACCTACAACCTGCTGATTACAAATCAGCTGCTCTGCCATTGAGCCACACCAGCGATTTGGTTTGTAGGGTGGTGCCTCGGGGCGGAATCGAACCACCGACACGGGGATTTTCAGTCCCCTGCTCTACCGACTGAGCTACCGAGGCAAACTTGTAGCCTAATGCAAAAGCATTGGGCTACAAATATGGCGACCCGGAAGGGACTCGAACCCTCGACCTCTAACGTGACAGGCTAGCGTTCTAACCAGCTGAACTACCGGGCCATAAAAAATATTTAATTTAATGGTGGGCCTTCACGGACTCGAACCGCGGACCGATCGGTTATGAGCCGACTGCTCTAACCAACTGAGCTAAAGGCCCTTAAATAACATGGTCGGGGTGACGAGACTCGAACTCACGACCTCATGGTCCCAAACCACGCGCGCTACCAACTGCGCCACACCCCGAAGGGTTATTAACAATGCTCATAAATAATATAATAAATAACAAGCATTGTCAAGTAATTTTGGCGTGATTTCCAAAATTATTGGTAAAAATTTTTATCGAAAAATAATACCGTAAAATCAGACAAAATAAGTGGGTATCAAAGCAGATACCCACTTTGCAATTTGATTAGAAATTATTTATTCAAAAGTTCAGCAATCGACGCGCCGCCGAAATCGCTTTCCTTCCATTCGTGAACTTCACCGTCGTCAAGGGCAGGTCTTTCACGTCTCTTAGCTCTCTTGGGCTTGTCTTCGCCTTCCTCTTCGGAAGTTCTTTCACGCCTCGGCTTAGCAGCCATTTCGGGCTGAGGTAAGCAAGCTTTGATGGAAAGGGTGATTTTTTCCTTTTCGTAATCGATGGAAATGATCTTTGCGGAAACTTCGTCGCCGACTTTAAGACCTTCGGTGGGTTTTTCAAGCCATTCATGAGAAATCTGGGAAATGTGAACCAAACCGTCAACACCTTTTTCGATTTCCACAAATACGCCGAAATCAACGATTCTTACGATCTTACCGGTAATAACGTCGCCAACCGAGTATTTCCCGGGAACAGCTTCCCAAGGACGGGGTTGAAGTTGTTTATAACCGATGGAAACCTTCTTGGTTTCTTCGTCGCACTTCAAAACTTTGAATTCATATTCGGTATTGAGTTCCAAAACTTCGGCAGGGCTCTTTACGCCTGTCCAGGAAAGATCGGAAATATGAGCAAGGCAGTCGAAACCGTTTACTTCGACAAAAGCACCGAAGGAAGCAAATCTAACGACTTTGCCCTTAACGATGTCGCCGGTGTGAACGGTGGAGAAGAATGCTTCTTCTTTCTGAGCCTTTTCAGCTTCTTTCTGAGCCTTTTCGGCTTCGAGAATAACCCTTTGAGAAGCAACGATTTGTTTTCTTCTTTCAGCGGTTTCGATTCTTTCGGCTTTGACCCTTAAAGTCTTGCCGACGTATTTATCGAGTTCTTTAGCAAAACCGATTCTGATTTGAGAGGACGGTATAAATACACCGTAAGTGCCGAATCTTGCGGTCAAGCCACCTTTATTTGTGCCATCGATAGTAACGGTAAAGATTTTGCCGTTTTTAATCTCTTCGATTTCTTTTTCTTCTTCCGCAAGCATTCTTATAGCTTTTTCGGAAAGGAGAACGGGGTTAAGACCAATGATAAGGACTTCGATTTCTTCGCCTACTTTAGATGCATAATCTGCTTTGTTGTACTTTTCACAGTCGAGCTCTTCTTTAGGCAGAAGGATTTCCTTTTTGGTATTATTGATGTATAAAGCTAAACCTTCATCCGTAGCAGAAGAAATAGTTGCAACTATTTTTTGCCCCTTTCTGAATTTTTGTTGGCCGTTTTCAAGCTTGGCAACAGCTTCTTCCATCTCGTTTACAGTTTTAACTTCAGTGACTACTTCTTCCATTTTTGAGAAAACCTCCATTGATTGTTCGGGTGGAGTAGATGCCCCCGATACAATACCTACCTTTAAAAAATTAACATGCTTTGATGCGTCAAACAAAGCCGGATCGCTTACAAACGAAGTGTTGGTGCAATAGCGGGAAGATATCTCGTAAAGTTTGCGGGTGTTGCTTGAAGCCTTATCCCCGACAACTATTATTGCATCGCAATTCT
The DNA here is from genome assembly GCA_958419945.1 of uncultured Clostridia bacterium. Taxonomy (GTDB): domain Bacteria; phylum Bacillota; class Clostridia; order Christensenellales; family Borkfalkiaceae; genus UBA4636. The sequence goes on along the minus strand of CATZIC010000024.1, from coordinate 13,919 downwards.
TTGCCAAAAAAGCGACTTCCCTCTGACGCTCCCTTGTAGTATAGCAAATAGTTTGGAAAATCTCAACTGTTTTGCTATAATTTTTTTTAAAATTATCTAAAAAAATCGCTAATTTTGTTTCATTGAAGGTGGTTTGGGCGACAATACACACTTTTTCGTGCCGATTATAGTCATACGAGGGGTCAAATTCCTCAGTAACGATAGGAGTATCGCCCTGAACCCAACCGATAGTTCCTATAACTTCGGGGTGGTTTTTATCACCTAAAATGATTATTTTGTAACCTTTTTGAGAATATTCTTTTACGATTTCGTGAATTTTCGAAACGAACGGACAGGTGCAATCAACCACTTCTTTCCCGATAGATCTGAAATAATCAAGGTCGCTTTCGGAAGCCCCGTGCGAACGGATAACCACTTTATCAAAGTCCGCTTCTTTCGGCGAGTGAATAATTTTCACGCCCGACTTTACAAGTTCCTCGTTTACGGATTTATTGTGGACGAGTTCGCCGTAAACGCAAACCTTTTCGCCTATCAGACTTTTGACTTTGTCTACCGCACGCCGAACTCCCATGCAAAAACCGTTGTTTTTTGCGAGTATAACTTCCATTTTATTTACCTTTTTTTACGGGGATTTCCCTCGTTTTTAAGAGCATTTGTCTTATTTTTTCGTCGGCTTTATCGATAATTTCGGCATTGACTTTGGTATCGTAAAATTCCGTAAATTCGAAAGGTTCGCCGATTTTTACAAAATTACGCCTGAAAAGTTTGCTTTTTCCGTAAATGAATATCGTTTGAACGGGAACCTTGCTTTTAAGCGACAAAAGTGCCGCCCCGCCTTTAAGCGGAAGCAATGGTTCATCGGTTTTATTCCTCGTGCCTTCCGGGAAAATAAGTACTTTTTCCCCTTTTTTCAGTGATTTAATGCAGTTTATGATGGTTGCGGCGTCGGGATTATCCCTGTCGATGGGGACCGCACCCAAAGTGCGTAAAAACCAGGCAACCGGTTTAGATGAAAAACTTTCCTTTTTGGCAAGAATGGTAATTCTTCCTTTAAACTGCATTCCTATTATGAAGCCGTCGGCGTTTGACAGGTGGTTGGAAACCACTACGCACGGACCTTTACATAAATTTTCCTTTCCGATAACTTTAAAAGGGAAAAACAGGTGTATAAACGCCGAAGCTATTCCCCTTACAAGACGATACATGAACATAGATTTCCCAAACTTAATCCTTGAATTATCTTTGATTTGACTATTTATTGTTTATAATCGATACAATCTTATCGACGACCTCTTCCACGGACAAATCGGAAGTGTCTATCAAAATTGCGTCCTCCGCCTGTTTAAGCGGTGAAATTTTACGGTGGCTGTCGTTGTAGTCCCGCCTGTTGATTTCCTCTAAGAGAACTGAAAATTCAACCGCCTGCCCCTTTTCAAGAAGTTCCAATCTTCTCCTTTCGGCACGCACCTCGGGCGTTGCCGTTATATAAAATTTGAATTCGGCGTCGGGAAGAACCACCGTGCCGATATCTCTGCCGTCAAGTATGCAGGAATTGTTTTTTGCTACTACTCTTTGCATTTCCACCATTTTGCGACGCACCGTCGGAAGTGATGAAATGTCCGAGGACATCATGGAAACTTCGTTGTTGCGGATTTTTTGGGAAACATCCTCCCCGTCGAGAATGGTTTTTTGTCCGCCGTCTTCGTAACGGATAACAAGGTCGATGTCATCTATAAATCGGGAAACGGCTTCCTCGTCAAGACAGTTTATATTTCTTTTGAGCGCGGCAAGCGCACAGGCACGGTACATTGCGCCCGTATCGAGATGAAGTATATCGAGCTTATTCGCCAAAATACCCGCAACGGTACTTTTGCCGCTTCCGCTCGGCCCGTCAAGTGCTATATTAAGCATATAATCTCCTTTTTTTCGTGAGTAAGTAAGAATTTAACTAAATCTTTAAAGTGGAATTAGGAATTTAAAATAATTAGTGTAAAATAACTTTAACGTCTGGATTGCTTCGTCGCTTCGCTCCTCGCAATGACGAGATCGCAATGACGATGATAACTTATATAGAACCAGCCTTAGCGCCGGTGGCGAAGGCAATTTGCAGGTTAAAACCGCCCGTTAAGGCGTCAACGTCAAGCACTTCCCCCGCAAAATACAAACCTTTTACAAGTTTGCTTTCCATGGTTTTGGGATTTACCTGATCGACGGAAACCCCTCCTGCGGTTACTACTGCCTGAGAAAACGGACATAATCCGTCGTAATCGAGGGTAAAATGCTTTAATACGTTAAGCAGTTTGCGCCTTTCCTCCCTCGTTATTTCGTTATTGCGTTTACTTTCTTTTATACCGCTTCTCGATATTACTATGGGTATCAAACTTGACGGAAGCAGTTTTTGCAAAGAGTTTTTAAGTTCTCTGTTCTTAAGTTCCTCGAAATCACGAATTATTCTTTGATCGAGTGTTTCTTCGTCAAGCGCAGGCTTTAGGTCAATCCACATCCGAACGGCGGACTTTTCAAGCCTGTTTATTTTACTTGAAGCGGTTAAGACAACGGGACCGGAAACGCCCTGGTGAGTAAATAAAAGTTCGCCAAACTCGCTTACCACCCGTTTGCCGTTATAATCTACGTTAAGTGTAATGTTTTTTAGTGTAAGCCCCGATAATTCCGTGCAATAAGTGCCCTTTATTTTAAACGGCACCAAAGCGGGAACGGGGTTTGTTACTTTATGACCGAACCTTTTGGCAAAATGATATCCGTCGCCGGTGGACCCCGTCAGCGGATAGGAAATTCCGCCGGTTGCCACGATTACTTTATCACATTCGTAATCGCCAAGGTCGGTTACTACCTTTTCGACCATTCCGTCGTTTACTATAATATTTTCGACGGTTTCGTTAAGTTTTACTTCTACACCCGCAAATTTCAGCATATTTGAAATGGTTTTAATAACGTCCGACGATTTATCGGATACCGGAAAAACCCTGTTTCCCCTTTCGGTTTTCAGCTGTAATCCGTTGCTTTCCAAAAGCGCTATAAGGTCGTTCGGGGTGAAATTATAAATTGCGCTCGTCAAAAAACGTGGATTTGAAATTACGTTTGTAAAAAATTCGTTCACGTCGCAATTATTGGTAACGTTACAACGACCTTTACCCGTAATGTACAGTTTTTTGCCGAGCTTTTCGTTTTTTTCTATAAGTATTGTTTTGTTTCCCGTAGTAGCTGAAAAGTAGGAGGCTATCATGCCGGCGGGGCCGCCGCCTATAACTATGGTTTTCATTGTTTCCTCCTTGTTTTCAGCACGGGATTTTCTCTTAGCCCGATGGGATTTTCCATCGGGCTAAGTAAAGTTTAAATCGAATATCCGATTAAGCGGGATATACTCTGTTTTTGTTTGACGCGAGATCTTTATCTACGCCCGTCTTTTTTGCCTGTCTGTATTTAAAGAAGTTGATTGCAACTTGATTAAATACCGCATAGGACAAAACGTCTTCTTCCTGCTCGACGTATTCCGCACATTCCTTTTTGTAAAGTTCGAGTTCGGGTGCGATATCGTCTGCGGGACGGTGAGTAATCATAGGTTCGTCGCCGACAATCTTCTTAAGAACTTCTTGGTTGGGTTCTGCGGGAAGTTTACCGTATTCACCGCGTAAAAGTCCTTTAAATTCTTTGGTAACCATCTTGTATCTTTCGCCCATAAGTACGTTTAAAACTGCCTGCGTACCAACAATTTGACTGCTCGGCGTTACCAAAGGAGGATAACCGCAGTCCTTTCTTACGTTGGGGACTTCAGCAAGAACTTCCATAAGTTTTTCGGACTTGTTCTGCTGTTTAAGCTGGTTGATAAGGTTCGATAGCATTCCGCCAGGAACCTGATATACAAGCGTGTTGATATCAACTTTAAGTACCTTATCGGAAAGTACGCCGCGTGCCTTTAATTCGTCTGCTACGCCACGGAAATATTGGGTTATGGGAAGTAGCTTATTAAGGTCGATACCCGTATCGTATTCGGTGCCCTGAAGCGTTGCAACCAAAGGTTCGGTTGCAGGCTGAGACGTGCCGTTACCGAGCGGAGACAGTGCGCAGTCTACGATATCGCAACCGGCTTCGATCGCCTTTAAGTTTACCATATCGCCCGTACCGGACGTATTGTGGGTGTGAAGGTGGATTTTGGTTTCCGGCTTTAATACCTTTTTCATGCCCTTAATGAGTTCGTAAACGGTATAGGGCAAAAGAAGGTTAGCCATATCTTTAAGACAGATATTGTCCGCACCCATGTCTTCAAGGGTTTTGGCAAGTTTGATGAAATATTCGTTGGTGTGTACGGGGCTTGTGGTATAGCAGATCGTTGCCTCGCATACGCCGCCGTACTTCTTGATAGCCTTCATAGCCGTTTCAAGGTTTCTTACGTCGTTTAATGCGTCGAATACTCTGATGATTTTTACGCCGTTTTTAATGCTTAAACGAACGAATTCGTCCACTACGTCGTCGGCGTAATGCTTGTAACCCAAAAGGTTCTGCCCTCTTAAAAGCATCTGGATAGGAGTCTTTTTAAGATGTGATTTTAAAATACGCAATCTTTCCCACGGATCTTCGTTTAAGAATCTTAAGCAGGAATCGAAGGTTGCGCCGCCCCAAGCTTCCAAAGAATAGTAGCCGATATCGTCGAGCTTATCGAGCATAGGAAGCATTTGTTCGAGGGTCATCCTTGTTGCCGCCTGCGATTGATGGGCATCACGCAATATAGTTTCTGTTATATAAACTTTTCTAGCCATAATATTTAGCACTCCTTATTAAAGTAACGGACATACGGCAAGTAAAACGCCTGCCGCTATTGCCGAGCCGATAACGCCTGCTACGTTAGGTCCCATAGCATGCATGAGTAAGTGGTTGTCGGGATCGTATTCCCTGCCGACGTCCTGAGAGATTCTTGCCGCCATAGGTACTGCGGAAACGCCTGCAGAACCGATAAGCGGGTTTATCTGACCGCCGGAAATCTTGTTCATAATCTTTGCGCACAAAAGTCCGCCGATGGTACCTAAGCAGAATGCGACAAGACCGAGAATGATAATCTTTATAGTGCTCCATGCAAGGAAGGTTGCACCGATTGCTTTGGAACCAACCATTACGCCGAGGAAAATGGTTATAGTGTTCATAAGACCGTTGGACGCGGTGTCCGAAAGCCTTGCGGTAACACCGGATTCTTTCAATAAGTTACCGAGCATTAACATACCTAAAAGCGGCATTGCATCGGGAAGAAGAAGTCCTACAACCAAAGAAACGGCTATGGGGAATATAATCTTTTCGAGTTTTGATACAGTTCTTAACTGTTTCATTTTGATACGGCGTTCTTTATCCGTCGTCATAAGCCTCATAATAGGCTTTTGGATAATAGGAATAAGCGCCATATATGAATATGCGGAAATAGCGATTGCGGGAAGCAAATCTTCAGCGAGTTTTTTAGTTACGTAGATAGCCGTAGGACCGTCCGCACCGCCGATAATTGCGATTGCGCCCGATTCCATAGGGGTAAAGCCGAGAAGGCATAACGCACCGAAGAAGGTTACGAAAATACCGAGCTGAGCCGCCGCCCCGATAATCATGCTCTTGGGGTTTGCAATCAAGGGACCAAAGTCTGTCATACAACCGATGCCGAGGAATATAATCGGCGGGAAGATTACCCAATCAACGCCCTTGTAAATGTAGTAGAATAAGCCGTAGTTTCTGATAACGGTTTCGGAAGAAAGCGAAAGTTGTTCGGCAGCAAAAGTGTAATTTACGCCGCTTAGAGTGGCTGTAAAGCCCTCTTTCATAGCCGCAGCAAGCCCGTCGAAATTCATTCCGAAATATTTTGCGAGTTCTTCTGCCGTACCTCTTGCCACTTCTGTATTCGATAAGGTATCCGTTACGATATAACCTTTAGTACCGAACAGCACCCCGTAAGCGCCCGGAATGTTTACGATAAACATACCGAATGCTATAGGCAGTAGCAGTAAAGGTTCGAATTTTTTTACTATTGCAAGATAGAATAATATGAAAGATATAAGGATCATTACGTAGTTGCGCCAGTCCGTGCCCTGAAAAACACCGGTCTGTTGCCACAAGTTATATAGCGATCCGCCTATACTTTCCCAAAATTCACTTGCGAGTATCGTACCTAAGTTCATACACGCAAATCTCCTATTATTTAGGCTATAACCGCCAAAGTTGCGCCTGTTTCTACGTTAGCGCCCTGGCTTACCGTGAAGGTAACGGTGCCGTCGCAAGGAGCGTTAAGGTCGTTATCCATCTTCATTGCTTCCAAAACGACTATTACGTCGCCTTTTTTAACTTTCGTACCGTTTGCTACGGCAAGTTTTTTGATCATGCCCGGCATAGGAGCGTTAAGTTTGGTTCCGTTTGCGGGAGCGGCCGCGGCAGGCTTTGCCTGTACGGGAGCAGCCGTAGCTGCCGGTGCAGCGGTCTGGGGAGCGGAAGTCGCGCCTACTTCTTCAACGCCTACTTCATATTGTTTACCGTCTATAGTTACTATAAAATTACGCATGATTGATACTCCTTAATAAATCCTTTTTATTTTTTTGATTTTGAATTCGCAATTACTTTCGTTAGAAAAGTAATACGCAGATAATACTGCGGTTATCGCCGCAACCGTTTCCGGCGTAAGACCTTCTTCGGTAACTACCGGTTGTTCTACGGTCTGATTTGCCTTTGCTTCCGTCTTTTTTCTTTTTGCCGACATGATTTTACCGATAATCGAGATTACCATAACGATAACCGCAATACCGAAAAATACTACGAGCATACCGAGAATGAAAACGAAAAGGCCATTTCCGAAATTTTCCATAGAAAATGCCAATAAGTTATTCATAAGCTTAGCACCTTCTTATATAAGCATCTGAAGTGCGGCAATAAGATATTGACGAACGTACTGCGGTTCGATAACGTCATCGATAAAGCCGCTCTTTGCCGCCTTGAATGGATCAAGTTCGGTGGAAGCAAACTTTTCCTTTAAAGCCTCTTTATCGCCTGCTTTATAAGCATATTCCATTTCTGCGCCGACTTCGGAATTGACTGCGCCGATTTCAGCATTGCAGAAAGCAAAGGAATAATCCGCACCGTAGGCTTTGGATCCGAATAAGGTATAACCTAAACCGATTGCCTTGCCGTAAATTACGTTGATACGGGGAACGTCGCTTGAATAGTTAAGCGCACATAAAAGTGCGGAAATGCTCTTTAAAACGGTTGAAGAATTGGTTTCGCCGTCCTGTTTTAAACCGAGAGTATTCACAAACGTCAAAACGGGAAGCCTGTTGTCGGTTGCAAAGTAAAGGAAGTCCTTTACCTTTTCAACGTTGCATTTTGTAAGTTCTACGCCGTTTTCGCCGTTAAATATTATTGCGGCAACCGAATAACCGCCTACCCTGCCGATGCCCGTTAAAACTTCGGGAGCATAGGTCTTGCCGAGTTCGGTAAACTTACCGTTATCGAATACTGCGGAAATAAGGCATTTTGCGCACGCTTTTTCGTTAAGATTAGCGGAAGCCCTGTTGAAATCGTCGTCGGTTTCGGCATAAACACCGCCGAAGTCCGGCAAAGTTTCCAAAACGGTGGTAATGCTTTCCTTAACGGCAGTCATATCTTCCACGCTGAAAGTGCAAAGCCCGTTGCCGTTGTCTGCGCCGCCGATAGCGCCTTCGTTATAAACGGCGTTGCTTTTTGCCGCTATTACCAAAGGACTGTTGAATGCAACGCAAGCACCTTTAAGATAATAGGTGTAATCGCATTGTGCCGCTAAAAGCGTTGCAGAGCCGAGAACCTTTCCTTGGCATATCGCAATCTGCGGAACGTTACCGCTTAATTCCTGCGATTTACCGAGAAGCGCCGCAACGCCTTCGAGTGCGTCTACGCCTTCGCCTGCTAAGATACCCTGCGAGGAAAGCAGATACACGATCGGTGCGCCTGCAAGCTGCGCCTTATCCATGCAATTAACGATTTTTTTGCAGTTAGAGAGGCCTAAGCCGCCGGAAAGTACTTTTTCGTTTAAGGCGGCAACGTAAACGGGATTATCGTTTATAGTGGCAAAACCCGTTACAACGCCTTCACCTAATGCACTTTCGCCGTAAAAATCATTGTGAGAATAACTATAGCTTTGTAATTCCACGAAACTGTCCGCATCGACGAGTTCGGAAATCATTTTTCTGACTTCTTTACTTTCGGCGTGCAAACTGTCCTTCATGGATTTAAGCAAACCTATTTTTTCCATATATACCCTCCATACGTTATATAACTTTGAATTCTGTTTATATCGTTTTCTTCCCGCCGTCGAAGAGAAAAAACGGGACAAAAAGCGATTGCAAGACCGGGTGCTTTTCAGAAAAAATCCCCAATCTACGCCATTTTAATTCTACATTGCTATTATACATTATAATTTTTGTGATTGCAAACAAAAAAGGCGTAAAAATACGCCTTAATCATTTAAAATTTTTATATGTCCAAGAATAAAGACCGTTATCTTATATCTACGGTGGCGAGGAAGCGCCTTAGAGCCCTTGCACCGACGTCGCCTTCGGAAAATGCAGACTTTTTAGCCATTGCGTTTTTTATGCCGTCAAAGACCGCGCGTTTAACTGCGGCTTCCGCCTTTTGCGAGTCCTTAAAGTACCCATATTCTTTTAAGAGTAAATCAAGGGTTTCTCTATATCCGTAAAGGCTTTTTTCCGGCGCAAACAAACTATCGTCTGTCGGAATTTTTTTGGTTAAGACTGCGGAAAGCATTTCCGTTGCCTTTAATAGACTTTCGTCTGCGAAAACCCTGCCGAAACATGCGGGATAACCCATCATGCCGTCAAACACCGAAAAAACCTCTTCCGCATTGTCGGGGCCTACCTTTTCACAGGTTAGGATTACGTCGCAAGAATATCTGTTATCGTGCGAGTATTCTACGGACAGCGCACTGCCGTTATGGCAAACGCCGTCTATCCCCTTGCCGAATATACCTACCGAAAGATCGGCGTATTCCTGCCACTTTTCAAGTATGTCGATAACAAGATTTTCAAGGGTGTTGCGGTTAAAAGATTGAAGCCTTATAACGCTTACGACGCCGTTATTTAGCGATATCTCTACGTCGGGATAAAGGTCGGAGCGAGCGGATAACAAGTTTTCCTGCGGAAAGGTCTTAGGAACAGAGATTCCGCCCGTAAAATAGGTGTGCGGTTTTAAGAAAGTATTTTGTCCGTCTGAAAACAGCATTTCGGCGGAATAGTCGGGAAGATATTCGATAAAATCGAACATAGACATTACGATTTCCTGCGAAGTCGGAATTTTGCCGTGTTCGGAAAAGCATACCAAAGTTTCTTCCGGGCGGGTTAAAGGCTCTATATAACGCATTTTCCAGTTCATGCCGTTAAGGTCTAAAGAAACGCTGCGAGTAGCGCCGCCGTAAAAACTTTCGGTACCCAAATAGCCTTCGGCTTCCTCGCACAAAGCGCACTTTGGGTAGGTGCCGTCGGTATTTTTTATGTCAAAGCCTTTTTGGGAAGTGAAAACCTCGGCACCTTCCGCTTTAAAATAAGAGGTTGTGATTTTTGTAAAATCCAAGCCGGAGATTCCGCTCGCCTTTACGGAAAGATTGTAAAGATAATCGCAGGCGTAGTGCGCCCCGAACTTTTCACGCAAGGTGCGGAATTTTTTATTTATAAATGACGGCAAAGGTAAAAGCGTGCCGAAAATAAATGCCGAATAGGCTTTTTGTTCGTTTTCGGCGCACAAGGAATTTTGTTTTATATAGTCAAGAACTTCCGATTGAAGGGAATCAAGCGTCGGAGTTGAAAAAACCTTAGGCAACTCAGTGGTTTTGAGATTAAAAAGCCGTAAAAGCTCGTTGCGTTTTACGCATACGTCGCTATCGCTTAGTTCCAAATTTTCCTTTGCGTAGGCAAGTAACTTTTCGGTAAGAACGGTTCCGTCGGTCATATTACACCTTGAAGAGATATTTCACCTTGAAGAGATATTTCACACACAATTATAACCGCAAACAAAAATTTTTACAACAAAAATTTACAGGTTTTTCAATCTTTCGACGTAAATCCTTGCGGGTGAACGGTATGCTCGTTTTCGGGGTCTTCACGAGAGATTCGCTTGTCTTTAAGATTTATTGCCTTCTGAACGAGCGAGGCCCCGTATTTATCCCTTATATCGCTTACGGTTTTTGCAAGTTTTAGTTTCTTTTCGTAATCATCGGGGTCTTCGAAAATGGAAAGTTGGCTTTTATCGTCGACAAAATCCGACACGGAAACGCCGAGCGAGCGTATCCCATTTTGAAAATCGTAATTTTCATTAAAAAGTTTCATAGCGGCGGACAATATATCTTCGGAAAAAGATGACGGCGGATTCAGCTTTGCCTGCCGCGAAAAAGATTGAAGATTTTCATCCCTAATCGTTATGGAAACGGTGCTTGCACGGCCTAAATTTTTTCTGATCGTACGGGAGGAAACGCTGTCTGATAAAACCGAAAACATTATATGCACGTCCTCTACGTCTTTTAAGTCCCTGTAACAGGTCATACTGTTACCGACCGACTTTATTTCATCCGGTTCTTCATACTTTCTGACGGGAGAATTGTCATTACCGCTTGCGAAAACCGATAAAGTTTCACCCCACTTGCCGAAGGTTCGGACTAAAAAATCGACGTCGGTGTTAGCTAAGTCCCCTATCGTTTTTACGTTGAATTTTTTAAGCTTGTCCGCCGTTCTTCTTCCTACCATCAAAAGGTCGGAAACGGGAAGTTTCCATACCGTGTTTTTATAGTCGTTTTGGCTTATTACGGTGGTTGCGTCCGGCTTTTTCATATCCGAGCCGAGTTTCGCGAAAACCTTATTGAAACTTACCCCGACCGAAGCTGTTAAGCCGAGCTTTCTTACACGCCTTCTGATTTCGTCGGCTATGGCTATTCCGTCGCCGAAAATTTTACTGCTCGTTACGTCAAGCCACGCTTCGTCTATTCCGAAAGGCTCTACTAAATCGGTGTATTCGAGGTAGATTTTTCGCACCTTTTCGGAAAAGTCGAGGTACTTGTCGAAGTCGGCTTCCACGAGCACCAATTCCGGGCAAAGATCCCTTGCCGCTTTTAAGGTCATGCCCGTTTTTATACCTAACGCCTTTGCCTTTTCGTTTTTGGCAAGAATTATGCCGTGGCGGTCCTTTACGCTTCCGCACACGCCGAGATAGGCGTCCCTTAATTTTGGGTTATAAACCTGCTCGCAAGAGGCGTAGAAATTATTAAGATCGGAATGTAAAATAGTTCTCATTTAAATAGCCTTTTGATTTTTTTTAAGATGGCGGAAAAGGATAATTTATCCCCGTTTTTGTAAAGATACTGCGATATAGTAGCGGTTAAAAGAAAGATTATTATCCATAAGGAAGCCCCCCAAGCGGTGTTATACGGTATTATGCTTCCGTTTACCGAATACGCCGTAACGAAAACGGAAATAAGCCTTGTAACCGCTATCATGGGGATAAAATAGCCGCCTGTCATTGTGGATAGCCCTGCGACGAAACAAAGAAGGTCGTCGGGGAAAAACGGCAGTAAAAACATTGCGGTCAAAAAGGCTTTATCCTTACCTTTCACGGTGTTTTGAGCCTTTTGCAGGCTGTTTTCACCTACCACGAAGGCAACCACTTTATAGCCGAGTTTTCGACCTATGAAAAAGCCTGCCAAAGAACCTGTAAAAATGCCCGCGTAACTTATAAGGGCACCTTTTAAAGGGCCGAATAAAGCAACCGACGCACCTATTGAGATTATTCCCGGAATGGGCAAAATTATTACCTGTAAAATTTGTATTATCAGAGTTATAACTACGGCGTAACCGCCGTTTTTTTGTATGTATGCCCGAAGGCTTTCCACGGAAGAAAAATTTTCCTTAAAACCGCTTACGTCGAGAATATATAAAAGCGCAAGCAAAAATACCGAAAAGCCGAGAAAGGATATCAAAAGCCTTAATACAAAACGTTTATAGGTTACCGAAAACACGCTTCCTATAACGCAGATAAGAGCTATTACCGTTATACCCGTATATAAAACGGGCTTGCGGAAGGTTTGTAAAAAGCCTTCCGCACGGTTTACGTAAAGAATAAGAAAAAGGGCTGATATAACGCCCAATATAAGTACTATTATTACTGAAATTACGCTTGATACAATTTCTTTTTTTCGCATAGCCTTTAACGTCTTATACAGTTATTATACTTGACTTTATCGGGCTGTTATGCCAAAAAATTATTGCGTGATTTCGGTAGTCTATGACTATGTGATTTTTGCGACTTCCTGACGGGCAATTTCGTCGCAACGGTTGTTGTATTCGTTGTCCGCATGCCCTTTTACCTTGATAAACTCCACCTTATGATAGGATATAAGTTTAATAAGGTCTTCCCAAAGTTCACGGTTTTTTACGGGCTGCTTGTCGGAAGTTTTCCAACCGTTATGCTCCCAACCGTACACCCAACCTTGGCTTATGGCGTTGACGACGTAAGCGGAATCGCTGTATAAGGATACCTCGCACCTTTCTTTTAATGCGGAAAGGCCTTTTATTACAGCCAAAAGTTCCATGCGGTTGTTGGTTGTATTCGCCTCACCGCCCGAAATAACCTTTTCGGTTTGCTTATATATTAAAATTGCACCGTAGCCGCCCGACCCCGGATTACAGGAACATGCTCCGTCCGTGTAGATTGTTACCTTTTTCATACTTTTATATTCCGTTTTAATGATTGGTTGTTGTTGAATAGTTTAAACCATTTTAAAGGCAAAGTATATTATATAACAAGTTTAAAAACTTTGCAAGCGTTGAGAAATATATAAGTTTGACTCGTCAACTTTATCATGTGTGGTTGCGTGTTCGAATCATTTCACCTTGACAAAACAAAAAAATACACGGCAAAAATGCGAATTTCCCATAGGGAATAAAAAAGCGAAGAACTTTAAAATTCTTCGCTTTTTATAATCGCCCGATAAATTGAATTTTATATGCCCATCAAATTTCGTCGTTGTAATACCGACTGATAAGTTCCGTCATATTTGTGGCGACCTTTTCACAATAATACTCTTCGTGTTTCCAGATGTAGATAATGGTTTCATCGAAAACCCCATCGGAGTTGGCGAGGTAGCAATAGTAATCCCCGCAGCCGTTTGTGGCAAAAAAGAGTAATCGATCTAAATCTTTTACAAATTCCTCATCGCTATACGCTTCTTGAATTTCTTTGTTAAGTTTGGTTTGTTCGATAATCTCTTTTGCAGACAAGAGGAGATATTTGTCGCCATCCAATTCCTGAAGCAATGCCCGTAACTCCTTCGGAAAAGGATACCCAACTATCTTTTCAGCGTGTTTAATCTCTCTTTCGGGGCAAGGCGGTTGGATTTTTACAAATTCATTTCCCTGCGTTAATTCTATAATCAATTCTTTGTACATAATTGTTCTCCTTGGTTCTATGAATCTATAAATTACTGTTTATCGCTCCATTATCATACAACAAACAACTTAAAAAGTAAAACTAATAAGCGCACTTGCCTTGCTTGCAAGGTATAGTGCGCTATACTTATATTTTGCTATACTTATATTTTGTTCCTGTGGTAAAATTCCCTATGGAAATTACGATAAATGCAGTGTGTTTTTTTGGCAGTGGAGACGCGATTCGAACGGCTTAACGAATGCCACTTCAATTATTGATTATATTTATCCCCTTCTCTTTTGCTCGCATTATTAAGCCGTTAGCCCATTTATTATATAATTTACACGCTTACGCGTGTGGGGTTGCGTGTTCGAATCATTTTACTTTGACAAAACAAAAAATACACGGCAAAAATGCCGTGTATTTTTTTGGCAGGGGAGACGCGATTCGAACACGCAACCTACGGTTTTGGAGACCGCTAC